>NZ_JBEXNW010000006.1:0-372235 GCF_040611295.1 Streptomyces sp. NPDC002935
CGTCGGCTCCACCGACGCTACGAACGCAAGCCTGAACACTTCCTGGCCTTCACCGCCATCGCCACCAGCCTCATCAACCACCGCCGACTCACCAAGTGAAACGACGTCTTAGGCCTGCTGCGAGAGGCGCCGGAAGCACATGAGTGCCGCGGCGATCCCGGCGAAGGCCAGGAAGTGTTCAGCTTTGCGTTCATAGCGACGGTGCAGGCGGCGACACCCGGACAGCCATGCAACTGTCCGCTCCACGGTCCAACGGTGGCGGCCCAGACGCTGAGAGGACTCGATGCCCTTGCGGGCGATGCGCGGAGTGATGTTCTGGGTCCGGAGCCATCGGCGCAGGTGGTCGTAGTCGTAGCCTTTGTCGGCGTGGAGTTTGGCGGGCCGTCGTCGACGAGGTCCACGGCGGGAGCGGATGGGCGGGATGCCTCGCACTAGGGGTTCCAAGCCCTGGCTGTCATGGGTGTTGGCGGCGGAGACGCCGATGGAGAGGGGCAGACCGGTCCGCTCAGTGATCAAGTGGATCTTTGAACCTTTCTTGCCGCGATCTACGGGATTCGGACCTGTCAGGTCCCCCCTTTCGCTGCCCGCATGTTCACCGAGTCGATCGCGCATCGCGACCAGTCCAGGGCGCCGCGCGTGCCGAGCTCGTCCAGGACCAGCCGGTGGAGCTTGGCCCAGACCCGAGCTCGGCTCCACTCGGTGAACCGCCGGTGTGCGGTCGGCCCGGACGGGCCAAAGCCCGGCGGTAGTTGGCGCCAGGTACAGCCCGTGGTGGCCACGAACACGATGGCTGCCAGCACCTGCCGGTCCCCATACCGGCGCCGACCACCGCCTTGAGGCCGTACCGGAGCGGCCGGGACCACTCGCTGGAACAATTCCCACAACCTGTCCGGAACCAGCCGATCCACCATCGCCATCACGGCAGCCAGCCTAGTAGTCAAACCAGTTGAGACGATCTCTAAGTCATGCTGGGACAAGGCCATCGCGTCACCCCTCGCCTCAACGAGCTTCGCTACTCGGAGAGTTGCGCGATGGCCGCCCTATGACCAGGGGCTATGCGGTGATCGCTGCTACCCCACTGGTCGGGACACCATCCGTGTAGTGGTGGAACGCAGGTGTGCTGACTGTCCGTCGGCGCGGGGAGTTGGGTCAGGGATCGCTGTTGCCGGGCCTGATCCACGCGTAAGTAATTCCGTCGATCGCTCAGGCGGCGGCCCGTAGGGTGCCCCTAATGCTTTCGCCAGGTTGCCCGGAGAGACAGCCTCGGCGGCGTGAATTCGCGGACCGGTGTTCGAAGACCGGCCGGCCGGGTCGAGGGGAGTGGACGGATGACGGTTTTTGAGTGTGCGGAATGCGGTCGGAGCCTCAGCCGAGACGTCGAACTGCTCGCGCAACTGCCGGCGCATCACGCCGATGGGGTGGGGCCGGGCGAGATGCCGGAGGCTACGATCCCTCGCGGCCGCTACGCGATTGACCCCGAGCCGTTCACTCACGCGCAGGTGCCGGGTCCCCCTGGTGACATCGTGCTTCACCCTGAGGATGCGGTGGGGCTACTGGAGCACCCGGACGAGCGCCGGTCGGAAGGCTGTTGCGGCCCGGAGGGCCTGTTCGGCATCAACCGCATCTGCCCCTGCGGGGCCGAGGTGGGCACGCTCCTGGCCGACTGCTGGACGGCCTGCGAGCTGCACCTGCACCCGACCCGCGTCCGGGCCGCCTGAGCAGCGTGCAGCCCCCGAGCTGTCAGGCCGTCTCGGCGCGGACGAGAGCGTGGGGCCCGACCTGCTGCCAAGCGCGGGTCGGGGCGCCTACACTCGGGTGGCCCGGAGCGCCGGCGGCCTGGCCCCCTGGGCCGCGGGAAGCAATTGCCGTCCGGTCAAACCGGAGATGCGCAGACCGCCCGGGCGGGCGAATGCCAGCTGTTCGTACGCGGGTTGCGGACGCCCCACTGCGGCGGATGGCCTCCCCGTGACCAGGATTTACTCCAAGATTCCTGCTACACCACTCCACGGGACGCCATCGTGCAGCCGACCCCATACTCCCGCCCGGGACCAGATCAGGAACCGGCGATGCGCGGTCGACTTCGATATACCGAAGCACGGTGGCAAAGCCCGCCAGGCGCAGCCGCTGACCAGCACATAGATGATCGCCGCGAACAGCGTCTCGTCAGGCGTGTCCTGTGTTCCGCCACCCTGCGACCGCACCTTCGACGGCGGGATCAGCGGCTCCGCGATCTCCCACAACCCGTCCGGAACAATCCAACTCCACGTACCCCGCCCCATAACCAAGCTCAACGACCCAGCTCCACATAGGACACGGTCTTAGCGTGCCGACCTGCTGACGGATCGTAGCCGGGGTCGGTCGCGAGCGCAGCCGAACCCGGCGTCCCGCCGGAACCGGACCCGCCCGATGATCTACACCATGGACATCGGCCACCGACCAGCGCGAGTACCCGATTCGTCACTCCCACTCAATAGAGAACGTGCCGCGAAGTTCAAAGGATCCCGACCGCAGCGAAGGCCGCTTCGACTGCGGCGACCTTGAAGGTCAGCTGGTTTGCGGGCAGTGCTCGGAACAGAGTCCGCGCGCTGGCCACGACCGCGCGTCGGCTGTCTGTGAACTGCGAGGTTCGCGATAGCCGCTGCGTGAGGGCCAGATAGAACATGGCCGCCACCTCAGCTGGGCTCAGTTTGAGTGAGCCATCGTCGGCCTGTGCGGTGAGCAAGTGGAAGGCCGCCTTGTTGTGGATCCCGCTGTTGACGTGCACCCCGCCCCAATCACCAGCCCGGGTATTGGGCAGCACGCGGAACTGATCCATGTGTGCTGGCTGCCCGAATCGAGGCGGGTCCGACAGGTCACGGAGCGGCTTGTCCCCGGGCAGGAGGTTCTCACCCAGCAGCCAGTCCCAGGTGCGGGGATCCTCCTTCTCCGAGTTGGCGACGATCGTTCCGAAGATGTCGGAGTAGGACTCGTTGAGGGCCCCCGACTGGAATGCGTACTCCAGACGTGAGGTGTGGTCCGTGACACCGTGGAACATCTCGTGCGCCACCACGTCAATATTGGCGGACAGAGAGCGTAGTTCGTCTCCACGCAGCACTTGGCCGTAGACCATCTGCTGGCCATCCCAGAAAGCATTGATCCATTGCTTGGGGCCGGGACTGCTGTCGGCGACGACACAGTTGATAGTTGACCGCATGGGACCACCTCGTCCGTCAATGTTGTCCCGTCGCAGCACATTGCGCAGAAACTCGGATACCGCGACGGCGTTGGCGTGGGCGCTGACGGCGTCTGGTGTCCAGGTCGGCGGATTGGTGATGAGGCCACCCGGCAGCCGATCACTGTCGACGGAGGGGTCGCCGAAGTTGAAGCCGAAGGTTTGGACGTTGTGGATGGGGTCGTTCATCAGCAGGCTTTCGCCTTGCCGTGAGACGAGGAAGGTGCGCTTGACGTCGAAGCTGTCGGTCGCCGTCTGCTCTTCACCAGTGGTCATGCTGGGTGTGCGCGGCAAGATGGATACGACTTGCCCGTCGTGAGCGTCCACCACGTAGTCGACGAAGCGGGGCGGCTCGAACTTGCTTTCCTGGCCCAACTGAAGCTCAACCGTGTGGTCCAGGGTCACCGGCACGTCTTCGAGGATGTACACGAGCCGCCAGCGAGACGCGGTAGCGTCGAAGTAGTGGTTCAGGCGAGGAACCGCACCGGCCAGGACGGGTACATAACCATGCGGCGCGGTGGCGGCCGCTGCGAGGGCGTCGCCTGCCGAGATGGTGGCGACCGGGTCAACCTCCTGGGGCTCGCCGAGAGCTGAGTCGATGCTGATCAGATTGTTGGCCTTGTCGAGTTCTACGGTCACCAGTGAGCCGTAGACGGGGATGTCGTTCAGTGTCTGACGGAACTTCACCGTGCGGGTGTCGGTGAGCGGGATCGTCTCCGTGCCGATCGTCTTGAACCGGCTGGTGACTCCGTTCACCACCGGAGCATTGAAGGACGGCATCATCGCGCTTGCCAGGGACTGGTCGAGGTAGCGACGCGCCGCCGTCTCGGGATCGAGGTCGCGCTCACTTTCGAGCCCCTCCGGCCTGACGCCGGGACGTGCAGCTTGCTCCTCCTGCAGTTGCGCGATGAGGCGGGACGACGACTCGTCGAAGGTGTGCAACGAGAAGTCGCTCAGGCCGTTTTCTGCGACTTGTTGGTTGGGCATGATGCTATTCCTTTCCGAGCAGGGTGTGGGGTTTGGCGAAAAACTCGCTCTCGACGAGGTGCAGCGCATGCAGTGGGTGGGGCGATACCTGGAAGCCGGCCGAGGTGGCCACCGCCCTCTCAGCCGCGCTCTCACCCACGAACAGGCAGTCGGCCCCGGCGCCGTCTCACGGGGAGGGCGGCATCGGGGCCGACTGCGGACACCCGAACGTGGCGGCCGGTCAGTCTGCGGGGATGACGTAGGCGTGGGCGAAGTGGGTGCCGATACAGGCTTCGTGGAGGTGTCCAGCGATGGCGTCGATCGCCTTCGACGCCCATGATGACGTGGAGGTGGATGAAGCCGTTGCGGAGTCGACGTACCCGCCCAGCTCCAGCCAGTCCCCGTCATAGGAAATGGAGGTTCTTTATCTTCGTCATGATGTCGTCAACGACGCCGCGCGTGACATTGCTATTGTCACCTGCCGCTATGACTTGCTGATAGAAGCTCTGGTTGGCGACGTGAAGATGCAGGACGCTGAGGCGTATGTCACCTTTATTGCCGGCGACCTCACCTTGCGTGTTTACGACGTCCGTGAACCCATTTTCTTTCAGGAGGTTCGCTATGACGTTTTTCAACTCTCCGACATTTGCCAGGGCTTCGCTGAGCTCCATCTGGCGCGTGCTGATCTGCAAAGCTGCCATCCCATACCTCTACTCAGGGTGCGACCGTGAGAGGCCTATTTCGAGTCGAAACTATTTCGTGTGCCAACCGTCATGGCAACAGAGATGAGCCAGGCGCGAAGTCAAGACGCCTATGCGCTGCCACTTGGCGAGCCCAGAACGCTTTCGAGTCCGCTATAGACAGCCGTTGCACCCGCCGATATTTCCATGAGAGCACTGTCGATGGCTCTAAGCAACCCGTGCTGAGGCAGAGGTTTCATCCCGTGCCTGCCAGGAATTCCTCTGCGTCGATACTTTGCTCGAGAGTACTGAGAGGTGTTTCACCGTGGTACTGGACGCGTGGAGGTGCGAGCACCGCTGTTGCAGGTTTCTATGGAGGTATTCCACCTATGACCGCGAGGTTGCCGATCAGTGCCGACGCACAAGCGGCTGTTTGACAGATGGGCCTGTCGTAGAAGTCTCTGGCGGGACAGCTGGAACTCCATCGCATGCTTTCACGGCCCTTCACAACGTGGGGTGTAGTTGGGGACCGATATGCGCCGGGGCGCCCCGTCAGGGATCGGCGCCGGCTCGATGCTGGCGGCGGCGCGTGATGCCGGATGGGCCGTCGGCGATGATGTCGGCGTGGAGTATGTATCCAGAATGCCCGGTCCGCCGCTGGACGGGCTGATCGACGACCTCTACTACCTGGAGGGCGCCCCGCCGTACTCCCGGTTGATGCTGCCGGCGGCGCCCGCGCCATTGCTCATCGTCAACCTCGGGGCGCCGTTTCTCATCCGCGCAGGCACCGACGTAGACGCCGTGGAGTACGCCGACGGCTGCGCGGTCACCACGCCCACGCGTGCGTGGGAGTTCAGCTACCCAACCCCGACCCGGTCCGTGGGCGTCCACTTCAGGCCGTGGGGCCTGGCACCGTTCCTTCCGATGCCCGCGGCCGAGTTGTGCGACCGACCTGCGACGGTGGAGCAAATCTGGGGCCAGCCCACTATCGCTGAATTGCGACACCGACTGACCTTGGCGGACGCACCGCACGAAATGCTGATGTTGCTCGAGGAGGAACTGGTGCGACGGCTGCGGGTGATCGACGGTCTTGACCTGGTCCGCCAAATGAGCAGCGCCGTTGCGGCGACAGGCGGGACAGTGCCGATCAGCGACATCGGTGTGGCGGCCCGCGCCAGCAGCACGTATTTGGCGAAGCGGTTCAAGGCCGTAGTCGGTGTCACGCCAAAACGGCTGGCTCGCAGCTACCGCTTCAGCTCCGCCGTGTTGGCGCTCGACGTCGCTGCACCGATCGACTGGGGAGACGTTGCCGCTGGCGCGGGCTACTTCGACCAGGCCCACTTCGTGCGCGAGTTCCGGGAGTTCACCGGGCTCACGCCGACCCGGTACGCCGAAGTCCGGCGGCGATTCCTGCGCGATCATCCCGACCACGTCCTGGACGGCTGGCCGCTCCCGGCCGATTGATTTCGTACAAGAGCGACAGCTCACGTCGCACAAGACTGGGACTCCGAACAGAGGAGGAATCCATGGGGAAAGTGGTCATGAACGCGTCGGTTTCGGTGGATGGTTACATCGCGGCTGAGAACGACGACCCCGGTCCGATCTTCGAGTGGCTGGTCAGCGGTGACGTGCCGTTGGACGACAGTGGCGTTCTGAAGGTGTCGCAGGCTTCGTTCGACTACGTCCGGCCGTACTGGGACGAGGTCGGGGTGACCATTTCCGGCCGTCACGCCTTCGACATCACCGACGGCTGGGATGGGACGCCTCCGAGTGGGATCGACCATGTGGTCGTGGTGAGTCACCGTGGTGCGCCCGAGGGCTGGGACCTCCAGGCGCCGTTCCACTTTGTCGACGGCATCGAGGCGGCCGTGGCCAAGGCGCGGGAGCTTGCGGGTGACCGCACTGTCGAGTTCGCTGCTGGCGACGTCGGCGGCCAGGCGCTCGCCGCAGGTTGGGTCGACGAGGTACGCATGGACGTCGCACCCGTCGTGCTCGGGTCCGGTAAGCGTTACTTCGGCTCCGTCGACGCGCAGCACCTGCTGGAAGGCCCAGACGTAGTTGTTCAGGGCAACCGGGTGCTTCACCTGCGCTATCGGGTGCGCCGTTGACCGATCTGAGTGGGTACGCGAAGAAGACCGCTGCGACGGTGACACGAGATCGGGCGTCCGGCTGCGTTTGTGCATCGCTGCCCCGGGACGGAAGTCGTGGTCTTCCAGATTGGCACACCTCGACTTGACTGACGCTACCTTTGCCTGCCCTGTCCTGACCAAGTTCTGCAGGCTCGATGAGCTCGGTCTGGCCGTCACCGGCCAACGACTCAGGCCCGACCGTGCGGTGCTGGCATGGCGGGTCGTCGAGCCGGACCAGTGGTGCCGTCGCTGTGGTTGCGAAGGCGTACCGCGCGACACCGTGACCCGGGAGCTGGCCCACGAGCCGCTGGGCTGGCGGCCGACGACGCTCGTGGTGACCGTGCGCCGCTATCGGTGTACCGCTTGCGGTCACGTGTGGCGCCAGGACACCAGCCTCGCGGCTGAGCCGCGAACGAAGCTGTCGCGTCGCGGGCTGCTGTGGGCACTCGAGGCGATCGTGTGCCAGCACCTGATCGTGGCCCGAGTCGCCGAGGGACTCGGCGTCGCGTGGTACACGGCCAACGACGCTGTCCTGGCCGAAGGCAAGCGGGTGCTGATCAACGACGAGAACCGCTTCGACGGTGTCAACGCGATCGGGGTAGACGAGCGCGTGTGGCGCCACACCCGCCGCGGCGACAACTTCGTCACCGTGATCGCCGATCTCACCGCCGTCCGTGATGGCACAAGTCCCGCCCGGCTGCTCGACATGGTTGAGGGCCGCTCCAAGCAGGCGTTCAAGTCCTGGCTCGCCGACCGCGACGAGGCCTGGCGCGACGCCGTGGACGTGGTCGCGATGGACGGCTTCACCGGCTTCAAGACCGCCACCGCCGAAGAGCTCCCCGACGCGACAGCGGTCATGGATCCCTTCCACGTCGTGCGCCTGGCCGGCGATGCGCTGGATCGGTGCCGCCGCCGGGTCCAGTTGGCGATCCACGGCCACCGCGGCATGAAGAACGACCCCCTCTACTCCGCGCGCAGAACCCTGCACACAGGTGCCGGGCTGCTCACCGACAAGCAGGCCGCTCGGCTCACCGCGCTGTTCGCCGACGACGCGCATGTCGAAGTCGAGGCGACGTGGGGCATCTACCAGCGAATGATCGCCGCCTACCGACACGAGGACCGGCGCCGTGGCAGCGAGTTGATGGTCAAGCTGATCGACACGATCAGCACCGGTGTCCCGAACGCACTGGTCGAGGTCACCACGCTCGGCCGCACGTTGAAGAAACGCGCAGGCGACGTGCTGGCCTACTTCGACCGTCCCGGCACCAGCAACGGCCCCACCGAGGCGATCAACGGCCGGCTCGGGCACCTGCGCGGTTCCGCACTCGGGTTCCGCAACCTCACGAACTACATCGCCAGATCGCTGCTCGAGACCGGAGGCTTCAGGCCGCAATTACACACTCGATCGTGAAGAGCCCGTATTCATAAAGGACTCCTTATCCGCGCGGGGGTCTGGGGGTTCGGGAGTGTCGGCCGGGCCGGGTGCGCGACGCAGGGCAGCCAAGTAACAATCAACAGATTTCGGTGATCGGGCGGTTGAGCGGAGCAGGGATCAGGGTGCGGCAGGCTGCGAGGCACACGGATCAGGGGCGAGGGTGATGTTCATCCACGGCACGGCTTCCTCGCGGAAGGAGTGCCCAACGGGATCGGTGCCGCTGCGGTCACCGAGGCTGAAGCCGGTCACCATGACCATGTCCGAGCCGTTGGCGACGGAGACGAGATGGGTCCCGCAGCGCGGACAGAAGCCCCGCTTGAGGGTGGGGTAGGTCGCGAACCAGGTGGGTTCACCGCCGGGACCGGTCCACTTCAGTCCGTCCTTGTGGAAGCCGACCCAGAGCACGGCGGGGCCGCCGGAAATGCGTGTTTCATGCTCGCAAGAACACAGGTGCGGGTCGTCCGGCGTGCCGAGCACCTCGTATGCGATGTCACCGCACTGGCAGTGTCCCGTGCGGCGCTCCGGTTCCAGCCCTGCCGCCGCGGCACCCGGAGCGGGCGCGGGCCGGACCGGAACAGCCGCAGGTGGCAGAGCGGGGTCATCAGAGGCGGGCGTTGTCGTGCGAAGCGAGGGGCTCATGGGTTCCTCGGGAAGGTGGGGGAGAGCGGAAGCGGACGGACTACCAGGCGATGGGGTCGGTGAGTTCGGTGACGGGCTGGCGGGTGGCCCGGGGGAGACCGAGTTGTCGGCGGGCCTGGTGGACCGCGGCGAGTTGCTGTGCGGTCGCCGGCCCCCAGTCGAAGAGTTCGGCGGCTTGTTCGGGAGTGGCCAGGATGCGGGTGTAGGTGTGGCCGGTGGCCGGTTCGGGCTGGGCGGGACCGATTTCGGTGAGTGCGGCGGCGTAGCGCAGGTATCCGCGCTGGGCGGCGGGGTTGGTGACATGTCCCAGGACCAGCGGGTTGATGATCCGGGCGCCTGCTTCTTCTTCGGTCTCGCGGCGCAGGGTGGCTACAGGGTCGTCGTGGTCCTGCTCCTCGGGTGTGCCGCCGGGCAGGATGGCGACTGCGGTGTCGGGTTCGAGGAGGACCAGGACGCGTCCGTCCGGCGTGAACAGCCAGCCCCACACCTGCGTGACGGTGAGGTCGTGCGGGGCAGGTCCGGGGTGCCAGGGGTAGCGGTAGGCCGGGCGGGCGGTCCGCAGAACGCCGAGGCGGTCCAAGACCCCGGGGGCGATGGGTTGGCCGTTCTCCAGGAGTGTTGTGCCGGCGGAGTTGATCCGGGCCCGCAGCGCGGACAGGGCGCGTCGGGCGTCGGCCGGGGAGAGCAGCTCGGGCAGCCGTGCGGGTTCGACGAACTCGACCGCGGTGATCTCGCCGGGCGGTAGACGGATTTCGCCGATCCGGTCGTCGTCCCAGACTCCGCCGTCGAAGACATGGAGGAGCTCGCCGGGAAACCGCATGGCCGCTGGCGCGCTGGTGCTGCCGGCGGCGACCCAGTCGACGGCCAGGCCCTGGTTGGGGGCAGCGGTGATCCCGAGTTCCTCGCCCAGTTCACGGGCGGCGGCGTGAGCGGGGGACTCGCCCTGGTCGACGGCACCGCCTGGCAGGAGGCAGGTGTCGAGATAGTCGACGTGCTGGACCAGGACCTGCCCGAACTGGTTGGTGATCAGCACGGACGTCCCGACCCACAGGGCGGCCGAGGCACGCAGAGCGCCGTACGCCTCGTCGGTCATGGTGCTGCCGGGCAGCTCGCCGGGAACGGATGTGGTTGTCATGACTCTCCAGGTCAGAAGGGGCCGGTCGAGCCCGGGGAAGAGTGAGGCGGTTGACTGCCGTCAGGCAGTGAGCCGATGGGGAGTGGCCCGGTCGCGAGCCGGGTGAAGTACTCGGTCGCGATGATGTCGCGCCGGGTCTCCTCGGGCAGGCGGGCGAGGATGCCAGGCAGTGGCCGTTCGCGGGCGACCTCCCCTCGGTGCGCGAGGACCGCTGCCCACTTGTGTTCCAGCCAGGGGGTGACGTCGACGGTGGTGGTGGCGTACGCGTCCGGCACCGCGAGCACGGCTTTGCCGACGGCCTCCAGAAGCGGCCCGAGCTCGCCGATACCGAATTCGGGGTGCGTGGCGCAGTACACGGCGCGCGGTTGCCAGGGCTCACCGGCCTCGGGGTGAAGGTGCGGGAGCCCCGCGTCCTGAACGGCGAGGAGAGCGGCCTGGTGGGTGCGGCGGTGGTCCGGGTGACCGGTCAGCTGGCCCAGGGCGTCGTGTGTTACGACGATGTCGGGGCGGAACGAGCGGATCTGCTGGACCAGGGCGGCGACCACCTCGTCGAGCGGTGCGTCGACGAGCCGGGGACGGCCGGGAGCCGCCTGCGGGTTGCGGGCATCGCCGTATCCGAGCATGCGAGGGGCGCCCGCGCCGAGTGCCCGCAAGGCGTCGGCGAGTTCGGGAGCCCGCGGGCTGTCGGGCGCCCACGTCATGGTGACGACGGCGGTGCGCGCGTGTGCGGCGGCGTGCTGGGCGAGGACACCGCCGGCGAGGAGGCTCTCATCGTCGGGATGGGCGAACACGCCGAGCAGGGACGGCCAGGCGGAGGGCGTCGACGTCTCGGGGATCAGCTCGTCGGAGTCAGGCACGCTGTCCCCTTGCGGCCGAGAGGCTCAGTGCGTCAGCGGGGGTCCGGCCCGGCCACCGGAGGACAAGCCGTGTGCTGGGCTTGTCGAGCACATCGCCGGGCGGCAGCTGGTCGTCGGGCGTTGCGGCGGGGTGGACCGTCATCGGCGGATAGCCGCTCTCGCGCACCTCGCGGTCCCAGACACGCACGCACTCGGCGAAGCGCTCCGCCACCTCTTCGGCTGCTGGGCCGTAGGCGTGGATGAAGAACTCCGTGATGCGGTCGGCCGGCTCCGGGGCATCCTTGACCTTCCGGTATGTCAGGTAGGCGAGCGAGCCGTCCGCCAGGATCGCGGCCGCGTCCTGCTGCGCCACGAGCGTGGACCCCTCCGGCGCGGACAGGCGGCAGAACCCCGGCAGGGTGGCTGCGGCATAGACCTGCAAGGTCTCGAAGTTGAAGATTCCCCGGACGACCAGGCCCGTGGAGCGCTCGTGCCGGAGCCCGCGCAGAGCGTCGTCGAGACCGGCGGTGTCGGCGGGCGTCCCGTCCTCCCACCGCACCGTGACCTTGCCATCGGCCAGGGGGACCGCGGGAGCGGTACGGGCGGCGGCGCCGCGGTCGCGTACGAACCCGCAGTGCGTCCAGTGCTCGCAGCGCAGCACGTCGCCGCGCCGGACCAGGGTGAGGGAGCGGGTGTAGCTGCCCATCTCCAGCGGCACGACCAGCCGGGCCCCCTCGGCGAGCTGCTCTCGCCATGCCCGTGCGATGTCGGACGCGTTGTGCGTGATCACGATCCCGTCGAACCCGCTGGCCGGGACGTGGCCGGGCGCGCCGAGTCCGCCGTCGCCGAGGACAGCGGTGACCCGGTCGCTGCCGGCCTCCGCGCACAGCCGTTGTGTTCGGTGCACCACGTACGGGTCGACGTCAACGGTCACCACCCGGCCGCGCTCTCCCAGGACGTGCGCTAGGAGTTCCGCGTTGTATCCGCCGGAGCCGACTTCCAGCACGGTCATCCCCGGCTCCAGCCGGAGTTGCTCGATCATGTCGGCCTGCAGCCATGCCGCGCTGACGGAGCTGAGCGCGGTCTGGGGTGACTCCCGGACCGTCACCACGGCGAGGTCGTCGTGGTACGCCGTCTCGAGCCGGGTCTCGGGGACGAACCGGTGCCGTGGCACCTCGCGCAACGCGGCTTGGACTCGCGGTGAGGGAGTCCAGCCCTTGCTGATGACGATGTCCGCCATCCGCTCACGCAGTCGGACCGCCGCTGCCGGCTCTCCGGGCACCGGCGGGCCGTCGGGGGAGCACGCGTAGGAGTGGACCGGCGGGAGGCCCGGCAGCACCCCGGGCCACACCGCGGTCAGCGCCTGGGCGCTGGGCGCGAAGATCTTCCCGAGGGTCGCCAGGGTGTTCAGGTCGTGGAACTCCCAGCGTGCGAAGCGGTGTGGCTCGGGCAGAGCGAGTTCACCTTCCCAGCGGGAAACGCGGACCACGGCGTTGACGCGGCGTACGTCCAGCCGGTCGTCGTGCAGCACGGTGATGACATGGGCGTCGTCCACGCGCGCCGTCAGCCCGGTCTCCTCGGTCAGCTCCCGCACGGCGGCCGCTGGTGCGTCCTCGCCGGTCTCGATGCGGCCGCCGGACAGCTCCCACATGCCCCGGGTGGAGCGGCCCAGCAGGACCCGGCCGAAGGCGTCGGTGACCACCACTGCGGCACCGAAGACGGCCTGCGGCTCGGGCCGCAGCTTCTCCTCCGCGCTGAACGATCCGGCCGGTCCGCGCAGGACCAGCACCGCCAGGCCCTCCGCGTCGAACTGCTCGAAGTGCTCGAACCCGTCAGTGAGCGCGGCGAGTTCGTTCTCGTCCAGGGCGATGTGGCGCGGCTCTTCCGGGGTGTCCTCCACGATCGGCGTGATGATGACGAGCGCCCCGCCCTCGCGCAGCCGCGCGGCAAGAGCGCGAAGGACACGGGCACGATCGCGGATGAACGCGATGGACAGCCGCAGGACGATCAGGTCGTAGCCGTCCTCGGCGAGGGCGGCCAGGTCCTCGTGCTCCACGTCCAGGCACAGCCAGCGCACCCCCTCCACCTCGTCGTGCTCCGCGCGGGCCCGCTCAAGCGCGCCTTCGGCGAAGTCCGCTCCGTCGACGGTGTAGCCGAGCGAGGCGAGATGACGGACAACTCGCCGGTCCCGCAGCCGATGTCGAGCGCGCGGCCGCCCTCGGGGGCCGGGGCGTACTCGACGAGCAGGCCCTTCTCCTCGTCACCGAGCCGCCGGAAGCCCCGCCCGTTGTTGTAGTGCTCGGACCAGGCAGTCCGGGTGATTCCCACAGGTCGCTCCTCGTTCGTGTCGTGAAAGGCGGGGTGGTCGATGTCAGGGCAGTTCGACGGGGCCGTAGAGGGCGGCCGGCTGCTGGGTCTGCAGCGCCCAGTACCGGTGTCCTCGCTGAGCCAGATCCGCGCCATTCCGTGCCCGGCACGGTGTGCGAACTCCACGGCCCGCAGCTCCGCCGTGATCCGCCCGTCGGCGGTGCGCCCGACGACAGCGAGGCCCCGGGCCAGGACGGGGACGCGCTGGTCACGTGCGCCAGCAGTTTGCCCTCGGGAGCGAGCTGCTCGACCAGGGCCGTCGGCACCCGCTCCACCGTGTACGACACGAAAATCCGGTCGAACTCCCGGCCCGGCACGCCCTGTTCGCCCGAACCGCACACCACCTGCGGCCTCACTCGAACTCGACCAAGCGCGCCAGGAACTCGCAGCAACTCAGCAGGTAACACGGCTGCCCAGCGCGCGAGGGAGATAGCTCGTGGTTCCCGACGGGTGATGGCTCCGAGTAGTCCGGCTCCCGCCACCGTCAGCGGCTCGCCGTCCCGGTGCTCGCCCAGCGCCAGCCCAAGCATCGCGGTCAGGGCGAGTTGCCATACCGCGGCGTCCTCGAACGCCACGCCCTCGGGCAGCGGATGCACCGACTCGACCGGAGCGACGGCGAGGCTCCGATGAGCGACGCCGCGCATGGCCATCCGAAGGCCCTCCGGGAGGTGCGGGCTGCCGCAACGGACCGTGCCGGCCGCCAGGTAGCCGGGCACGCGGGCGAATCGGACCTGGGCGGTGGGCAGGCCGAGGAAGCGGGCCCGCTCGGTGCCCGGACCAGGGCTTCGGCGTAGTCGCGTGACGCCAGGTTCGTGGTGATCCGTCAGGTCAGTGACGGGGCCCGGAACGTGACAGGCACAGCTTCCAAGATCATGGTGTTCTCGACGCCCCGTGATCCGAGTGGAAGACCGTGCCTGTCGACGCACCATCTCCGATCCCATCTGCCCTTGACCAACTGCGCGAGAGTCCGAAGGGCGGACCCGCGGAGGTCCCGAGCCTGCTGGAGTGGCTGGCCGAGGTGCCGGACCCTCGTGATCCACGCGGGGTGCACCACCGCCTAGCCGTCGTGCTCGCGCTCACCGCGTGCGCGGTGCTGGCGGGATCGACCTCGCTGCTGGCGTCGGCGAGTGGATCGCCGATGCTCCGAGGGATGTGCTTGAACAGGTCGGCGCCCACCCCCATCCGATGCTGCCCAGGCAGGTCCTGCCCACCGAGACCACGGTCCGTCGGCTGCTGGCCCGCCTTGACGGCGACGCGCTGGACCGGGCCGTCGGGAGCTGGCTCGCGGACCGCCAGCCTAAGACGGCCGGGACTCCGAGCTGCGCGGCCTGGCCGTGGACGGCAAGAGCCTAGGCTCCTGATTTCCAGTTTGATTGCCGGGCCGCCGGCTGTGCCGAACCGGGTCATGCCTCCTTGGCGGCGACCTCGTCGGCCTTGCGCCACAGGTCGTTCCACTCGATGCCGATCTGGACGATGGTGACGATGGCGAGCCCGACGTCGACCAACTCGCCGAATGGGAGCGGTCCGTCCGCAGCGGCGAGGGCCAGCGCGGCGGCGCCCCGGATCGCGAAACGTTCGGCGACCACCCGCCAGAAGTGCCGCCACAGCGCCCGCTTTACGACCTCCCGCACCACGACCCCGGCGCCCACCGCCGCCCCGAAGGCCACGGCGGCCTTCCGGCGCCTCGCCTCCTCCTCCAGCCGCTTCCGCTCCTTCTCGCGTTCCTCCTGAGGGACGGGCACGGGAGGCGGGGTGAGGACGGTGTAGCCGAGCAGACCGGCGCCGAACCAGTCGGTCTTGATCAGCAGGGGACCGGCCACGATCAGCTTCGCCGGGTACACCGTCGGCAGCATGGGGGACACCACCGTGATGTTCTGGCTCGCCCGCCAGGCCTTCTGCTGGTCGTCCTGGGCGTTGCCCTGGTCGATGTAGCGCAGGAGTTGTTCCTCACCGTCGACAAGGCATTCCGGCGAGGCCGGCTTGACCTCGGCCACCGACAGCACTCCGGAGGTGTTCTGCCGGGCCAGATCGGGAATGCCCGGCCCGGCCCGTCCGCCGATCGACTGCCCCGGGATGACCGGGCTGTCCTTGCCGCACAGCCCGCCGGTGCGCAGCGGGCCGGCCGACCCGCCCGGGATCCGCACTCGCCGTGCTCCGGCTACCTGGCACTCGAAGTCCAGCAGGATGATCTCGTGCACCAAGCTCCCGCTGAGCTTGACCACGCTGCCCACCAGCTCCGCGATCGCCTCCACGCAGTGCCGGCGGATCCGCGGTCGCGGGTCGCGTTCGTGCTGGACGACATGCGCCAGCTCATGAGCGAGCAGCCGCCTCCCACTGGGCGTGTGCGGCTGGTAGGCACCCGCGCCGAACAGGATCTCGTGGCCCACCGTGACGGCGTCCGCGCCCAGGTCGCGGGCGAACGCCGCGGCCTCGGAGTCCGTATGTAGCCGTACCTGACCGAAGTCCTGGCCGAAGGCACGCGCGAACGGTTCCGGAACGGACGGCGACGGCGCGTGAGGAGCGTCGCCGAGCCGTTCCAGAGCCTCATCGGCATGCCGGTCGGCGGCCACCTCATCGGGATCACGCGGCCTGCTGACCGACCAGGTGAACATCGCCGTCAGCCCCTCGTACCGTCGGTGCGCGCGACGCCCAGCCCGCGGACGTTCACGCCCGGATCGCGCAGCAGCCTGTCGTCGGCGTCACGGGCCCGCCCGCTGAGATCGGTGACGCGCAGCGCGGGAGTGGCCGCCAGTCCGGTCGCGGCGAGGCTGAACGGCTGGGTGATGCCGATGGACTCGCCCACCGTCATCCAGGTGTCCCGCCCCTCGTCCAGGGCCTCCAGACGGTAGGCACGCAGATCGCCGTCCCGTCGTACGAAGACGGTTACATCGGGGCCGCCGTCGCCCGCCAGGACCACCTGGCTCTTGAAACCGACGGTGACACTTCCGCCGGCGCCCAGCGCCAGGGCAGTGTCGCAGTCCTTGTCGATGACGCTGCCCAGCACGTCGTCGACCCGGGGCACGCGCTCCTTGTCGATCATGCGGCCGGGAGTGAACGACAACACCTGGTCCGGGAAGGTCAGTTGCTCCGGCAGTGGGAACCTGGACGGTGCTACGACAGCGTCCTCGCCGTACTGGAACCCCACATCGATCCCGTCGACGGCGTCGGGATCGTAGCTGGCGGGGCAGGTGTAGGTCCCGTCGAGGTTGCTGTCCAGTTCGCCGAAATCGCCATGGCCCAGCGGTTCGAGCCAGGTCGCCGTCTGCGGATCGACGAGCAGTACGTTGCCGTACTCGTCGCGCGGGATGAGGGTGACCATGGCCTTGCCCCGCCTGCCGTACTGGACCTCGACGTGGCTGAACTTGGGGTTCGGGCGAACCAGTACGGTGGTCTGCACGGCCCCCTCGCGACGGAAGGCCCCGCCGTCGCTGAGGCCCAGCGCGGTCACCGTGAACGCGTAGTTCCCGGGGACGGTGTTCCCGGCGAGGGTGGC
The DNA here is from genome assembly GCF_040611295.1 of Streptomyces sp. NPDC002935. Classification (NCBI taxonomy): domain Bacteria; kingdom Bacillati; phylum Actinomycetota; class Actinomycetes; order Kitasatosporales; family Streptomycetaceae; genus Streptomyces; species Streptomyces sp. NPDC002935. Next base: position 16,892 of record NZ_JBEXNW010000006.1, read on the forward strand.
CTGGTAGACGCCGGTACCGTCCACGTTAGTCATCGGCACGTCGTTGGTGAACCGACCGCCCGGGAAGGGCAGTTCGGCCAGCATCGCACCGTACTGCTTCACCAGGATGGGCGTGACGTCCTTGCCGCTCAGCAGCTCGGCGGCACGGTTCAGCGTGTCCTGCGGGATCTGCACGGTGGCGAGCCAGTTGGCCAGCGCCGTGGCCGGCGAGTCGATGCCCAGTGTGACCGAGGCGCCGAGGACGGGCCCGCCCGCGGCGGTCAGCCGGGCGGAGACGGTGATCGGCTCGCCGGCGTAGTAGGTGGGCCGGTCCAGTTCGATCGACAGCCGCAGACTCGTCTCGGTCAGCACGTCGTAAACATAGTCCTCCGGGCCGCTACCGGTGATGGTGAGCGTCCAGGTGCCGTGCCTGCCCCGGAGGAAGTCCTGGTCGACCAGGTACATGTGCGAGCGGTCACCGAGCCTCATCTCCACCCCGGGCGGAGTAAAGTCCGCGGAGACCTCCTCGCCCGCCGGGGTCAGCAACGCGAGGCTGAGCCGTCCCGCCTCGGACGTGTTCCAGCTGACCACGAAAGCCACCTTACCGTCGTACGGGGTGAGCAGGGCCTCGTGCCGCACCTCGCCCTGGCCGGGATAGGAGCCCTGCGGATCGCGTGGCGCGGCTGTCGGGGTGAGCCCGGCCTTGAGGGCGTCCCGCAGCGCGACCGCCAGCTCGGCTGCTGTCGTACCCTCCTCGTCCACATTGCGCACCTTGCCGCCGCCCAGCGACCCGGTGGCGAGCGTCTTCATCAGGACGTGGTCCACGTCGCTGTGACCGTCGATGCCGTACGCGACGGCGAACAGGTGGACCTTGAGATCGGCGAGGGACGCGCCGGGCGGGGCCGTACCCGGGCTGCCGATGAACTCGTTCGGGTTGTGGGTGCCGGAGTTGTGCGCGCCGTCGCTGAGCAGGATCAGCCAGCGCCGGTCCACCGTACGGCTGAGCTGGTCCGTGCCGAAGTAGCTGGTGGCCGGGGACAGGACGCGATCAAACCCGTCGCCCATGGGGGTGCCTCCGGCCGGAGTGATAGCGGTCACGGCGTTCTGGGCGGCGCTCATCGCGCCGGGGATGTCGGTCATCGGCACGATGTCGAAGGTGGCCGGATTGAGCTCGTCGCCAGCCGGGAAGCGGGCGATGCCGAACCGGCCGCGCTTCTCCCCGAAGTGCGCCAGCATGTCCAGAAACTGGTTCACCGCCGACGTCAGTTCGCCCCATCGCGACCCCGCCTTGTTGGCGGGATCTTGGCCGAGCGCGTCCCACGCCATGCTGCCCGAGTCGTCGAGAAGCAGCACGACCTCCAGCCGCTGTGTCGTCGTGGACAGCGTCACCTGCTGGTTGTGTTCCGGGCTCGTTCCCACGGTGGTGTCGGCCGGGTCGGCCGTCAGCAGGGCCGAGGCCGATGATGCTCCGAGCGGGGGTGGCGGGCTGGCCGGGGAGGTGAAGGTGATCTCCAACTGGGCGCTGCTGGTGGGCGGGATGGACAGCGGCAGCGTCGAGGTGATGGTGAAGCCGCTCGGCAGGGTCGGGCCGGGAGCGGTGAAATTCAGCGGACCGGTGCCCTTGTTGGCCACCGTGAGGCGCTGCGGGACGGTCTCGTTGACGAGCGCGTGATAGGCCAGCAGCCCGCCGCCGACCGAGATCCACGGCTGGGCCGTCTCCGCCTCCGACTCGGCGACCACGGCGGTGACCTGGATGGCGGCGGCGCCGTTGTTTCGGACGCTGAGCTCCCAGGACTCCACGGCGTCGGCGTCGATGAACCCCATACGGAGCCGCTGGACGTTGTTCGCGTCGCCCAGCAGCTTCACGTCCCCGACGTAGTCGGCCGTTGGGTCGGGGCCCCGCAGCACTCCCGTGGGCAGCGACTTGGCCTCCACGGGAGCGCCATTGCCCGCCTTCAGGAACAGGGTGGGCGTACTGCCGCCGCCGTTCGCGGCCACTCGGATGAACATCATCTTGGTGTAGCTGCCGGCCGGTACGGCGGTGCCGGTGAGCTGGTTGATCGAGATCGCCTCGGTGGCGCCTGGTGCTACCGTCCGGGGAGCGGTCTGCGGGTCGGGATACACGTGGAAGGTCATGGCGGACAGCCCCTATTCGGTGACGCTGAACTCGTTGACGCTGGTGATGGACCCGTGGCCGGTGGTCACGGTGATGCGGACCTTGGTCACTCCGCCGACGGGCACGGTGATCGTGGACGGCACGGCGGCGACGATGTCGGTAGCCGACTGGCTGGAGAGAGTCGCGGGCTGGTCCCCGAAGAGCACCTTCGGCGAGAAGTCGAGGCTGCTGCCGGTGATGTGCACGGGGTCCCCCTTCGCGCCGCTGCGCGGGGTGAACTCGGTCCCGGTGAACGCGGGCAGTAGCAGCGCCTGCTCCACCACCGAGAGGCGCCGCTCGATGTCCGCGACTGTGAGCCGGGTGCGCCGCTGGTCCTTGATCATGTCTGCCTCGATGGTCGCCTTGCCCTTCTTGCGCTTGAGCAGCGCCAGTGCGCAGCGGGCGTGCCCGGCGGCGGCCGGGGGCACGGTCGCGCCCTCCGCCACCCGCACCACCCAGACGGGCTTGAGCCGTACCGATGTCTGCATCCCGACGTCGTGCTCGTTACGGAGATCGGTGTCCCCGACGGAGTCCACCTCGACCACCGTGACGTCGAGGTAGACCACGTCGGTACGGTCGTCGGCGGGCGCGGTGAGATCTCCCGCGTGCTGGCTGCTGTACGTGATCGCCGCGGGCAGGCTCACCTGGATGCCGCCGACCATGCAGCTTCCCGGGAAGTGCCCGCCGTCGGCGGTGATCTGGAAGTCCTGGCTGTTCTGCCCGGCGGGCAGCGCGGAGACCAGGAAACCGGACGCGTCCGTGTGCGTGCCGTCGCCGATGAAGCGGGCGGCGATGCTCCGCACCGTGGCCGTGATCAGATCGTGCAGGAGGTTGAGATCGCGGTCGAGGATCGGCACCCCCTGCTCGATGTGCAGGCCGATATAGCCGTGCTCAGGTGCTGTCGCCGCTGCCAGCATCTGGTCCGGCGGCACCGAGTAGTCGGCCATCATTCCTCCTCGGTCAGCTGATGATCACGGGTCGGCAGGTCAGCGGGAGCACGTCGCGCAGCACTTCGGCGAGCCGCTCGGACACCTCGGCGACCTGCTCGGCGGGCTCGTCGGCGCCCGGGGTGAGGAACACCCCGACGGTATTGCGGGCAAAGCGGCCGTCGGGCGTGTAGGTCTGGAAGTCGTCGGCGCTCCCCTGCAGCGCCAGCTTGGCGGTTGCCCTCGTGTCGACCGTGGTGGTGCCGGGCTCGCCCTGGTGGGACCGGTGGGCCAGTAGCACCTGGTTCGGCGGAAGGGGCAGTGCCAGCGGCCCGCGATGGTTGTACGGTCCGCCCTCGACAAGGCCGGCGAGGCTCCACGTGGTGCCGGCCAGAGTGGCCCGGTCGACCGACCAGGCACCGTGCCGTGTGGTCGACCAGAACAGCTCGATGCCGTTGCCACTCGGTAGAGCCGCGGGCTGCCGGTCGTGGTCGGTCGGGGCGGCCTTGGGCAGGGTCCGGACGGGCGACCAGTCCGCGGCTGCCGGATCGAGGCTCTGCTTGGTGCGGTACGCCACGGTCCACCGCTCTTGCCGGGACGCCCACAGCACCCACAGCCGGGGTGCGACCGGGTGGAGCAGGACGAAGACGTCGTCGTGGACCGGCGGTTCACCCGCGGGTACTGTTCCGCGCCGCCACTCGTTCCCATCGTTGCGCGCCCACCGCAATTCACCGCTCTCCAGCCAGAACAGCCACACCCCGCCGGAGCCGTCGGCCACGGCGGCTGGCTGCGTCCGCTCGACCTCGTCGTCGAACAGTGGGGCGGACGGGGCCAGTTGACTGCCGGTGCGCGTGGTGGACCACAGCCGCCACCGGTCGAGCCGGGGGTCGTACCGCTGCCAGAACAGCCACAGTCGGTCTCCCTGCCGGGCGGAGGCCGGGTGTTTGTCGCTGCCGCTTCCGCTGACCACGGGCCGACTGGCCTGCCACCCGTCCGCCGTCCACCGTTTGGTCCAGATCTCCCAGCCGTGGCCGGGGTCGGTGTGGTAAAAGATCTCGGCCGTTCCGTCCGGCAGGACGATCCCGGCCGGGCGCCCGTCGTACGCATGGTCGCTCGACGCGAACACCGGCTCGGACCACTGGCCCGCCCCGTCCCGCAGCCGCGACCACAGGGCGAGCCGCTCCGGCTGGTTGGTGCGCGCCACGTTGTGGACGAACTCCCTGTTCCGGCTGGGCCATTGCGTGAGCCGCGCGGTCGTCGCACTCAGCGCGGGCAGGGTGCCGACGCTCTGGTAGAGCCTGGGCGCCGCGCGGATCTCGGTCCGCTGCGCGGCGACCGGCACTGTGTAGTCCGTCCGCCAGCCGATCCAGTCGGCCAGCAGCGGCAGTAACCGGCCGTCCACCCGGCCGGGATCGGTCAGCGCCAGCGAGGCGGCGGCGAGGCTGTACAGTCGGTCCAGCTCGTCACCGGGCAACTCCAGGAAGCGGCGCAGCTGTTCGCGGTCGGTGTCGTAGCGTCGATAGAGCGCCGGGAGCGAGCCGTACAGCCGCTCGGCGAAGCCATACGGCTCGGTGGGCATCGCGCTGAGCAGGTGGTACGGGTCGGGGGACGCGTCGGCGGGCAGGGTGTTCTTGAACGGGAACAGCGCGTAGTAGTGGACGGTCTCGCCGGGCAGGCCCGTGTCGGCGGCCGTGGTGAGTCCCCTTCCCTCGGCCACGATCACGCCGTCACCGGGTCGTACCGGATGGGTGCCGATGCGCCGTACGACCCGAATGTCCGGGAAGCCTTCCGGGTCGGGGTTGGTCCAGGAGAGGTCGACGCGGTTGGTCCCGGCGCTAGCCGCGAGATGTCCGAGCCGCATGTGTCACCGCCTCCCTCGGTCGATGACACTCAGGGCGATCCCCCCTGGATGCTCGCTGTCGTCGGCCGGTACAGGCAGCTCGAACTGCTCGAACTCCAGCTTTCCGGAGGGCTTGAACACCGGGTCCGCCGGACCACGGCGGAACTCGGTGATGTTGGCGTACCGGACCCCCGGAGTGTTCTGGATCTCCTCGTAGAACCGGCTCAGATAGACGGTCTGGCCGAAATCCGTCCGGTCGAAGGCCAGCAGCGCCCTGGTTGTCTGCCGGACCCGTTCCTGCACATCGTCCCTCGGGTACCGGGGCTCCACCCCGATCTCCGCGGTGAGCAACACGGGGATGTACAGCACACCCTCGACACCCACGATCTGGCCGAGCATCCGCTTGTCCTCCAGATAGGACAGCAGCCCGCTGCGCAGCACATCGCTGACGTGGCCGCCACCCTCGGGGGCGACATGGAGCGTGATGTCGTTCCACACCCCGGCGGTCGCCCGTACCTTGCCGACGCCCTTGAAGCTGAGCGCGAGCGCCTCGTAGTCGGCGGCGGTGACGGCGCGGTGCTGCGAGCGGAACACCGCTGGGGCCTGCCGTACGGCATGGGCGGGGTCCTCGCGGGCGGCCCCGCCGGTGCCCGCGTCCTGGTTGGAGACGGTCGCGCCGAGCTGGGCGAGCGGTGGACAGTCGAGGATCGTGCTGATCTCCCGTGCGCCGACGTTGCCCGCCGGTCCGCCGCCCACCCGGTAGGTCGCGCGCAGCCGGCCGGTGGGGATGCGGCCGAAGACGCCGTCGCCGAAGACGACGGTCGCGTGGTCGTCGGCGTCGACCTCTACGACGAAGTGGGGCTGTCCGCCCCGGCTGAGCGCCAGACTGTCGCGTCGCTCCCAGGCAAGCTGCGGCGGCTCGGCCGTGATCTGGACGTCCGCGGTTGCTCCGGGCCAAAGGATCACACCGGTGTGGCCGAGTGGGAAGCGCTGGTCCGCGCGGCCGTCCGAACTGCCCAGCGCCTCGCCCTCGATGAGCCGCCCCTCCTCGACCGGGATGCCCTTCTCGACCACCTTGCGCCCGGTCTCGGGATCGGGCTCGACGGTGGCGAAGTCGATGGTCAGCGGGGCCTGGCCGGTGTACTCGAAACGCACGCTCGGCGCTCCCCGGCGGCTCTTGGTGGAGAACGCGTTGCCACGGGTGACGGTGATGGCGCCCTCGACGTTCCCGGGGACGCTGACGAGCAGTGTGGCGGCGGCGGGTACGGCGGTGCCCAACTCGTAGCCGATCAGCCGCAGATGCTGGATAACGGCGGCGCGCGTACGGGCCGTACCCAGGAAGGATTCGTTGGCCACCCGGTCCTGGTAGTAGCTGAGGATGTCACCCATGTACGCGAACAGCTCCAGCAGCACATTGCCGAAGTCCGCCTCGTTGGCGTAGTCGGTCCACTCGCCCAGCCGGTCCGGGATCCTGGCTCGCATGGCGTCCAGCAGGCGCTGGTAGTCCCGCGCGGTGTAGTCGATCTCGTCGCTCATCGGAAACTCACTCGTACCGCGCGCTGGGCCGGACCACGGCGGCTCAGATAGGCGACCTCGACCGTGACGGTCCCGTCGTCGGCGGCCACGTCGACGCCGGTCACGATCAGTTCGTCGCCCAGCCAGCGGGTCAGCGCCTGGCCGATGGTGAACTCGGTGGCGGCGGCCAGGATGCTGTTGTCCGGGTCGAAGACCAGGTTGAACAGCCCACAGCCGAACTCCGGCTGATTGACCCGCTCGCCCGGCGCGGTGAACAGCACCTGGACGATGCGCCCGCGCAGGTCGTCGGCGGCATCGGGATCCGGCGCGATGGTGCCCGCCGCGCTGACGCCAAAGGGAAAGCCAAACCCGGTTGCCACTGCCGCTCCTTACTCTGCGCAGGTCACGAAGGACTGTCCGGCGGCGGTCACGGTGGAGTGGCCGCCGCAGCTGTCGACGGGGTCGCCGTCCAGCAGCACGGGAGTGCCGCCGATCGTCACGAACGCGCTGCCCGCGTCGGCGGCGGGGGAGCCGGTACCGAGCGGCGTGTCGACGATGCTGAGGCTCAAGACGTTGGGCCCTGCGGGATCGAAGTCGGTGCCCTTGGGGCCGGAGTGGCTGCCGCCCGGTGCGATCTCGCCGGGATCGAGCGAGCTCTGACTGCTCGCGAGCGCCACCGGGTGACCGCCGACGCGCACGAAGTCGCTGAGACCGTCCGTCATCGAGCCGGTGTACGTGAAGCTGCCCTTCCCGGTGTACGGCGAGCCATCCGGCAGCGTCCCAGTGACCTTGTGGGTGTCCGTGCCCTGGACGGGGTCGCCGTGGACGACGATCAACATGGCGGTCACCCCTTCTCCACATCCAGAGCGGAGCAGACGATCCTGACCGGCTGACCGTCCGCCCTGATGGTGAGCGGGACCTTGGCGGTCAGCGTCATGGCGTCGGCGGTCATCTCGATCGCGTTTCCCGTGGCGTCGGAGATGACGATCCGCTCGCCGCCGTCGGCGTCCTCCAACTCGATCGTGTGGCCCTTCAGTGTCCTGATGATCTTCCGGGTGGGGCGTTGCTGCGGGTCACCCGGCAGCTCGGACTCCTCCCCGGGACGGCACCAGAAAGCGCCCGTCCAGACCGGGAACTCCAGGTCGCCCTCCTCGAACTCCACCCAGACCCTGGCCTTGCGCTCGGGGACGAACAGGAAGCCCTGCTGCGCGGCCCCGCCGTACGGGGCGCAGGGGGTCGCCCAGCCGGTAACCACGTCCGGACCCAGGACACTGGGGACGCTGAGTTTGAGGCGTCCGAGCCGGGCCGGGTCCTCATTGTCGACGACCGTGCCCCGGTACTTGCCGTAGAAGCGGTGCTCGGCCCGTTCCAGGAGCTCGGCCACCACCCGTTCGAGCGCGCTCATCCGAAGTCCTCCTCGCCGGTGGGCTGCGTGGCGTTGCGCCGGACCCGGAACCGCTGTCGGTAACCGGCCGGAGTGAAGACATGGGTGACGTGCGTGACCTCGTACACTCCGCTGTGGGTCGCGCCGATCCCCTTGATCGGGACGAGGGCGTGCGGGACCAGGACCGCTGGGTAGGCGTTGCCCAGCACCTCGCCCTCGCCCGTCACGAACCACTGGCCCTCGTCGTACAGGCTCTGGCAGAGCGCCGCCATCTCCTGCTCGCCCGTGGTGACCGTCTGCCCGGCCTGGACCATGCCCAGGTCGTCCGGGGGGCGACCGCCCAGGGCGCGCTGCAGTTTGGCGCGGCCCACGGCGCGGAGGACGTCCCCCGTGAGCCGGTCGGTCTGGGTCATCGTCACGTCGGTCGGCGTGAGCGCGTTGACCTCCAGCGTGAATCGTTCGACGTTGGTCCGCAGGCCGAACTGCACGGCCATGGGCGGTAGTTGGCCGCCCTCCAGGCGGGGCGGGCCGAAGTACGCGGTGTCGCCGTCGACGTAGCAGTTGAAGCCGTTGCGGAACGCGAGTCGGCGCAGCAGCCGGATGTCGCTCTCCCGCTGGACGACGGTCGACACCTGCTCGTCGTGCACCACGTCGGTGCCGGTCACGTCTGGCGTCAGCCCGTAGGAGCGCAGCACCTCGGTGGCGATGTCGCTGTCGGTCTTGTTGGGCCAGGCCCTGAGCTGGTCGGCGCGGTCCATCAGTACGGTGGCGTCCAGGCCCCAGACTTCCAGCCGGCAGCGGTCGAGATCGGGGCCGAAATCAGGGCGCAGATGAGTGACATAGCCGGTGATCAGCTGCCGGGTCCCGTCCTGCGGACCCCCGATGATGTCCACCTTGCGCCACAGCGCGAAACGGTTGTCGTCGAGATACGGCCAGGAGCCGTCCGGCTGCATGCGCAGGGCCAGGGTCAGCCGGAACATTCCGGCCAACTGGTCGTCGAGCTCGACCTCCAATCCGAGCAGGTCGGCGGGCAGGCCGGTCGGCTCGTCCCCGTCGACCTCGATCCGCAGCTGGTCGTGGACCATCACTGGCCTCCCCCGGTAGCAGGAGGAATGACGATCGACGCGCCGACCCGGCCGCGTTCCTGGGGCAGCCCGGTCAGAAATCCCGCCGCTTCGATCGCCTTCCGGACTGCGACCGTATCGGCGTTGAGGATGTTGTGGATCACTACGACACCTTCGTCGGCCGGTTTGACCGCCAGGACTCCGAACTGCCGCGCGAGGGCGGTCAGCAGTTTGGGCTCCGGCCATTCGACGGGGAAGAAGGTGGTGCGGACGGGTTCGTCGTCGACGAGCGCGAGGGGGGAGAGGATTTCGGGGTTGGCATCGCATATGCGCCAGTAGGCCTGGGGGTCGCCGTAGTAGGTGTAGGCGAGGTGATCCAGCCGCTCGCCCTCGGCGAGGGTGTGCCGGAACTCGCCCTCGGTCACGGGCAGGCGCCGCAGCTCGGAGCCGGGTACGGACTGGTAGCGGGACGGCATGGCGCATCACCCCGGGATGACCACGTTGGCGACGTCTGTGACGTTGGCGAGGTTGAGCGCCGACATCACCTCCGTGGCGGCCTTGGAGTACAGGTACGGCACACTGCGCCCCTCGATGACGGTGAGGCTGACCGCCGCGGTGGCCCGGATCGGGTTGAGATCGGCGCTGAACTCGGTCTCGGTGATGTTCAGCGCGTTGATGTTCACTGGCAGGACGCGTTTGCGGCCGAAGATGAACAGCACCAACGGCGGGTTCGCACTCCGCGTGAAACTGAAGCCCTTCGGCTTGCCGCCCAGCCCGAGCAGCTTGTCGGCGACCAGCCCGAGCATGCTCTCGCTCTTGGGCTGCACCATCAGCTCCAGGGTGGCCAGCTGTGGGCCTACCCCGAACTGCTTGGCCAGGACGTCGCCGTCGCCCAGGCCGTCAGTGGCGTCGAGCCGGATGTCGAATGCGACGGTCTGTTCCTGCACCGACACGACCTGCTGCTTCTGCAGGTCCAGCAGGTTGTCCACGGTGCCGTGGTAGTCGCGCAGCGACGAGCCTGCCCCGTCGGCCCGGGCGCCCGGGAATGTGACGGACAGCGACCGATTGCGAGTCAGTTGCAGCGGGTTGAACTGGAAGACCACCAGCAGTGGCGGCAGGCTCAGCCCGAACTCCACGAACGCACCGCGCAGGATCTTCGGCCGGCCCGGGAATCCGTCGGTCATGACGCCCTCCGCTCCGGCCAGAGCCGGCCGATCTTGTCGTATTCCCGGCGGGTACCACGCAGCAGATGCCCCTGGCGGATGACGCCCCCGTCGGCGGCAGCGAGGAACGCGGCGTTGAGCACTATCGTGTGGATGCTGCCGCCGCTCACCGGGAAGTTCCTGGCCAGCACTCCGAGATCGAGGTCGGGGGCGACGGGTGCCTGGACCGGGAAGTGGGCGTGCCAGATCCGCAGTCTGCTGTCGGCCTCGGGGAACGGGAACTCCACGGTGAACCGGATACGGCGGGTGAAGGCCTCGTCGAGGTTCTGCCGTAGGTTGGTCGCGAGGATCACCGGGCCGTCGTGTTCCTCCAGCTTCTGCAGCAGATAACTGGTCTCGATGTTGGCGTAGCGGTCGTGCGCGTCCGACACCTCGGTCCGCTTGCCGAACAGGGCGTCGGCCTCGTCGAAGAACAGGATCGCGTCGGCCGCGGCGGCCTCGGCGAACAACCGGGCGAGATTCTTCTCGGTCTCACCGATGTACTTGCTGACCACGCCGGACAGATCCACCTTGTACAGGTCGAGACCGAGGTCGCCGGCCAGCACCTCGGCGGCCATCGTCTTGCCGGTCCCGGACGGACCACTGAACAGGGCGCTGAGCCCCTGTTTCGTGCGCTCGCCGAAGCCCCAGTCCGTGTGGACGCGGTGATGGTGGCGGATCTGGTCCCGGATGTCGGCGAGCAGCTCCAGCCGGTCCGCGGGAAGGACAAGATCGTCCCAGCCGGCCCGAGGCGTCACCTTGGCCGCGAGCGGGCCGAGCCGGTGCTGTGACTCGGCCCGGCAGGCCTCCGTCAGGTCCGCCAGGGTCGGCTCGCCGGGCTCGCCCGCCATGATCCGCCGCTGCTCGGCCAGTTGTGCGGCCGCCCTGATGCGCGATGGCGGCAGCCGGAACCGCCCGGCCAACTCGTCCGCCCACTCCTCGTGGCCGCCCAGTGCCGCGCGCCACGCGGCCGCCCGGTGCGCGGGATCCGGCGGCGGTACGGTCACCCGGTGCACGACCACCCCGGGCAACTCGCCCAGGTCGCCATCCATGAGGAACACCAGCCACCCGAAGTCCGCCACGGCCGTACGCAGCAGATGTGCGGGCCCGGCCCCGCTCAGGTGGACCCCGCCCCTCTGCAACAGCCCCTCGCGTACGGCCGCCCGCACCAGGTCGGTCCGTTCCGCGAGGTCCACCTCCAGCAGGGGAACGCCCAGCCGGGCACAGACCTCCCCGGCGAGGCCGGCCGTTCCCTCCGCGCCGCGGAGTTCGAAGACCAGGGTCGGCCGTTCGTCCCCCGACCAGTGGTGGTCGATCAGCCGCAGCAGCCCGTTGACCAGCCGCAGATCAGTGTCGAGGCCGGCCGGGGAGTGCCGGCGGACTGAGCCGCGCAGCCGGACGTCGATGCCCGGGGAGCCCAGCAGGAAACGGCGGATCCGCGGGTCGAGCGCCCACTCCCCGCGTTCGTTCTGCCGCAGTACCTCCATCCGGAGCAGCGGCGCAGAGTCGTCGAGCAGGTTCCGGCCGACCCACCGGGCGCGCTCGTCCGGCCAGAGCAGTTGCAACAGCGCCGCCGGGCCGGGCCGTTCGTACCCGTCCCGCAGGTCGGGGGCGAGGCAGGCCACGACGGCGAGCAGTTCCACCGAACCGAGCCCGAACAGCCTGCCCAGCAGCGGCAGCCCGAGCCACACACCCTCCGCGAGCCCGTGATCCACCCTCGTCTCGATCTCGGCGGAGAGTTCGTCGAACCCGGCCATGTCCCGCTCGCCCAGCAGGTCCAACCGGCAAAGTTCGTCGGCCAGATGCTCGGCGTTGTCCCGGTACCCGCCGCTCATGACGTCACCTCAAACAGGAACGCACGGCGAAAGATCCCGGACACGTCGACCCTCACCTCGTACAGCCCCGGCCCCAGATCGCCTGCCGGCTGTGCCGTGAACCGGTCCTCGCCCAGCAGTTGGTCGGACACCACCGGATGACCGCCCACCCAGACCCGGGCACGCCATCCCGCGAGGTGCTTCCCCGTGAACGTCAGCGGGGTCCCGGCCATTCCGGAGACAGGGCTCATCTCTGTGACCACCGGCGGATCCAGCGGCGCCCGCACATCGGGCACACCGACCCGTCGTACCCGCTGGGGCATCGGCCGCTGCGCCGCCTGAGACACATCGAGCTGAACGGGTGACACCTGGTACGCCACCGACAGCCGGAACGGCTCGTCCAGGGACGACCACAGCCGCCCCACACCGTCGGGGTCCAGGTTCTCGCCGACGATCTGCAGTTTCTCCTTCGCCCCCAGAAGCCCTGTGTCCAGATACTCCTCGGGGATCTCCGGATGCTCGTGGAGGACCCGCATCGCCTCGCCCAGCAGCTGGTGCGCGGCGGCATTCCCGGTCTGCGGATCATTGGGGGCGTACGCCGTCAGCAGGTACGACAGGGACAGCGACAGCGGAGGCCGGGTGAGGTGCGGCGGAGTTCCCGGCCTGACCTCCCAGTCCTGGTTCCTGAAGAACGGGTGCTCCACCACGCGGAACAGAAACAGATTGAGCCGCCGTGCACCGCCGGTCTCATCGGGGGACAGCACGGTAACGTCGGGTGGCGGAGTGATCCCCAGTTCATGCGTCAACAGGGTCCGCAGCGAAGCGCTGACCATGCCAAGAGCCGTTGCCTCGCTCATCGCAGGATCCTTCCGCGCCAGCGCCCCAGATACCGCCGTTCCCAGAACGCCACGGGCAGTTCCGCGTCGACGGGGTTCGACGTGCGGCGCCGGGCCTCAGGTCTTACGGGTTCGGGGTCCTGAGTGGGTTCCGGGGGCCTCTGTTCCTCCGGCGGTGCCGTCACGAAGACCTCTTCGGCGAAGTCGAGTGCGGCTGGTTCGGGGGGTGGTGCGTGCTCCTCGGCGGGGCTCACCGTGACCGCGGGGTCCGGCGCTTGCCATGACTTGGGGAGAGGCACCGGCCGGGCCGCGACGTCTCCGGTGGCGATGCGCGGAATCTCGCTGCCCGATCCGGTAGGGGCGCGCGGAATGTCTCGGCTTGAGTCCGTATCGGCGTGCGGCACCTCCCAGCTGGAACTGGCAGCGCTGGGCGGGCTGTCCGGTGCCGATCCGGGGTGCACGCCGTCCGAGCTCGGCATTTGCCGCGACGGGGTGGGGGTAGGTGCCGTTGAGGACGTGCGGGTGCCGCCGTTGCGATCCCGGGTGTTCGGGCCGCTGTCGTCCAGAAGGAGCCAGGACTCGACGTGTGGCGGAGCGCTGTCGGAGGGGTGGGCGGAGGAGCGGGCGAGTTCGCCAGCCGGCGCGGCACGCGGCATGCCGGGGGAGGAGGGTCGAGCCTCTTCGCGCTCGGAGTCGAAGGCCGCGAGGCTGGGGCCCGGCGGCTCCGGGAGTGTCGGCCGGTCCGGGCCAGGGGAACGCTGTGGCCCAGTGCTCACTGCTGGGGCCGTACCCGGCTCGCCGGGCGTCAGCTGCGAAGTCCCCTTTTGCGGGCGGGAGTTGATCTGCGGCACCCGCCTTGAGGCAACGGGGCCGCCCGAGGACGGGGGCGGGGGCGGCAAGTCGACTTGGGGCGCCGACTGTTGAATGCGGGCGTGGCCGGCGTACGGCGTCTGCCAGGCGGTGAGGGGAGCCTGCGGCGTGAGGGAAGTGTGGAGGTAGCGGAACAGCGGGGGCGCCAGTGGACCGGCGAAGGTGATGTGCGGGACGTCGTCGTCCGGGAGGCCCAGCAGGGCACGGACGGTGGCGCGGTGGCGGAAGGTGTCAGGTGCCATCGTTCATCGCCCCGATCGTCTCGGCGATCGCGTCGATGTAGACGCGGCGGCGATCACGCGGCATGTCCAGGATGTCCCGTTCGCTCCAGTGGTAGTGGAACGCGAGGTAGTGGACCTCCTGGTAGAGGAGCCGGGCGTCGGTGCGCAGATCACCGAAGAGGAAACGATGGATGTCGAACGGCGCGATCAGCGCGCGACCGCATTCGGGGCACGTCGTCTCCAGCGTCTGCTCGACCCGCGGAGCCACGTCGTGCATGCGCCGCTCGATCTCGGTGCGGGTGGCGGAGGGGAGAGCCGTGATCTGCTCCGAGGCGGGCGAGTGGACGGTGCCCAGGCGGAGCAGACAGCGGGTCAGCAGCCCGGTCAGCGCGCGTGCCTCGTTCCGGTCGACCTCGTCGGCCAGCGCCTCCTGGTCGGCGCCGGTCGGGAGGCGGAACTCGGCCTCGCCGACGGAAGGGTCGCCGAGCGCGACCGTGTACGTGGCGGCAGGGGAGGCGGAGCGGACGACCGGAACGTCGTCGACGGAGAAGGCGAGCGAGATGCGCCGACCGCACTCGGGCCACGGGCAGATCAGACTGGCGTTGACGGCGTCGCCGAAGGTCGCCCGGCGCAGCCGCAGCAGCAGGTAGAGACGATCGGCCACCAGGAGATCCGCGGCCACCTCCGCCGGGACCGGACTGATGGTGCCCAGACGGCGGACGCAGCGGCTCAGCACGGTGGAGACCAGGGCGGCACCATCCACGCCCGCGAGCAGCTCCTCGTCGTAGCCGGTGAGCGGGGAGAGCTCGAACGTGCGGTGCAGTTGACCGGCCGCGTCCCAGTAGCCGCCCGGCAGCTCGTCCTCCATCGGTCAGGTCTCCTTCGGCTCGGCCACCGAGACGTCGCGGACCCAGCCTTCGTTCTCCAGCTTGATCGAGGTGATCATCACGGCGTTGCCGCCCGCGTCGAGTTGGGGCAGCGCCTGGTATTCCGACACCCAGCAGCGGTAGACGAGGTAGGCCAGCACCTTCTGCCCCGCCGGGTTGTAGACCTCGATGCTGATGTCCTTGCGGAACCCGGCCAACGACATCGCCGCCTCGCCCTGGAAGTTGTTGACCTTGTTCGCCCACCGCTCGAACGTCGTGTCGTGGGTGACCCCGACCTCCAGGGTGATCGGGTCGTACTTGGTCTTGCCCGGAATCTGCCGCGGCGCGCTCGGGTCGCCCGCCTCGTACCAGGGCGTGACCTCCGTGGTGCGCTTGAGCGCGCTGCACTTGTTGAGCGCCGCCACGTACTGCCCGTCGATCATGATCTTGAACTTGTACCCCAGGTACGGGTCGAACCGGGTGCTGTTGACGGTGAACCTGGCCATCGGCCGCCCTCCTCGGACTCCTAGGAGCTAGCCGGCGGCCAGCCCGGCCTGCTGGCTGATCCGTACGACGACGAACTCGGCTGGTTTAAGCGGTGCGAAGCCCACCAGCACGTTGACGATCCCGGCGTCGATGTCCGCCTGGGTGGTGGTCTCCCCGTCGCACTTGACGAAGAACGCCTCCGACGGAGTCGCTCCCTGGAACGCCTGCCGCCTGAACAGCGTCATCATGAACGCCCCGATGCTCAACCGTAGTTGGGACCAGAGGGGCTCGTCGTTGGGTTCGAACACCGCCCACTGGATGCCCTGATAGATGCTGGTCCGCAGCATGATCGCGGTGCGCCGTACCGGGACGTACCGCCAGGCGGGATCGGCGGAGACCGTACGGGCACCGAAGGCGACCACGCCTGCGTTGGGGAAACGTCGGATGACGTTGACGCCGATCGGGTTCAGGGTGCCGTGCTCCACGTCGCTGAGTTCGACGGCCAGCCCGACTGTGCCGTTCAGCGACGCCTCGGTTCCCGCGGGAGCCTTCCACACGCCGCGTGAGGCGTCGATCCGGGCGTAGAGACCGGCGACGTACCCCGACGGCGGCAGAAGGACCGGGGTGTTGCTCGCGCCGGTCGGGTCGATGGCCTTCACCCACGGGAAGTACAGCGCGCCATAGGAGTTGGCCACGGTCAGGCTCTTGCGGAAGTTCTCGGCCTCCTCCCTGGCGTCGTCGTGCGAGAAGGTCTCACCGATGAAGAACATGTCCTGCAGCGGCCTGTTGGCGCAGTAGGACATGCCCTGGCTGGTCAGGGCCGCTCCGCTCACGCCAGGTACGGCCAGCAGGCTCGCGTCCGTGACCGTGTCGAGTCGGACGAAGGCATCCGTGAACAGGGCGTCCGTGATGGCACGTGTGCCGTCGCTGCCCGCCGTGGCGGCGTTGACGACACCGCCGGTTACGGCGTCGCCGACCTGGATGGCGTCCGCGACGGCTGGCCGCCGTACTCCGATCCCGTCCTGCGACTGCCCGCCTCCGGCCGAGCCGAGCTTGAGCAGCATCGTCGCGTCGTTCTGCGCGGCGGGCTGGATCCGTACGGACGAGGTCGCGGAGGTGGTGCCGGACCGCAGGACCAGCCGGGTCGACTCCACGGCACAGGTGAAACCGGAGAAGGCCGCGTCGGGTGTGGACTGGTGTTTCTTGGTCAGTGCCCGTACGGCGGTCTGGATCGCCGCCGCCACCTGGTCCGCGGTCGCGGCCGCGGCGCCGGCGGCGGCGGGCAGCTGGACGGTCTGGAAGCCGTCGTCGTCCAGGCTGATCTGGAAGTTGAGTTTGTAGTTCAGGGGCAGTGACGGGGGGCCGCCCGCCGTCTGCCGGCCGCGATCGAGCGCGACGTCGGCCTGGTGCAGGGCGGCGTCGAGCAGGGCCGAACCGTCGGCGAGCACGGTCGCGGCGAAGCGTGGCGAGGCCGGGTCGACGCTCAGATTGTCGAAGTCCTCCAGCAACGGGAGCGTGTCGAGCGCTTCCGGGACCGTGCCGGGGTCGCGCTGGCGCCGGATCCGCAGCCGGAACTCCCGGCCCGGTTCCAGCGTTCCGTCCTGGATCTGCAGCAGCAGCGAGTTGCCCCACGCGCCCTTGCTCCGCGCCGTGAACGTCACTCCGGCCGTCGGGGTGTCGGCCCGGTTGACGACCGTCACCGACGCCAGGGCCGCGTCGGTCCTGGCGACCCGGACGACGTAGCACTGCCGGCCGCCGTTGTTGAAGTACTGGAACACGCTGTGCGCCAGGTACCCCTCGCCGATGAACGACCCGTAGTTGCGCTGGAACTGGGTCCAGCTGGTGACCAGGGTCGCCTCGTCCGGGCCGCGCTCCGCGAGCCCGACGAAGGCGGCGGTGGAGGTGGAGGCGACGTCCAAAGGGCGCACCCCGCCCGCCGTCTCCGCCACGTACACGCCCGGATAGCTCGGCGTCGCCATGGTCGTCACCCACTCCCCGTCGTCTTCGGCGACCTCGTGCGCCTTGTCGGCTTCCGTACGGTCTCGTCGGCTTCCGGTACGTCGTCCTCGGCTTCCCGTACGGTTGCGTCGGCTTCCGATACGGTCTCGACCTTGATCAGGCCGCGCTCGCGCAGCTTGGTCACCTTCGCGCTGCCGGTCACTTCGACCTCGGGCAGCTCCGCCGACTCCTCGCCCGGCGACAGCCGCACGGTCTCCCCGCTGACCAGAGGCACTGTGACGGGTCCCGACACCAGCAGGCTGCTGATCTTGACGGCCATGCCGACCCTTCCGACGCTGGGGAAAACCATCCGCACGTCATCGTCGGCCGGTGCCGTCACCGCCGCGTCACTGGCGCGTCGCGGACCAGCTCGGCCAGATCCGGCGCGAGCCGTACCCCCAGTTCGCGGTCCAGCAGTTCGGCGTACAGGTGCAGGCAGCGACGTGTCTCCACCCAGTTGCCCGCGGCCAGATGTGCCTCGGCCAGGACCCGCTGCGCGCTCTCCCGCAGGGGCTCCGCGCCGACCGCGACGATCGCGGCTTCGATGGCCTCGGCGTGCAGTCCGAGGGTGGACAGCTGACGGCTCTGCGCCTCCAAGGCATGCAGCAGCCGCTGTCGCAGGCGTTCCCGCTCGATCAGCGCCCAGTCGTCGTACCAGCCCGGCAGCAGCTCCAGCGCGTCCAGGTTGTCGGGTACGGTCCGCAGCTCGGGCAGCGTGGCGCTGCCTTCGATGACACGACTCGCCCAGGCGCTGACGGTGTGAGTGTCGACGACGACCTCGTCGCGCATGAGGAAGCCGTTCCTGTCGCTGTCGAGCAGCGGGACGTCCATCCGGTTGAGCCGCCAGAGCGCCGACCGCAGATTGCCGCTGGCCCGTGCCTCGTCCTTGACCGGCCAGAGCGTCCCGGCCACATGGGTACGTCCCACCCGGCACCGTCTCAGCGCCACGAAGACCACCAGCCGCTGGCAGCTGCGCGGCACTTCCATGGTCCGGAGCCCAAGGGTCACACAGGGCTCACCGAAGAGGTGCAGTACGGGCGGGGGTTCATCACCCCCGATCGGGACGAGATTCGCCGGAAAGACCATCGGGTTTGCCGGGCCCGCTGAGTTCGGTGGGAAATCGACCATCCTGCCCTCCCTGTAAAGGGGGCAATTCACGTGAACGGAGGGTTGGTTCCGGCAACGGAGGGTAGTTCTGGCGCGTCACCGATCCGTCACCAGCCCTCTCAGATTTATCAGCGAGGTGGGGTGTCGGCAATGAATGTCTGCAGGAATTCACGCACAAGAGTGACCGCGGCCTCGACATCGGTGGTGGTGGCCTTGGCGGTCGGGGCCTGCCCGAGGTCAGGATTCACCCGCACCGTGATCAGCGGGCCGTAGGGTTGGGCCTCCACCCGCACCACACACACTCCGACTCTCTTCTGTTCGGGAGGCATGTACGCAGTTTTCTCTCCCCTCTGTCACCGCAGCGTTACGACAGTCACTTCGCCGGGAGGCATGGGTCGAGTGAGGCGCCCGAGCGTATGCGTCTTTGTGATTCTATTGATCCGAAACTCAATCGGTTTCATTCGAGGATGCTGCGGGTCTCGGCGCCGAGTCGGGCTTGGTCGCGGGCCCGGCTGCGCATCGGCAGGCTGCGCTTGAGACCGGCGTTGAACAGTTCGTCGGGGGCGCGCCTCTGCTCGCCCCCGGTGCGGTCGGTGACCTGGCCGGAGCAGATACCGACCTGGTCGGCGAAAAGCGTCTGGCTGCCCCCGGCATTCGCCTTCGCACGGCTCGCCAGCCTCGCCGAGAAGCTGGTGCGCGGGCCGTACCGGCGACTCAGGTGCCACACAAAACGTCGACAGTACACAGCAGTTGCTCCATGATGCGACTACTCGACGTCGCCGCAATCGATGGGGGATCGGCATGGCGGGTGCACTGGTGTGCATGCTGTTCCTGACCGTCGCATGCGTCGGCCTCGGCGCCGCCGCCACCCACGCCTTCCGCCGCCATCGTGCATGCCTGCGGCTGAAGGCGTCAGGTGTGGAGACGACAGGGCAGTGCACATCGCTGTCATGGAGCCAGGACAACGTCTCGGTGCGCTTCTCCTACGCTCTCGCGGACGGCACGAAGTACGAGGCGGACTCTTTCCACGAGTCGCGGACATCTGTCTCGCCCGGCAGCACGTTCCCTATCGTGTACGACCCCGTGTTCCCGGCCGTTGCAGAGGTGGCGGACCTGCTGAGCGAGGCCATCCGTTTCCACCGGCTCGTTCTCGTCGCCATCACTCCCGTGATACTCCTGCTCGCCACCCTGGATGTGGGGCTCGCTCTCGCCGTTCTTCTCCTCCTCTGACCCCGGCGCGGGCGAACCGGCGCGCTTCATCCGGATCCGAAACCCAATCAGTTCTATTCGAGGATGTAGCGGACATGAGGTCCGCCGAAGTAGCCGCGGATGATGTGCGGCTGGCGTTGGCGGCGGTGGAAGAACCTGCGGGCTTCAGCAGCGAGTCGGGCCTGGTCGCAGGCCCGACTGCGCATCGGCAGACTGCGTTTGAGGTCGGCGTTGACCAACTCGTCGGGGTTCAGCTCGGGTGAGTACGACGGCAGGAAGTGCAGTTCGATCCGGTCGGGGTGATCGGCGAGCCAGGCGCGAACCTTGCGGGAGCGGTGCGCGGAATGGCCGTCCAGGACGAGGTGGACCTTGTGTGTGAAGTGGCCCGTGAGGCGGTCCAGGAAACGGCACATCACGTCGGCGTCGAAGGTCCCGGTGAACACCATGAAGTGCATCCGGCCCCTCGTGCTGATCGCGGACATCGCGTTCACCGAGAACCGGTTGCCGCTGCGGCGCACGATGGGGGTGCGGCCCCTCTCTCCCCAGGTGCGGCCGGTGACCTGGTCAGAGCGGATGCCGACCTGATCGGCGAAGAATACCTCGCCGCCCTCGGCTTCCGCCTTCGCGCGGATCGCCGGCCACGTCTCCTCCCGCCAGATGCGGACCGCTTCCGCATCCTGCTCGACGGCCCGCTTGTCCGGCCGCTGAAACGACAGTCCCCACCGGTGCAGGTACTTGCCCACCCCCTGCTCGGCCAGCCGCACCCGGTACAGCTTCGCGATCAGATCCCCCACGCCGGCACGCGTCCACAACTGCCCAGCCAGCCCCAGGTCACAGGGCCGGTGATCCAGTACGGCCTGCCGGATCGCCTGCTGCTCGACCGTATCGAGAACCTGGTGTTCGCCGGGGCGCCGCCCACGCGGCTGAGCCACAAGTGCCTCACGCCCGCCCCTCAGCCACCTCGCCCACCAGTTGTCCATGTCCACCGCCTTGAGCGAGACCTGGAACACCACCGCGACATCCTCACGGTCCCTGCCCGCCACCAACGCAGCAACCGCCCGCATCCGCAACGCCTCCTGCGCCGACGGCGACAACTGCCGCGCGTCCCACACCAGTTCACTCACGCAGAGATCAACGACCCAGAACACCTACCGTTTCGGATCAAATCTGGGCTCCATTGAACAAGTCAGGAGCCCTGACGGTCGTCCACAGAGCCGTGCCGCCTTCGATGCCCTGTATGAGCGCCTGCGGCGGCAGCGGGCGGACACCGCCGGATCCCCGACCTCCACCGGCGGCCGCGGGGCGCTGTCCACCATCACACCGGCGACGGTTCTCGCCGCGGCGGCCGAGGTCCGCTCGGGCCTGACGGTCTCCTTGTCGTCTCCGATCGAGACCGGCGCGGCTCCCGACAATCCGCACCCGGCCGGCCACCGGCTCACCAGCCGCCCGGAGGCCGAGGCCCCGGCCACAGGGCTGCACTTCGCGACCGATCACTTCGCTATGCACGTTCACGGTGACGCCGACAGTCATCTCGACGCGCTGTGCCACGTCGTCTTCGACGGCACGCTGTACGGCGGCGTCCCCGCGAGCACCGTGACCGCTGAGGGCGCGACCGACCTGTCCGTCGACCTCGTACGGAACGGCATTGTCGGCCGGGGCGTCCTGCTCGACATCCCGCGGCTGCGAGGCGTGCCGTGGCTGGAGCCGGGCGACCATGTCACCGCCGACGACCTCCGGGCCGCCGAGGCCGCCCAGGGCGTGCGGGTCCACGCCGGGGACATCCTCCTCGTACGCGTCGGTCACCGTCGTAGGCGCGAGGAGGCAGGGCCGTGGGACGCCTCGCGCAGCCGGGCCGGCCTGCACCCGGCCGCGATGGAGTTCCTGGCCGAGCGCCGGGTCGCCGTACTGGGCAGCGACGGCAACAACGACACGGCCCCCAGCCTCACCGAGGGCGTGGACTTCCCCGTGCACGTCCTGGGCATCCACGCCCTCGGGCTGCACTTCATGGACTACCTGCGGTTCGAGGACCTGGTGCCGCTCTGCGAAGAGGCGGACCGCTGGTCGTTCCTCTGCGTCGTCGCACCCCTGCGGCTCCCCGCAGCCACCGGCTCACCCGTCAACCCCATCGCCATCCTCTGACCTGCGGGCCGACCGGTCCCGGCCTGCCCGCACCCATCCCCCATCATCCGAGGCGCCCCCATGACAGGAACCGAGCATTACGACGTCATCGTCATCGGCACGGGAGCAGGCGGCGGCACTCTCGCCCACCGCCTCGCTCCCACCGGCAAGCGTGTCGCCGGTGGTCGCCGAGGGTCGTACGCCCGAACATCCGGTCGTGCTCGCCAGCTGAGCCACGGGCTGGCCTGTAGTCGCCGCGCGGCGAGACCCGTTGCTGGAATCCCGAACTTCGCAGTTGATGAGTTGGCTGTGGTGAGCCTTACCTCCACGTCATCCGCCGCTCCCGATGACGCCAGCCAGCTCTCCAGCAGCCGGCCCGGAGAGCACCACATCTCTAGCCCGATCTCCTGCAGCATCTCCTGCGAAATCTCTTGCGTCATCTCTTGCGCGAGAACCGAAGCCCCAGCGGGCATACCCGCAGCTCACCACAGCAATTCGCCCGTGGTCGGGATGCTGACATCCCCTCTGGAGCCGCTTTTCCCAGGCCGGTTGAAGATGAGTGAGAAGGAGGCGGGGTGGGCGCAGTCGCGTGGCGGCCGCCGGGATGGCGACGCCGTCTGGGCAGCCCCGCTGCTGCGCCGGTACCCGTGGCGGTCGCCGGCTGGATCCTCCGGCACCCGACACCCACCTCGAAGACCCGCAGCTCGTGATCGCCTCGGAGTCCTCCGACTGCTCCAAGTCCGACAAGCGGCCCCGTCGACTGGAAACCGACCAACCACGATTCTGGTGCAATTACGCCACGGACTGCACGCACATCAAGTCGATCTGGAAGTTCAGCACCACCGACGACGAGAAGTCCGCCTTGTTTTCGACGATCGGCACCTGCATCAACCGAGGTCGGGCGGAATCGCACGAGACCGTGAGGCGTGCTGCGGCAGATGCCGTGCCCGGGCATCTTTGCGCCGTACTCCGGGCGCGTCCTTCAGGACGGACGCTGACCGAGGTCATCGTTCACCGCTCGCAATATGGACTGAACATTGTGAGCAATACGGTTATTGGGATGGTTCTCGTCCAGGATCCGCTCAGAGTCGGTGACCACCTGCTGCTGCAGCTCGATGGCCTCCTCGGTGCGCCCTGCCTGCTGGTAGGAGGTGGCGAGGGCGGCACGGGCGACGAGGGTGCTGGGGTGGTCCTTGCCCTGGAGTCGCTCGAGGTCGGTGACCACCTGCTGCTGCAGCTCGACGGCCTCATCAGCCCGCCCCGCCTGCCGGTAGGAGGCGGCGAGGTTGGCGCGGGCAGTGACGAGGTCGGGGTGGTCCTCGCCCAGGAGCCGCTTCCGGTCGGTGACCACGTGCTCCTCGATCTCGATGGCCTCATTCGTCCGCCCCGCCTGCCAGAAGGAGGTGGCGAGGTTGGCGCGGGCGGTGACGGTGTCGGGGTGGGACGCGCCCTGGAGTCGCTCAAGGTCGGTGACCACCTCCTGATGCAGCTCGATGGCCTCATTCGTCCGCCCCGCCTGCTGGTAGAAGGTGGCGAGTTCGGCGCGGTCGACGAGGGCGGTGGGGGTGCCGAGGTGGTTCTTGCCCAGGAGTTGGTTTCTGCCGGTGACCACCTGCTGCTGCAGCGCGACGGCCTCCTCTGCCCGCCCCGCCCGCAGGCAGGAGGTGGCGAGGCTTTCGCGGATCGTGAGGGTGGTGGGGTGGTTCTCTCCCAGGAGCCGCTCGCTGTCGGCGACCACCTGCTGCTGCAGCGCGACGGCCTCCTCTGCCCGCCCCGCCTGCAGATAGAAGTCGGCGAGGTGGGTGCGGACGCCGAGGGTGCTGAGGTCGTTCTCGCCCAGAAGCTGCTGAAAGTCGGCGACCACCTGCTCCTGCAATGCAATGGCCTCATCGGTCTGCTCCGCCTGCCGGTAGCAGGCGGCGAGGTTGGCGCGGGCGGTGAGGGTGTCGGGGTGGTTCTTGCCCAGGAGCTGCTCGCTGTCGGCAATCACCTGTTCCAGCAGAGGGATGGCCTCATCAATCCGCTCCGCCTGCCGGTAGGAGGTGACGAGGCTGCGGCGGGCGGTGAAGGTGCCGGGGTGGTTTCTGCCCAGAAGTTCCTCGCTGTCGGCGACCACCTGTTCCAGCAGCGCGATGGCCTCATCGGTCCGCTCCGCCTGCCGGTAGGAGGCGGCGAGGTTGGCGCGGGTCGTGAGGGTGCTGGGGTGGTCCTCGCCCAGGAGTCGCTGAAAGCCGGCGACCACCCGTTCCTCGATCTCGATGGCCTCGTCGGTCCGTCCCGCCCGCCGGTAGCAGTTGGCGAGGTTGGCGCGGGCGGTGAGGGTGTCGGGATGGTTCTCTCCCAGGAGCCGCTCGCTGTCGGCGACCACCTGTTCCAGCAGCGCGATCGCCTCATCGGTCCGCCCCACCTCCAGGTAGGAGTTGGCGAGGTTGCAGCGGCCCGTGAGGGTGTCAGGGTGGTCATTGCAGTGGAGTCGCTGAAAGCCGGCGACCACACGTTCCTCGATCTCGATGGCCTCATCGGTCCGTCCCGCCTGCCGGTAGGAGGTGGCGAGGTTGCCGCGGGCGACAAGAGTGTCGGAGTGGTTCTTGCCCAGGAGCTGCTCGCTGTCGGCGACCACCTGTTCCAGCAGCGTGATGGCCTCGGCGGTCCGCCCCACCTGCCAGTAGGGGGCGGCGAGACTGCCGCGGGTGGTGACGGTGTCGGGGTGGTTCCTGCCCAGGAACCGCTCGCAGTCGGCGACCATGCGTTCCCAGTAGACCAAGGCGGTTGTGTGCAGGCCGGCGGCCACAAGGCTCGCTCCTGCACGGTAGAGCACGAGGTGGGCGGCTTTCGTCCAGAGGAGGTCGCCGGTCTGCGTGGTCAGGGAGTCCACGTTGGCGCGTAGAGCGCCGGCCAGTTCACGCTGGACCTGGTCGGGGACAGGCCATATCTGCAGGAGAGCATCGGCGGCCGAGGTGGCGATGCTCGGCTGCCGGCCTTGCGGGGTGGTTTCGCGCACGGCGCGGGCGGTGAGGGCGTGGATTCGTACAGCACGAAAGCCGCTGCCGGAGCTGTCGTAGGTGATCAGCCCGTACCGGTCCAGCAGGCTCAGGGCTGCCCGCGCTTCGTCACCGCTGACGGGCCGTGGACGTCGCGTCCTGCGGAGGAAGGCGAGGCTTCGGCGGGGTGGGGGAGCGAGTCGGTGCTCGGTGAGATGGGTGAGGAGGGCGGGGGCGGACCAGAGCTCGGCGGGATGCCCGGCGGGGTCCAGGACCGCGGTGATGCGGAGCGCGGCGCGGGCCAGGGGGCCGTGGGAGGCCTGGTCGGTGGCGTCGAGGGCGAGCAGCAGGGTGGTGGTGATCTGCCGGCCGTAGCGTTCGGTGTCCGCCCAGCGGGGCAGGAGTTCGTCGAGGTGAGCGGCGCGGTCGGTGAACCGTTCCAGGTAGAGGCGGCAGGGGACTTCTTCGCGGAGCATGTAGGCGGCGGCGTGTCCCAGTGCCAGGGGGAGATAGCCCAGTGCCTGCCCCAGTGCACCGATCTGGTCGTCGACGAGATGGGCCTTGCGGCCGTGGGTGAGCCGGGTGGTGAGATAGGTGGTTGCCTCGGCCGGGTGGTAGACGTCCACGTCGATGCGGGCCCGGCCGCCGCCGGTGAGGAGCGGGTCCTTGAGGCGTGTGGTGGCGAGGGTCCAGCCGCTGCCGCGCAGGCTGTCGGGCCACCATGCATCGATCGCGTCCGGCTCTGTGATGTCGTCCAGGACCACCAGCCACCTGCGGTCGGTGGCGGCCAGCCAGTTCAGGAAGGTCCGGGCGTCCCTTTCCGGGTCGGTCCCGGTATGGCCGGGTACCTGTACGTGCAGAGCGGCTTCGGCGTAGGCGGTGACGACCTGCTGGACGTCACTCGCCGACGTCCACACCACGACGTCGGTACCGTCGTGCAGTGCATCGCGGGCGTAGGCGGCGGCCAGTTGGGACTTGCCCACCCCGCCACCGCCGGACATCACCTGCACCTGCGTACGTGCTTCGGTCCCCGGATGCTGCTCCGGGGAGCGCTCGTCCGGTTCGCTGGCCAGGACCACGCTCTCGCCCAGGCCACGGGCCCGGTCGACTTCGGCCCGCAGACCCGCACGGGGCTGGAAGGCCGATGCCGGCACGGGCACGGTGCCCACGAGGACGGGCCACTGCACCGGAACGCTGCTGTTGGTGACGTACTGGTGCTCGATATAGGTGACCTGGCTGTTGTCGCCCAGCGCGGCTCCCTTGATCCCCCCGCCGACCGCGATTGCGCCCGCGCCGGCAGTCACCGTGGACACACCGGACGGCGCCTGCGCGTCCATAGACGCGGCGCCGGCCGTCGTCGTCGCGGGTTTGCCCCTGCGCCGCGGCCAGGGAAGTCGGCTCATCGCTCGCTTCCCTCGCCGAGAGCGCTGTCGGTGATGTCCCCGCCGACCGCGACTCCCTCCCGCCGCGCCCGCACATGGTCACCTTCCCGCGGCACCGGCACGCTGCGCGGCGGCGTATGGGGGCCGGTCACCTTCGAATCCTTCCCGAGTGCGCAGCCGGTGATATCGCCACCGGCCGCGATCGCGCCACGCCCGGCATGCACCCGCCGTCCGCTCGCGGCGGCGGCACTGCTGCTGGTGCGGAACAGGGCGATCACTGAGGCCAGCAGTGCGGCCGACCCGATCACCGCGCCTGCCACGCTCGCCGCCTGTCCGGCCGTGTCCAGGTCCGCCAGGACTGTTACGAGCAACAGTCCCACCGTCGCCAGCCCCGTCAGGACCGCGGTGACCCACACCCATGTCCGTGCCGCCCCCGTCAAAGCCACCAGTGATCACCCGCTGTGTAACAGCCCTTTCGGGCTTGAAGATTCGGTCGCAGGCCGACATGCCATCAGCTCTGGTGCGACCGTAGCGGTCCAGAGCCCCCGTAATCCCCCGAACCGAATAGATCGGTGCTTTCCTCTCGCGGTGGACCAGACAACCCATTACGGTGCTGTGATCAAGTGTGCTGACCAGGCGTCCGGGGCGCTACATTCGCTGTACCTGCCCAGCGCGAGGGCTGTCTCCCTTACCGCACGGGCTTGATCGAACTGCTGGGCGTACTGGAGTTCCACTCCGACCGCGTACCGGCCGGTGATCGACACGCTCGCTTTGGTCCAGCGGTAGGCGAAGGGGAATTGGGAGCCTTACCGTCCCTCCGTCGGACACTGCGCGACGCGAGCGTCCGGACTGCCCCAAGGTGCGCGGCGATCCTGGGCGCAGCCGAGCGGCGCGCATACGGCCGGGAGGCCTCTTTCATGTCGTGTTGAAGGCAGACCAGGCCGACGTCAACCGAGCAGGGCATCCGCTGCAATCTGGGGACGTGAGTCCAGATGAGCCGCGATGCGTGTGATCGTGCGGGCATCACCCTCGGACGATGTGCCTGCATCTCTGCCGTCTGGGCTGCCTCAACGTCGAGTGCGAAGTCGTCGGTGAAGAGACAGCTCTGCTGCTGCACCTCCAGGCCGGCGCATGCGGCCTCGAAGGCACGTGGGTCTGGCTTATCGATGCCGATCTCGTGCGAGTAGACGATCTGCTCGAACCGTTCGGCGAAGTGGTACAGCGTCGTCTCTCTCCCGGGCACCGGCGAAGCTGTTGTTCAGGATTTCCAGCCTGCACATCCCCCGGAGCCCTCGCGCATAGGCGATGAGTTCCTCGTTCGGTGTCCCCAGATATTTTGTCTAGATATCAGCGCTGAAGGCTTCGACTCGGGGCGCGTCGAGCCCCAGGCGTGCTGCCACCTGCTCGTGGACCTCTCGTTCGCTGATGCTCCCGAGGCTCCCGGCTGGGTGGACGGTCTGGCTGCGTAGGTGAAATCGGAGAACGCTGGTGGGGGAGTCCGGCGAACGGTCTGGGTCACTGGTTGTGCGGTGTGTTGGTGAAAACCGGCAACGGGTAGCTGTGTCGGACCGGAGGACGTTCAAGGCATGTTCGACCGTAGGCTCCAGGGCGAAAGGCGGGCGCAATGGAGATCACGGTCCAGTGGATCAGGACGTCCTGGACGAAGCAGTCCAGGGGTGGAGAGGCCGCTGCCCGCAGGAATGCAGCGCCGGTCGGGTTGCCGTTGCCGCAGGTTCCTTCCTCCCTCGTTCACTTCGTTCACATGGCGGAGCAGGACGGTTTCGAACCGCGCGAGACCACGAAAGATCTTTGTGAGGCGGGCGTCAGTCTGCGCGAAGAGGGCGGTCGGCTCAGTGTGCAGGCGCACGTGGAGCCTCTTTTTGGTCTGCCGCCTCGGCCGCGCAGGCCCCCGGCCGTGCGTCTAGGCCCGGGTCACTATGTGCGTTGGCAGTTGAACTATCGGTTCACGGGGCTGACGACGATGCGGGAGTGGTCGTACTGGCTCGACACGTTCAACATCGCTTACGGCCCCGTCGATCGGAACGTGTTTCTGTCGGATCCGACCCTGATGGTCGATGAGTGCGGACCGGTCCGATAGTTGGGCGGTCGCGATCCCCATGCCGAGTCCGGCCGCCAGTTGAGCGCAGGGTGGTCGTCGAACAAGCCCTGCCGACCGCGGATCGCCGTCCACCTGGGCTCAGGGAAGTTCGTGCAGGCGGAGGTTCTATCCGCGGAAGCCTTCGAGCCGATGGACATCGATGCCGGCTATCGGATCGATGCGGACTTCGAGGTCGACGTACGGTCCGACGAGATGGTGCACGATGCGAACGGTGCCGACGGAGGGCCGATCCGCGTATCCACCAGCGTGAGGAACCGCGGCGCCGACCAGGTCCGCGTGTCCACCCACGTCGAGCCGTCCGGCCCTTCGTGACCTGCGTCGTCGGTGCTCGCTTCGTTGCCGTCGCAGATCAGATCACCGCGCGCCGCCGGAGCCTCAGAGGAGAGTTGGCCGTCGTCCGCGGCATGGAGTGGCAGATCTCGCACAGGGTGATGATCCAGGTGTGGTGCTGGTCCCCGTGGAAGCGGGGGCGTCCCGGCCGCCCGCACATTTCGCAGGTCTGCTCGGCGGCGCTCTCGGCGGCGTCGGTGAGGGCGGTGGCCCGGTCGGCGAACTCGCCGTCGAATTCGCCGCCTTCGAAGCGGTCGGCGGTGGTGATACGCAGGCCGCCGAACTTTGTGGCGAACTCCTCGATCCGGTAGGCGGGGTCGAGGGCGGCAAGGTCGCGATGGAGCTGGCCGAGCAGGGCGGCCCAGCCGGGCCCGACGGTGGAGGCCCGGGCGGGGATCTGCCGCTCGCTGGTCGAAGTCTGGTCCGTCGTCATGACCGCCATGGTCGCGCGGGGCACTGACAATCGGTCCAGGATTCCCTCTGAGCCAGCCTCGGCGGCTACCGGGCCGGGGTGAGCGCGGCTTCCCTGAGAGCATCGGCCGCGGTCTGCAGGAACGCCGTGTACGCCTGTGCGGCCTGCTTCTGGAGGAGTCCGAGGTCGGGGTTGTGTCCGTCCATGCCGTTCTCGGCCAACAAGTCGACGAAGCCGGCGTTGGGTGGCTTGAGGGGACCGGAGTCCAGCTCCTCCCCCTTGAGACCGGCGATGGTGTTGCCTGCCGCGTAGCTGAGCAGGGCGAACGCCGCCGAGCACGCGGAGGCGGCATCGGCGACGGGACGCGTGGCTCTCCAGAGCGAGGACGGTCCTGGCTCGCTGGACCTCGTTCTGCCGGTATCTGAGCGCCCGTTTCCAGTGGTTGTGGGCGTTCGCAATCAGGTTTTCGCGCTGCTCCGGGAAGCGCTCGATGCGTCCGATGGGCAGCAGGGTCGTGGACAGGAGGTCGAGATAGCGCTCCGCTACCTCCGCGAAGGTGAGGCAAGCCGCTTTGCGGGAATCGCGCAGCGTCCGGAGGGTTTCGATCTGGGTCTGGTGGCGGGCGGCACTTCGGTCCAGCAGTGCTGTGGCGACGCCTGTCGCGCCCGTACCGACAGCTCCGACGATGGCACCGAGAACGGCGGCGAGTCCTGGGTCCATCAGGCCACTGTGACCACTGCCGACCGGGCGACGCGAGGTGGTGATCAGCCATCAGCCCCGCCTGGTCTGGCGCATTCTTGACACCCGAGTTGGCGCGTCGGGTGCCGCAGGCCAAGGTGTTCGCGGCTTCGGTGCGCTGGTGGGGGAAGATGACGACGGCGGCCGACCCCACTTGGCTTGGGGCCGGCCGCGGCCATCTTGCCGGACACAGCCCTCCCGGGCCGCCGGATGGGGCTATGCCAGGTGGTCGAAGGCGCCCGCCTTCGCTCCGGCCAGGAGAGCCCCGATCTCGCCCCGCGTGTAGACGAGCGGGGTCTGCTCGGGCCGCTTGGAATCCCGCACGGCGACCAGGTCGCCGATCACGCCGGACTCCACGCAGTTGTCGTTGCCCCCGCTGAACGGGCTCTTCTCCCAGGTGACGCCGGAGAAGTCCAGCTCTGCGGGGTTGGGCTTGGTGTTGCGCACTTACAGCTCCTTGAGCATTTTCTTAATACGGCTGCGGGTCTCGGGCGGGCCGAGGGCCGTGGCCCGCAGATGGTCAAAGACCTCGGTGTAACGCCCCACGTCTTCCGACCCCTCGAAGTACAACGACTTGGTCAGATTTTCCACCCACACCACGTCCGGGTTGGGCTCGGGGAAACCCATGAGCATGAACGATCCGTACAAGCCGGGGTGGAACCCGATCTCGAACGGTAGAAGCTGCAGCGTGATGTTGGGCCGGGGCTCAACGTCCAGCAGGTGCTCCAGCTGCTGTTTGAGGACGGCCGGCTTCGACTCGATGCGGCGGAAGGCTGCCTCGTCGATGACAGCCCACAGCTTCGGGGCCTCCTCGCGCGCCAGGATGTTCTGGCGGTTCATGCGCACGTCGACCAGGGCCTGGACCTGCTTGGCGTCCAGGTCCACACGCATCGCGGTGATCACCTGGCGGGCGTATTCGGGTGTCTGCAGCAGCCCGGGGATCAGCTGCGGCTCGTAGGAGCTCAAGGACGTCGCGCTCTGCTCCAGCTCCAGGTAACCGCCGTACTGCGTGGTGTTGATGATCGCGGAGTACTTGCCCCACCACTTCTTGCGCTGGGCCTGATCGGCGCGGACCAGATCCAGGATGTCCTCCCGGACGGCGGGGTCGGTGACGCCGTAGCAGTCGAGCATCGCCTTCACCAGGACCGGGGTCGTGCCGCGGTCGCCGTTCATGATGCGGCTGAGCGACCCCTGGTTGACCTCGATGATCGCTCCGACCTCGGCCAGTGTCTTGCCCGACTGCTCGTGCAACTCCCATCGGTGCTTTCTATCGTTGCGCCAGGTGATGCGGTGACCGCGCTCAGAGAGTCGGGAAGACCGCTGCGAAGAAGAACCACAGCAGTACGGCCCAGAAGACCGCGGCCGCCAGCGACACGAGCAGGGAGCTGCGCCATCTCAGCACCAGGAACGGGAAGAACGCAGGGAGCGCCCAGAAACCGGCCACATCGATCGACATGCGGGCGGCCTGGTTGAGGGTTCCCGCGTGCCCCGCGGAGATACGCCGCAACAGCCGCTGGGAGACGAAGCCGTACAGGCCGAAGACGATCGGGAAGAACCACAGCGGAGTGATCGTGACCAGTTCGGACTCGTCGAGATCGTTGAACATGACCAGATAGACACAGGCGGCCCCCAGCACACCGGCGATGAGGGCGGTCACGTAGAGGGCGGTCAGGGCGGCCGGCTCCACCGACGTGGTCGGCTCGGGAACAGAGCCGGGCGTGAGCACGGGCGAAGCGTACGGAACATCGACAGCGGGAGCTGGGACCACCCGGTGACAGTGGGGGCAACGGACGTTCTGCCCAGCACGGTCGGCCGGGGCCGAGATCAAGTGCCCGCACGAGGCATGGAATTCCATTTGCTGACGGTTCACGCGTTGCCTTCCCTGCACTGCTCTGGTGCTGATCGCCGGCCGACGACGCGACGGTCGGCTGAACCGGCTCCGCCTCGAAAGTGAAGGCGCCCCAGGGCGTCCAGCCTGCGCCGATGCGCGGCTCGTGAACGAGCTTCGTCGCCGCATGTCTCCATGGCATCGGGGAAAACACGTAATCACTCACGTAGGCGGAGACCTGCTGCCAGGACGGATGTGTGGCGTGGAGGGCCCGGGAACGCAAAACCCTTCTCCCTGCCACGGCGCGAAAAGCGACAGGGGCTGTCAGGCCGCCGTGGCCTGCTCACGCTCGATGAGGGTGCCGCTTTCGAACTTGGCGCTGGCGCGGACCAGGGCAACGAGGTGGGCTCCGGTGACCGCGCGCCAGCGGTCCTGGGCGGACTCGACGAGCTTGAACACCATAGCGAGGGCCGCGGCCGGGCTGCCGGCACCGCGGGTGACCTTGGTGCGGAGCTTGACTGTGGAGAAGGTCGACTCGATCGGATTCGTGGTCCGCAGGTGGATCCAGTGCTCGGCCGGGAAGTCGTAGAACGCCAGCAGTTCCTCCTGGTCCTCGGTGATCTTTGCAACGGCCTTGGGAAACTTGGCGCCGTAGGTCTTCGCGAACGCCTCGATCGCCTTCTCGGCGTGAGCGCGGTCCTCAGCGTTGTAGATCTCCTGCATCGCTTTCGTCGCGCCCGGCTGTCCGGACTTCGGCAGGGCGTTCGTGACATTCCGGAACTTGTAGACCCAGCACCGCTGATGGCGGGCGCCCGGTAAGACCTCGGCCAGTGCCTTCCACAGGCCCATCGCGCCGTCGCCGACGACCAGCTCGGGATCGCGCATGCCGCGCCTGCGGCAGTCGCGCAGCAGGTCGGCCCACGACTCGGTCGACTCACGCAGCCCCTCGGCCAGCGCGATCAGCTCCTTGGTGCCGTCCAGGCGCACGCCCATCAGCACCAGGACGCAGGAGTGCGCCTGCCCGAGCCGGACCTTGGGGTGCACTCCGTCCGCCCATACGTACACGTAGTCGCTGCTCGCGAGGTCACGCCGCTGGAATGCGGTGTGGTCGTCCTGCCACTGCTTCGTCAGCCGGGTCACGGTGGCCGGCGACAGCCCGGCCGAACTGCCGAGGAACTGCTCCAGCGCGGGCACGAAGTCCCCCGAGGACAATCCGTGCAGGTAGAGCAGCGGCAGCACTTCGCTGACCTCGGGGGACTTGCGGCACCAGGGCGGAAGGATCTTCGAGGAGAACCGAATCCGCCGGCCAGTGGCCGCGTCCACGCGCTTGTCGTTCACGCGCGGGGCCGTGACCTCGACGGGACCTGCGGCAGTGGTCACGGTGCGGGGCCGGTGGTGACCATTACGGACCACCAGGCGGCACCCGGCCTCGTCCGTCTCGGCGGCCAACTCGGCTATGTACTGGTTGACTTCGGCCTCCAGCGCGGCGGCGAGCATCCGCCGGGCGCCCTCACGGACGATCTCGTCGATCAGAGAGCCGGGCTCGGTCGAGCCGTCGGTATTCACTACGCTGAGCACGGGCGTGCCTTCCCGACCCGCGCTGCGAACGCGGGCCTCTACTCGGTGACTTGTAGATCCCTCGGGAAGGTACGCCCTCCCGGATACCCGCTTCGCGACACACACGTCCAGCACGAAGGCCGTGAAGATGAGTCTGCTGCATCACGACACCCGATCAGGGGCATTGACACAACTGTCATGCTTCCGGGGCGAGTTCTACGCCTGTCTGACCGCTCGTTCGGACGCGTTGTTCGAGCTGGCTGATGCCATCCTGTGCGGCGACCGACCGGTGAGGTCGCTGGCTGAACTATCGCTGGTGGGAGAACACCGCCGCGGCCATGGAGGGCTCTACGCGGCTGTGGCCCGTGGACACATCGATGCCGGCCGGCTGCGGCGACCCCGCCGTTTTGTCAGGCCGCGGGGTGACAGGGAGAGGCAGGGGCAGGCGGCGACTGGCTCAGCCGTCAGGGCTCGGTCAGCTGCTGCTCCCCCGGCAGGTGCTGGCCGCGCAAGTGTCGAGCCAGGCGGCGAAGTCCGCGTCGTAACGGGTGCCGATGCCGGTGTTGTAGACCGCATAGGCTCCGGCGTAATCGCCGGTGCGGAACTTGGTGAGCATGGCCTGCACGTCGTCCGGGTGGTTCTCAATCATGTAGCGGACGGCCAGGTAGCCCCATGGGTAGGTGCGGGTCAGGTCGGAGTTGGCGTACGTGCTCTGCCACAGGGTGCTCAGGGCGTAGGTGCGCTTCCCGGCATCGGAGAGCGCCTCCGTGTCGGGCACGCCCCGGTAGCTGTACGACACGTACTCGGCGAAGCCCTCGATCCACCAGATGTCCGGGACCGTCTGGCCCGCGGAGAAATCGCCGTACGTGTCGTAGCGGCCGTCGAGGTAGTGGGTGTACTCGTGGTTCAGGTTCCAGATGTCCGCCGGGAAGCCGTCGCCCACGCTCTTCACGTAGGCGACGAAGCGGGCCTGGTTGTTGGGGTCGGCGGGGTTGCCCTCCAGGTATTCGCCGCCGTTGTTGGTGCTGTTGCCGAAGATCCAGCCTGAGTACGTCCGGTAGTCCCTGGGGCTCGCGAAGACGACGATCTGGATGTTGGTGTTGCGGTCGTCGGCGACCGGGCCGCTGTCCTTGACAATGCCGTGGAAGTAGGCGTCCTGTCCCTGCACGCTCTTGCAGGCCTCGGCGAGCGCCGAGCCGGTCAGGGACTGGGTCAGGAAAGTGTGCTCGTCATCGCATTTGTAGGTGATGGGGAGTGCCGCCGCAGTGAGCTTGGACGTCAGGTCGCAGGTGTCGTAGTACGAGCATCGGGCCGCGTCGTGCGCGGAAGTCATCTCGGCGGCGCCGACCCACAGCGGAGCGGTCGGGCCGGTGATCGAGGAGGCGCCGAGCAGGCCCTTCACCATCGGCCGCACCTTGTCCTGGAGCCCGGCCGTGTCGAGGAAACGCGCCGTCTCGGTTCCGGCGTTGGAGGCCATGAAGTACCAGGTCCCGCTCAGCATCGACATGTGGTTCAGGGCGAACGAGTTCAGCGTGTCGATGATGCTCGGGTCAGCGGTGACCGCGCTGATGAACGCGGGGTTGAAGTGGCCGCGGAAGAGCGGGGTGAAAACGTCGTTGACGGCCGTGTCCATGCTCCAGTAGGCGTCGTAGGAGCTGTCGTAGGCGTTCAGCACTCGCTTGTACATGTCCAGGTAGCGAGCCTGCTCGTTGGCGCTGTCCGTCAGGATGATGACGTCGCCCAGGACGTTGCCGTGTTCCGAACTGACGTCCACAAAGTGGCAGTTGGCGGTGAACGCGTCCAGTCCGCCTTCGGTGGCCGCGGCCAGGGTCGGGCCGTAGTCGCCGACGTCGGCCGAGTCGTTGTACTGCACGTAGTAGCCGGCGCGAAGGAACAGCACGAGCTGCCACACGTGGGTGGAGTTGTCGCCGGGATACGTCTGCGACGCGTTCTGGAAGGCGCTTGCGACGGTCACCATCTGCGCCTCGCGGAACACGTTGCGGGCGTCCGTGCCGGTGATGCCGAACAGCGTATTGATGCAGTCGGTGGTCGAGTCCTGGATGTACGCGACCAGTTCGGATCCGGCACGGGTGCCGAAGTCGGCCGGGGTGCACGACGCGGCTGCCGCGTGTTTCGTGGTTTTGGGGGGCCGTACGGTCTTCGAGGTCGAGGAGGTCTGCGGCAACTGCGGGCTGAGCGGCCGGACATGGGCGGCGGCCAGTCGCCCGCTCTGGACGTCTGCTTGATCGGATACAGCGGTGTTCGTGCCGAGCGGCGACAGCGCGCGCGGCTTGGGCTTGGTCAAGGCGGTGGTCGTGGGAACAGCCGTTGTGGCCGTCTTTGGTCCGGCTGCTGCGAGGGCCGGTGCGGCCAACAGGCCTGCTATCAGGGCGCTGGCCGCCAGGCTGACGGCCAGGAATCTGGACACGAATCTGGACGGACTTCCGGAATCGAATCCGGGCAGGGCAGGTCGACGACGCATCAATGCTCCTTCGTGAGTGGGGGTCGCTTCGAGCACGAGCGGCGAGGCGTGGGGGGAACGTCCCACTCGCAGTGGCCAATGACAACGGATTGAGGGATACGACAATGGAGGGGCGGGCCATAACATCCGTGCCCGCAGAGGCAGTTGACGGCGAACGGCTCGTCGTTCCCTCAGGCGTCCTCAAGGTGCGCAGCAACGACTGCGACTACCGGATCCGGCCGCACAGACGCCGGACGAGCCCCTTGAGCCCGAGAGCGGTCTGTTCCGCCGCTACACGTGGTGCAGCAGCGGCCGCATGCTGGGCATGGACGTCCACGACTGCGCCGCGGCCCGTGCCGAGCAGCACCTGGACGGCGTCCTGGAAGCGGGCCACGTCCTGACCGTCGAGCAGGGCCTGTATCTCCAGCCGGACGACCTGACGCTGCCGCCGGAGCTGCGCGGCGTCGGCGTGCGCATCGAGGACGATCTGGTCGTCACGGAGGACGGCGCCCGCCTCATGTCGTCGGCGCTGCCGCGCACCGCGTCGGCGATCGAGGCGTGGATGGGCGAGCTCCTGGTCTGACCCTGCGTCCCAAGGCGCGGGGCGCCGCCGTAGCTGGCCCTAGGAACGCGGCAGATGCAACGTCTGCGCCGCCCACGCCTGGAAGTGCGCCGACCGCGTGATGAGGTCGCGGTAGGACGCGTGCGCGGAGCTGAACAGTGTCTCCGTTATGTCCTCCGTGACCTGGTCGCGGCGCCATGCGAGCAGATAGCGGGTCCACAGCGGTGTGCCGGTCAGCGGTTTGACGATCAGGCCCTGGTTCGGCCGGGTCGTAGCCTGCACGATGGAGACGCCGAGTCCCTCGGCGATCATGTCCTGGAGCTGGAGCCGGTCACCGAGGTACTCATGGACGGCCGCGGGCGTGAACCCGGCTGCCGCGCAGGCCGCGTAGAACACGCCCGGCCAGCCGGCACCGTCGTCGGGGGTCAGGAACCAGGCCTCGTCGGCGAGTTCGGCGAGGGGGACCTCCATGCGGTGCTTGAGCCGGTGACCGGCGGGCAGGGCTACGAACGCGGGTTCGCTGACGATCTCACGATGCGCCACGGCCGCGGAGTGCCGCAGCTCCATTCCGGGGTAGTCCGCGGCGATCGCGGCGTCCAGCTCGCCCTTCTCCAAGTGCTCGACTATCTCCGACGACGGGTAGACGCTGCTCACCGTCAGCGTGAGATCAGGCCTCCGGCTGCGTATACGGACGACCATGCCGGACAGGACGGGCGAGTTGGTCGCCGCAAGGCGCAGGACCCGGGGTGCTCCGACGCCGTCTCCCGTCGGACGACGCCTGATGGCATCCGCACGGGCCAGAATGTCGCGCGCCTGACTCAGGACCTCAAGGCCGTACTGGGTCGGCTCGACTCCCGACGCGGTACGCACGAACAAGTCCTCACCGAAGAGCCGCTCGATCCGGCGCAGTTGGGTGCTCATCGCAGGCTGCGAGTACTTCAGGAGTGCCGCGGCCCGCCCCAGACTCCCGGCGTCGGCGATCGCACACAAGGTCCGTAGATGCCGAAGCTCCAGGTCCATCGTCCGGGCTCCTCGTCTCGACGCCCCTGCCGTCCGCGGCCACCGGGCGACTCTATCGGTGGTTCATCGCGGGGTCAGTAAGCGGAGGTGGAGCTGGACACGTCGACGCCGGACGGACACACAAGCACGTGAAGCCTCTGCTGGCGATGGACTTTTCTTGGTCGAAAACCCATCTGCCAGGGGCTTCACCTGTCTGTCTGTCCCAAAAGAACGCACGCTGCCTGACTCCCGGCATACTAGCTACTTTTTCCTGAAGAAGTCGGGGTTGCCGCTGCGCTGAGCTGTGGGGAGTGCTGGTGCGGGCTGTCGGTGGCCGCGACAGTGGAGGTGGGTCGTGGCGGCCGGGGGTGGTGGCGGTGTTGCGTGTCGCGGGGGTGCAGGACTCCTGGTGGGAGGTACTGCCGGAGTCGGCGCGGCAGTTGTCCGCCGAACTGGCCCGGATAGATGCCTACTTGGATGACGAGCGGTTCATCGCACCGTGGCGGGCGGTGTTCGCCGAACGCTTGGGGCGGCCGTCGGTTCCGGTCGAGACGCTCTTGCGGCTGCTGTACCTCAAGCACCGCTACCAGCTCGGCTACGAGACGCTGTGCCGTGAGGTGGCGGACTCGCTGAGCTGGCGGCGGTTCTGCCGGATCCCGCTGACCGCCCCGGTTCCTCACCCGACGACGCTGATCGAACTCGTACGCCGCGGCGGCCCCCAGACCAGCGAGCAGCTCAACGCCGCACTGCTGGGCAAGCTCGTGGAGGACAAGCTGTTGCGGTGCCGCAAGCTGCGCATTGACACCACCGTGATCGAAGCCGACATCGATCACCCCACGGACGCTGACCTGCTGGAGCACGGGGTGCGCAAGCTGGGCCGACCAGTGCGTCGGATCAAGGCGGCCGGCGCCGCCAGGCGCACCCGCTTCCGGGACCGCAGCCGATCAGCAGGGCGCCGCTTGAAGGAGATCTCCCGCACCCTGCGTCGTCGCACCGGGCAGGCGTTGGGCGAGATCGACCGGCTCACTGGCGAGGTCGCCGCCATCGCGGCAGCGACACTGCGGGATGTGGCCGCGGTCGAGCACAATGCGAGGCGCGCACTGCGCGGGCGGCCGTCGGGGCGGCTGGCACACCTGGTCGGTGAGCTGACCGAGACGGTGGCGGGCACTCGACGCCTGCTGGAACAAACTGCGTTACGGCTGGCCGGGACCCGCAAGATCCCTGACCGCCTGGTGTCGTTGGCTGACCCTGACGCCCGGCCGATCCGCAAGGGCAAGCCCCAGCACCCCACCCAGTTCGGCTACACCGCGCTGGTGGCCGAGGCAGAGAACGGCTTCGTTGCCGATCACCAGGTCCACCGCGGCAACCCGGCCGATGCCCCGCAGCTGGTGCCTTCGGTCGAGCGGGTGACGGCGCTGGTCGGCCGGGTGCCGGGAACCGTGGTCGCCGACCGCGGCTTCGGCACCGCGGCCAACGACCGGGCGCTCGCCGAGCTCGGGGTTGGGCGGATCGGTCTCCAATGGAACGGAACCCCGGGAAAGGCTCGCCGGGAGTACGAACGCAGCCGCCCGTTCCGGCGGATGCGCAGCTGGAGAGTCGGTATCGAAGCCCGTATCAGCCACCTCAAGCGCAGCTTCGGCTTCCGCCGCACCCGCCTCCGCCGACTGTCCGGCGCCCAGATCTGGGCCGGACTCGGGATCCTCGCCTACAACCTCCACCGGATGGCCGTCCTCAGCCGGTGAACAGAGACCACCGGCAGGCCGACGACATACCGCCGCCTTCCCACATCAGCCCTGCCACCAGGCTGAACCTTTTTCAGGGGCAAGTAGCTAAGGCTCGCTCGTCCCCGTCGATACCGGCGCTGCGAAGACGGTCTTGCTCGCCCACGTCGCGGGGCTCATCATGATGTGGCCCAAATACTGCGGCTGTGCCAGGAGTTGAAGAAGATGTGGTTCTCTCGCGGCAAGCCGGACGACGGTCCTGCTGAGGTCTCCGTCGAACTGGTGGCTGCCGTGCGGGCACTCCGTGCACAGATCACCGAGGCGGCCGCGTCCGACCCCGACTCGGACCTTCGCTTCCAAATGGGCCCGATCCAGTTGGAGTTCACTGTTGCGCTGACCCGCGACCGGACTGCCAAGGGCGGGATCAAGGCGTGGGTCGTCACGGCCGACGCTGAGCGCAAGCGGTCCATGGCGCACACCCATCGCGTGACGCTCAACCTCACCCCCGTGTCGGCCGCCACCGGCGAGAGCCCCGAGATCCGTAACACCGAGTCCGGCCACCGCATCGTCCGATGAGTGCTGCCGTCCGCCACCCCAGCCGCCTCTATTTGGTCGCCCTCACTACGAAGGACGACCAGGTGCGCGGCAGCGGGTACCTCCTCAACAGCCGCGTGGTGGTGACGGCGGGCCATGTGGTCGAAGGTGTCCCGGCTGAGGATCTGCGTGTCTGCCGGCTGCATACCCTGCGCGCGACGACTGCCGAGGTTGTACGGATCGAGAAGGACATCGCCGTACTCCTCACGGCCGAGGACCTGGCCGCGCCGGGGGAGCTGGCGAATGTGGCGTTGCGTGAGCTGGGATCCGACTCGCACTTCGGTGACTGCTCGGCCCTGGGTCTGCCCGCGGTGATGACCCGGGTGACTGCCGGCGTCGCCCCGCTCGAGGCCGCGTTTCGCGTGGCACCCAACAGCGCGGACAACCACGGCTACCTCTCCCTCGAACTCGACGGACACCCGCCGGCGGGTCCGGAACCGTGGAGCGGCATGTCGGGTGCACCGGTGTTCCACGCGGGCCGGTGGCTGATCGGTGTCGTCGTGCGCGACTCGACGGGCTGGAACCACTCCCGGCTTGAGGCGAGTCCTATCAGCGCCCTGTTCGAGGGGTTGCCGCTTGCTGATGCGCTGTTCCGCGTCCGGCCTTCACCGCCGGTTACCGAGTCGGACGCTCGCGATGCCGCGTTCCTGGACACGTACCGCAGTGAGACGATCCGCCGCTACGGGCACATCGAGCTGTTCGGGCTCGGTCTCCAAGGCCACCTTGCGGACGACATCAGCATCGACCACGCGTACGTGAGTCTGCGTGCGGGCGTTCCTTCGCGCCGCCTGTCGTCGACGGCGGAGCAGACCAGACGTGTTGAGCCCCTCATCGCGAAGAACACGCGGCTCCTGCTGCGGGGCAGCCCGGGGGCGGGGAAGTCCACCCTGCTCGAGTGGCTTGCCGTTTCCATGGCGCGCGGTTCGTGCAAGGGCGAAATCGAACCGTTCAACGACCGGATTCCCTTCCTGCTGCGCCTGCGCGACATGTACGCGCCGAGATGGAACCGGATCGAGGGACGGGACGGAGTTCCGCCGCGGATTGGGCAGTTCCTCGAGTTCAGCGGGATGGCGAGTGACTTCGCCCCGCCGGACGGGTGGATTCGCCGGATGCTTGAGCAAGAGCGGGCGCTCCTGCTCGTCGATGGCCTCGACGAGGTGCTGGAGGGCCACCGGGACGGCGTGCTGCGCTGGATCAGCGATCTTCTGCGGGAGTTCCCTGCCCTGCATGTCATCGTCACGGGGCGTCCGGAGGCGCTGCAGCATTGGTCCCCGCCTGCCAGGCTCGGTTTCGTGGAGCTCAAGCTCGTTGAACTCGACGCCGACCAGCGGGCGGAGCTCATCCACAAGTGGCACCAGGCGGCGATCCTCGGGGTGCGCTCGTCGCGGCTCGGCGATGAGGAGCGCGACCGGCGGATCGACCGCCTCTCCGCCTACGAAATTTCTCTGACCCGCCACATCAACGCATCATCGGATCTCTCCGCGCTCGCCGCGACCCCACTGCTCTGCGCGGTGCTGTGCAAGCTCCACGAGGTGCACGGCACCCGGCTCCCGCGGTTCCGGCAGGAGCTGTACGCGCGGACCGTCGACATGATGCTCGGGCTGCGCGACGCGGACCGTGAGGTGCCCGAGCCGCTCCCTGGCCTGGACATCGATCAACGCCGAGC
Source organism: Streptomyces sp. NPDC002935 (assembly GCF_040611295.1). Lineage (NCBI taxonomy): Bacteria > Bacillati > Actinomycetota > Actinomycetes > Kitasatosporales > Streptomycetaceae > Streptomyces > Streptomyces sp. NPDC002935. Next base: position 57,832 of record NZ_JBEXNW010000006.1, read on the forward strand.
GGTTCTCTCCTGGATCGCCGGCTACCTGACGGCGGAAGGCGAACGGGAGATCACCCTGACGCGATTCGACGAGAAGGTGCAGAGCCGGCTGCCCAGTCTGGGACGGGAGGCCGGCGCCCACACCCCCAGTGAGATCCGCAAGGCCCTGCACGAGCGGAGCGGGCTTCTCGTCGCCCCGGCCGAGGACACCCTGCGCTTCAGCCATCGCACCTTCCAGGACTACCTCGCAGCCACGGATCTGGTCGCCCAGCGCTCCTTCGGGCAACTCGCCGGCCACGCCGGGGAGGAGATGTGGGACGACGTCCTGCGCTTCGCCATGAGCCTCGCGGCCGCCGCGACCTGGACGGCGGTGGGCCTGGCCATACGCCGGGTGGCCCGCGCGGAGGCGGCCCAGCGCCGGTTCGTCTCCGACGCCTCGCACGAGCTGCGCTCGCCCGTCGCCACTGTCCGCCAGCATGCCGAGGTCGCCCTCGCCCACCCAGGCAGGGCCGACGCCGGGGCACTCGCCGCGACCGTGCACGACGAAGCCGTCCGCATGCAGCGCCTCGTCGACGACCTGCTGCTGCTCACCCGCGCCGACGAAGGCGCACCGACCGCCCTGCACCGGCCCGTGGACCTCGACGACCTCGTCCTGGAGGAGCTGCGGCGGCTGCGCTCGACGACCGGTCTGCGCATCGACGGCACAGAGGTGGGCGCGGCCCGGGTGAGTGGCGACGAGGACGCGCTGCGCCGTCTGGTGCGCAACCTCGGTGAGAACGCCGCACGTTACGCGGCCACGCGCGTGGGGTTCACGCTGGCCGACACGGGGGACGGGCGGGTACGGCTGGTCGTCGAGGACGACGGACCCGGCATCCCGGCCGCCGACCGGATGCGGGTCTTCGACCGTTTCGTACGGCTCGACGAGTCCCGCTCGCGTGACGCCGGCGGCGCGGGACTGGGCCTCGCGATCGTCGCCGAGGTGGCAGCGGCGCACCGCGGAACGGTGACGGCAGGGACGGTCCCGGACGGCGGGGCACGGTTCACGGTGACGCTGCCGTCGGGGGAGTGAGCCCGCGGGGCGAGTCAGCCGGGGGAGCCGGGGAAAAGCGGAGCTGAACGCTCTGTCAGCATCATTCAGGGTCTGTTCAGCGGGGGCGAGACACTCTCGGTGCATCGAGCCGAGGAGGCCGTCATGAGGCACAAGGTCCTGCTGCCCGCGCTGGGAGCCGCCGTCTTGCTGGCCGGAGCCTGCTCCGGAAACACCGACGCACAGGCGGGAAAGGGCGCCTGCGTCCACGTCGTGGACGAGAACACCGGGCGCACCGGATCTGCCTGTCTGCCGCTCGCCCCCGACAGCGCCCGGGTCGACCGCGCCACCCCGCACTTTGCCCACCCGACCCGCATCACCAACCTGACCCATCCCACCACCGAGGTGGCCCAGACGATCTACGGCGGCCAGGAGTCCGGCAAACCCTTCCGCACCGAGGTCACCCTGCTCCCCGGCATCAAGACGATCACTTGGGGTGACCGCAGCATCCGCGCCGTGACCTCGCAGTACGTCGCCTTCTCGGCGGGCCGCGTCGCAGAGGTCGCCCTCGACTGGTATGCGCAGGCCGACGACGGCTCCGTCTGGTACCTCGGCGAGGACGTCTCCAACTACGCGGGCGGCGTGGTCGCCGACACTGAGGGCACCTGGCAGGCCGGACACGACGACGCACCCGGCGCGATGATCATGCCCGCGCACCCGCGCAAGGGCGACGTCTACCGCACCGAGAACCTTCCCGGCGTCGTCTTCGAACAGGTCACGGTCAAGGCCGTCGGACAGACCGTCGACGGACCGTACGGCAGGATCAACGGCGCGATGACCGTGCACGAGCTGCACATGGACGGCACGACCGAGGACAAGATCTTCGCCCCCGGGTACGGCGAGTTCTCCACCGGCTCGGCGGACGGCGACCTGGAGGCGGTGTCGCTCGCCGTACCGACGGACGCGAAGCAGGCACCCGTGCCGGCGCGGCTGCTCGCGCTCGACAAGGCGGTCCGCGCGGCCCACGCCGGTCCCACACCCGCGACCGTCCGCGCGGCACGCGCCCTCTGGGACGCCTACCGCGCCTCCGACGCCGTGCCGGCGCTGCTCGTGCGGCAGATGGAGCGGGACCTGGACGCGTGGCAGAAGTCGCCGCAGGACCGTGCGGCAGCCCTGCGCGTCGAGCAGAACACGACGGACCTGCGGCTGCGCTACGAGCCGGTGCAGACCGTGGACCGCGCACGACTCGGCATGTGGGCACGGCAGTTGGGGATCGACGCGGCTGTCGGAGACAAGGGAGCGGTGGCGGGAGACGTCACCGGTCTCGAACTCGTCCGACAACGGCACGACACCCCCGAGTCGGCCGCTTTCAGCGCCGACCTGAAGACGGCCAGGGACGCGGCCGACCGCAAGGACGCGGCCGCGGCGGGCCGGATCGCGCAGCAACTGATCGAGGACGTCGCTGCGTTGCGGTGACGGTACGAGGCCGGGTAACAGGGGGCCTGGTAGTCATCTAGACCGGGACCGTCAAACGACGGCTCTGTCCCGTAATCGGCTCTGTCCCGTAATCGGGCGGCCGTCGCCGATCTTTGCGGGCGGCCGCCGCGCTGCTCCCGACTCGCGGACCACCTCGTGGGAGGACGTGAAGTCCGCCAGGTGGAGCGGTACTTCCTTGCCCGTGTCAGCGCGGCCGTGGTTGACCCAGCCCGTGCCACTCAGACCGACAACATCCGTAAATTTCGCTGGTGGTCCGTCAGCCAGCGTCGGGCCACGACGGAGACGGTCTATCCCGCAGGCTTGGCAGACCTCGTCGTGGTTCTCGTGGAGGGACACACGCTGGAGTGGCCCGTAGTGCTGGACTGATCTCCGACCAACGAGGTGACCCAGTCGAACTCGCTCGGCCGGAAATGAGGGGGCAGGTCATTTGAGCCGGCGGACCTGCTTGCGTAGGCGCTGTCCGCTCTCCGGGGTGCCGCCGCGGGCGCGGACTTTGTCGTAGAACTCGTTCTTCAAGTCGATGTGTCGCTGGGTGAGTGCTTCCGCGGGACAGCGGCTTCGACCGCGAGGGCGACGATCGTCAGCGCGCCATTGGAGCGCTCGGGCGTTCCGTGCAGGATGCGATCCATCGCGGCACGGATACGGTCGCGCTCATCCCGGGCTGGGCTCATGCGTTCGGCTCCTGGTGGTGGATGCGGTCGTGCTCGTGGCGGTCGGCCAGATTCCGGAGAAACCCGGCGCGTCGCGTGAGCCGGTCGGCGAGCGGGCCGGGCACTGCTTCCGAGGCGGCCTGTTTCTCCAAGGCCTGTGCGTGCTGCACGAGTTCGTCGGCATGGCGGTCCGGTGCGCGCGATGTTCGCACAGGTCGGCTGGCAGCCGTCGAGGCTCGGGGCGTCGGTGACATCGAGCCGGTGACACAGGGCTCGGTCTCGGTTGTAGACGCACATCAGCAACGAGTGCGGGTTGTCGTAGACGGTCAGGGCCGGGTTGCCCAGGATGTCCAGGGCCTGGCGGTGCGTGCGGATGGACCCGACGAAGGTGGGGGCCTGGCCGCGGCGTGGATCGCTCGCCGGGCGGCCGGCCCTGAGATCCCGGCTCCGGCGGCGAGATCGTCGTGGAGGGTGGTGAGAATGCTGGCGGTAGCCCGGGCGGTTTCGATGTCGAGCAGCTCGTAGATGCCGCCGCGGCCGCGGGCTAACGGTGGAGTCGGGTATTGGAACTCTCGGAATGCCTGGATCACGCCGCTGGCCACTTGGTACAGGCAATGGGTGGGTTCGCACCGCAGATGACCGTGCTTGGGCCGCCCTACCCAAAATTGGGGGCAACTGCTCCACGGGTGGGCAAGCTCCCCTCAGCGAAGGGGATGGCGAGTAACGGGGAGGGGCGCCATGTGGGATTCAGTGTGGTCCGATTACGGTGTCCTTGAGTGGAGTGTGGCGATGCTCGCTGTGCTCCTGGCTGTCGTTGTCGTACGGGTCGCTGTGGTCCGGATGGTCGTCAGAGTTCCTGCCCTGGCTCTTTCGCTGGGTGGACGTGTCGTGCAGGGCCGTCCGCGTGCCACGGTCCGTGTCCACCACGCGGCGCTCGCCTCCCGGCGGCGGTACGCGGCGGCATCGGTACCCGACCGCATGGTGCTGGCCGCGCAGCGCGCGGCGCTTGTTGAGAGCGAACGGACACGGCGTGTGGCTTTGACCGCCTGCAGGGGGTGGCTGGCGTGTATCGCGCTATTCCTGCTCTCGGTTGCTGCATGGATCCTCTGGGTGGCGTGGCCGGAAGGCACTTCGCAGACGGTCACCCGCAACGGCTTCGATATCCGCTTCATTCCCGACACAGACACTGCGATCGCACCCGCCGCCCTAGGCGCTGCTGCCGGTGTCGTAATCGCTGCATTGGTGATGGTGTGGCGGGACCGGACACGGCTGATGGCCCCGTACCGGCCGCCGCTGTTGGAGAGCGCGCAAGCCCTGGCGGCATGCCGAGACGCCGAAGGTTCGCTGCCCCGCATCGAAGACGCCCTGCTAGCGTTGCGCCGGGCCCTGGTCACGTACGCCCGCCACGGCCACGCCACCCACCGGGAACGTGAGGGCGAACTCGTTGCCCATGCCCAGGTGGTCGGCCGGGCCCTCCACGACGCGGGACGCGCCGTCTGGAGGCAGCCGCCCGCCGGCCTGCCGGAGCTGGTCAGACTTCTGGGAACCGTCCATGACCGGGCTCACGAGCGAGGCTGGCTGGCACTGCTCGACGACCCCGACCTCCCCGGGCCTCCCCCCGACCCGCCATCCGGCACGCCTCACTCTCCAGGAGGCCTGCCTGCTAGCGGAACCACGAACTGGCCTGGCAGATGGAGTGCACCGCTCCAGCACACAGCTGTCCTGCTCCCCGCTGTCGCCGCCGTAGGCGCGCTCGTGTTCTCGAGCATCACAGTCCGGCAGGCCAACGACAATCTGCGGGTCACCGAACACGACTCCGTCTCCTCACGTTTCAGCACCGCCGTCGGCCAGCTGGACTCCCGTTCACTCGACGTCCGGCTCGGTGGCTTGTTCACTCTGGAGAGGATCATCGAGGACTCACCCCGGGACCACACCACCGTCCTCCAGCTCTGGTGCGCTTACGTACGCGGCCACGCGCGAGAGGGCGGACAACAGGCCCCTGAGGATGCAGAAACGGCCATGCGTCTCCTCGGTGACCACTGGAAAATGGCCGATGGACGGTTCACCGCATGCGAGTTGAGCGGTACACACCTCAACGGGATGGTTCTCGGGGAGAAGGACTACCAGGAAGCCGACTTCACCGGCTTGGACCTACAAGGTGTCGATCTGACCGCGGCGACTTTGCGTGTCACCGACTTCACTAATGCCGACCTGCAGCACGCCGTCCTGACGGGAGCCGATCTTTACGAAGCCATCCTCCGCCACGCCGACCTGAGGAATGCTGATCTCAGCGTCGCCGGGCTGCGGCGTGCCAACCTCGCCGGTGCAGATCTGCGGGGTGCCGAGCTTGAGGCCGCCGATCTGCGCGAGGCCTTGTATTCCTCAAACACTAAGTGGCCCCGAGGATACCGGCCTCCAAGCTCCGCCCAATTGATCGAGGACTAGTAGGGCTTGGTCAGGTTCGTATGGGTGTGGGTATGTCTTGGTGGCAGGTGGGGCAGGCGCCGGTCCAGGTGGCGAGGAGTGTCTGCAGTTCGCGGACGACCCGGTAGAGGGTTAGGCGTGTTTGGGCAGTTCACGGCCGCTTTCTGGTCACGGCGGTGCGGTCGGAGACGAGGCCGGCAATGGCTGGGTAGGTGTCGGGCAGGCGGTCGCGGCGATGGGTCCAGCGCATGAGTTGCTTCCAGCGTTTGTGGTCGGCCAGGGCGTGTTCAACGGTGATGCGGTCAGATGAGTGGCCGTGCCGCTCGTCATGACGCGGCGCACGGGCGGATCGGGGCCCCAGTTCGACGCCGCACTCGAGCAGAGCCCGCCGACACCAGCGTCTCGCCGGCGGACCTGCTCGGGCGGCTCAAGTTCCCCGCATCCCTGGCCTTGCCCGGCTACACATCCTGCAGCTGGCGGACGGAGGGAAACGAGCTCTATGGCGTCGGACTGTGGACCCCCGACGGCTCCACCGCCATCTCCCACACCCCGGGCGCCGTGCGGCAGATCGGCCCGCAAAGGCTGTGGGACACCGTCGAGGACCTGGCGAAGATTTTCGGGGACGAACCCGGGCGCGAGGCCTTCCTCCTGACCGTCACGCCGACCCGGCAGACCGTGTTCTACGAGGACACGGACGGACCTAGCTGGGTTCTCCCGGCCACGTTCTGATCATCGCCCCAGATCAGCCTCGCCTCTCCCTCCGTGCGAAGAGGAGAGGCGAGGTCTTCGGCCGCAAGACGGGTGAAGACGGCGGTGGCCAGCCCGGGACGGGGCGAGGACGGCGCCTGACACACGGCTGCGGAGCTCTGCCGAAGCGGCCGGGACACGGGCGGGCGCCGCGGGTTCAGTCGAAGTCGAAGGTGGCGACGACGGGGGCTGGTCGGACTCGGGGTGCTTGCTGTCGGTGGCGAAGGCGGGGGAGTCGTCGTGGAGGATTTCGTTGTGGATCTCTGAGCCGCGGTAGTGGGCGAGGAGATTACGGGTGACGAGCATGTGGTCGATCATCTGCCCGCGGCCGTGGTGGAAGAGGGTGTAGCGGGCCTCGTTGGGAATGGTGTGCTCGATAGGGACCAGGACCCGGGTGGCGAGGTCCCCGTTGTTGGTGTCCTCGACGTTGCCGCAGAGCGCCAGTACCGGGACTTCTTCGGGTTCGGCGTTGAAGTCACCGGCGACGACGATGCGCGCGTCCGGATCGTCGTCGAGGATCTGGTCGATGAGGCGCCTGACTTCCAGGGCCTGGCTCATGCGCTTCATGGACGACAGGAAGCTGCCTTCGGCCCAGCTGTCGGCGGCGCGCCAGATGCCCTTCTGAGGGTCGATCACCTGGCCGGGGATCTCGCTGGGGATCTTGGATTTCAGGTGCACGGTGATGACGTGCAGCAGGCGGCCGGGTTCTGAGTGATCGATGTCGATCTGCGCGTGCAGGATGGGCCGCTCGATACCGATCACGACCGGCTCCGGGTCGGGGGGTGCGGCGGTGAGCCGCTGGTAGCGGGGCTCGGCAACCAGGTCGTTCTTCAGCTGTTGGTGCTTGATGACCGGCAGGTGGGTGGCGATGACCAGGTTGCGCAGGTCGAAGACCGCATCGTTCTCGGGCTTGGTACTGACCAAGGGCGCGCCGTCGAGGTTGGTGCCGGCGAGCAGCTCCTTCAGTGCGAGCAGAGCACGCGGCTGCCCGGGGCGCTCCTGCCCGTGGACTTCCTGGAAGCATGCGATATCTGCCCGTAGCCGCGTGACCTGCGGTTTCATCAGCGTGATGCGTTCAGCCAGCGACGGCCGCGCGCCTGCGGCGGTTTCGTCGAAGTCTCCAGGTTGAACGTGGCAATCCGGATCTGCGGCACAGATGCTCCCGGGCTCACCATGGTCAGGATACGCAGCGTAATCGGGCCCTACTTACGGTGAAGTCGAGGCGCGCCCGGCGTTCCGCCGACTGCCTGGGCGCCCTGGCCACCGCCATGGGCCCCTCTATGCCGCCCAGTTGGTGTCACTCCAGTGCCCGAAGGCCGCACGCCTCGAACGCCTGTCTAGTGCCGGCCGCCTTCGCCTTCGAGTCCCCGCACTTGCGGTATGCATATGCCTAACTACAGTGAGTAGTGAAATTTGGGGTGGTTCAGTGCGGTTTTGCCGCGATGGACCACCCATTCTGTGCGACTGGAGGAGCACCCAGATGCAGCCCCACCCTGAGGACTTGCGTGCGGAGGCAACCTACCGCGACGACGGTCACGTCAAGCTTGAGGGCATGTCCCTCACCTGGCAGATCGGCCAGAACGCCCCTGACCAGGGACTCACGCAGCCGCCCGACTGGAACAACGGCCAGCCGGACTACCCGCACCACTACGAGGTGTGGTTGGACGGGCGGCTGGCACAGACGGTGGACCTGTACTGGGCGACCTGGTATCCGCACTGGCAGGCGGCGAACCGGCACTGGGTGTGCCTGGGTGAGGCTCCGGCCCGCGAGTACCGGGTGAAGATCCGGGCCCGGCACATGGACGGCTCGTGGGGGCCGTTCACGGACGAGCTCACCGTCGACACGTCCACGTCCAAGCCCTACAACCTGCACATCCCCGCGCGCACCGAGGAACGTCAGGAGGGCGGCCGGGAGCGGCACGGGAGTCTGGAGTTCCCGGTCAGCAGGGCGATCCGGGCGATCCGCGACGAGGACGATTCGCCGATCTGCCAGAAAGCGCGCGAGCTGAACACCTCGACCACCTGGCAGCAAGTGGTGCCTCCCGGCACGGTCGGCAATCCGCCGTGGAACGAGGCCCGCGGGTATTTGGAGTACCGGAAGTTCTTCCGGGGCACCGACGTGGCGTCGGCTGCGAATCCCGCCTTCCAGGGCCTGGACCTGCCCGGCGGGGACGGCCTGGGTGACTGGCCGACCAGCACGCTGGAGGCCCTCGACGGCCGGCACACCTTCACCTACAACTACAGGCAGAACCACATGGGCCCGAAGTGGACACACCAGTGGTTCATCACCTCAGCGGGCTGGGACCCGGCGCAGGGCATCTCCTGGGACGCGCTGGAGCCGACTCCCTTCATGGTCGAGTACCACGGCGGCGGCACGCACGCCGACCAGGAGCTTCAGTACACGACCGAGGCACTGGCGTCCCGACGGGGACGGCATGCCATCGTCAACATCTGGGGTGGCGGCGACGCCGGACACGACTACGTGGGCGAGTTCTTCGTCAGCGTCTCCGACGTCGAGTTCCACTAGACCCCTCGGCCCCCGCCCGACGCCGGCCGGCGTTCGCGGGCGTACGCCGGCCGGGAGTCAACTTCCCGTTCCGCGCGCTCGCCCGAACGGTCGGCGTCCGCCATAGCCCGGGAATGCCCCGTTGAGCAGGCCGTACCCGCAACTCGCGCGGCACGCTCAAGCGCCTGGGCTCATGTCCCTCCGAGGCTGTCCTACGGCCACACCCGGCCGCCGCGCTTCGGCAACGCAAGCCGTTGGCGTCGGGCGAGTCGGGAGCCGCCCCGTCCCGTCCGAGAGGTGAGCCATGAGTACACGCAAGTCCGTCACCCCCTCCGCATCCGCACAGTCACTCCACCACGCCATGTCCGGCCTCGGCGGCCCGCTGAGCTCCGGCGAAGGGACCGCGCCCGACTTCGCCGCCGCACCGCGCGCGGCGGCCGGCGAGGAGCCGTCGGTACTGATCCTCGGCGCGGGGGTCGGTGGCCTAACCGCCGCCTACGAACTGGGCAAGCTCGGTTACCGGTGCACGGTCCTGGAGCCCCAGCCCCGCACCGGCGGCCGCAACCGCACCGCCCGCAAGGGGGACAAGCTGTACGAACTCGACGGCGAGGGCAACAGCCCGGTGCTGACCCACACCTGCGCGTTCGACAAGGACCTGTACCTCAACCTCGGCCCCGGACGCATCCCCTACCACCACCGCCGAGTCCTCCGATACTGCACCGACCTGGGGGTGACGCTGGAGCCGTACATCATGGAATCCACGGCGAACGTCCTGCACCGCGCGGGACACACCCCGCCCGGCCAGCCCTGGCGCAACCGGCGGATCGCCAACGACACCCGCGGCCACCTCGCCGCGCTCCTGTCCGCCACCCTGACCGAGAGGGACGAGTTCACCGGGCTGCTGCGGGACCTGCTGCGCAAGTTCGGCGACCTGGACGAGGAAAACGAGTACCACGGCTCCACCCGCTCCGGCTACGACGAGCCGCTCGACGTCCACGAATTCCCGCAGCCCGCGCCCCCGCTGCCCCTCGCCGAACTGGTTCAGTCGGAGTTCTGGAAGCAGAGGTTCTACCAGCCGGTGGACTACCTGTGGCAGGCCACGATGTTCCAGCCGGTCGGCGGCATGGACAAGATCGTCCACGCCCTCACCGAGCGGATCACCTCCGAGTACGACGTGAGCGTCGAACTCAAGGCCGAGGTCACCTCGATCGACCTGACGGGCGACGCAGTCAGCGTCACCTACTGCTCAGGCGGACAGGAACTGACGACGACGGCGGACTACTGCGTGAGCAACATCCCGCTGCCGGTGCTCAAGCAGCTCACGCTGACCGGCTTCTCCACAGAGTTCCGGAACGCCGTGGAAGGGGTGGGCTTCGCGCCTACGTGCAAGGTCGGCTGGCAGGCCAACCGGCGGTTCTGGGAGGACGACGACAACCAGATCTACGGCGGCATCAGCTGGACCGACCACCCCATCACCCAGTTCTGGTACCCGTCCAACGACTACTTCTCCAAGACGGGCACCCTCACCGGGGCGTACAACTTCGGCGAACACGCTGAGGACATGGGCAAGCGCACGCCGGCCGACCGGCTGCGCCTGGCCCGCGACGGAGCGGCACAGCTGCACCGGGAGTTCCTGGAGAAGGCCACCGTGCCCCAGGACCTGGGGGTGACCATCGCCTGGCACAAGGTGCCCCACCAACTCGGTGGCTGGGCCGACTGGGACCCGGCCGACCCCGACCACCAGGTCGCCTACAAGCAGCTCCTCCAGCCCGAGGGCGACGGCCGCTTCTACGTCGTTGGCGACCAGGCATCCCCGCTGCCCGGCTGGCAGGAGGGAGCCATGATGTCGGCGCAGTACGTCGTCGCCCAGATCCTCGGCCTCCTCCCGCGCACCGCCCCTCAGACCGTCCAGGTCCCCGACGCCGCCTTCCTCACCCAGGGACTCTGACCACGACACGGCGCCCCGGGCCCGGAGCCACAGCGGATCCGGGCCCAGGGCGCGTTCAGACATGGGCAAGAAACCAGGACAAGAACGATCAGGGCTCGGCGGTGACAGTCATGACGTGAGGAGATCAGGAATGGGCACCGGGCACTCCGGGAGCCGGCGGTGCACCGCCTCGCGATCTTCCTCTGCCCTCTGACGGGCCGGGCCGTTCAAAAGGCACGCCGTAGCGGCCGATGCCCGCGACGCCGGATCCCGAAAGGTCCGACGGTGGATTTCGTACGAAATCACCGGAGGCAGCAGAAGCAGCGTCGAGTTCGGGCTGTGCTGCTGGCGGGGAGTTCGTCATGGGGCGCGATGCCTGCGTCGGCCGAGGAGACGTCGCCATTGCGTGGGGTGGTCAGCCGGGAGATGTTCGCCAGCATCCTGCCCGGGCAAGGGCAACACCTACGACGCGATAACGTCCGCCGCCGCGGCGTTCCCCGAGATCGCCGGCACTGGCGCGAACAGCGACTCCCGACGGGGAGTCGGAGCCCGAAGCAATCCAGAGGTCACCGGGTTCACGGTCTCGCGTGTTCGAAGTTCGATAGCTCCGGTGCACGAAGTGCCGCGCCAGCACTACCCAGGTGAGACAGGATGAGCGGGGATGGACGCTGGCCCGCCTCGATCTCATGGCCGATCGCCACCGGTGTTCACCTCGGGTCACCGACCTCGGCGGCTCCACGTATGAGATCCAGGACTGCACCTGCGTTGAGTTCTGCAACGAGGACCCGAAGACGGCTTGCACTCCCTCTGGCCGGCGCCACATTCACCCTGCCGGCCAGGGAACAGGCTTCGGTCCGTGTCCCGTCCACCCGGACGCACCCGGTGACGTTTGTTGGGTGGCCGCCAACCCGTACACGAGGCCCCACCTTTGAGGGACTCGCTGCTCGGAGGGGCTGGTTGTCTCAGGAGCGGGGCTCTAGCAGTTCCAGGGCGCCGGTTTCGGTGTCGTAGCTGCGCAAGGTTGTGAGCCGGACCGACACCGGCGGCGCCGGCAGCAGCTCGGGGATTCGCCGGTCGGCGAAGGCACCGGCCCGCCGGGTCCGGCCGAGGGTGATGTGCGGGCTCCAGCGTCCGGGTTCGTGCAAGGGGTTGAGGGTGGCGGGCGGACTGTCCGAGGCGACCGCCTCCCACACCCGGCGGTGCAAACTCGCCAGCGCGGAGTCGAGGTCCAACGCCCAGCCCAGCACCGTGGTGGGCCGTTCGAAGCGGACTACACCGGTAAACCGAACGGGTAGCGGCAGAGCGGCAGCCACCTCGGCGAGCTCCCAGCGAATCGGGGCAGTCAACTCTTCGCATGCGGCCAAGGTGAGGTGGGGACTATTTGTCGGCGATTGGTGGCGCGCCTGAGAGGGTAGCCCCGCGTCCGCTAGCCGCCGCCAAGCCTCCCGGACAACCAGGTCCGCCGCCTCATCCAGCAAAACCTCGACCGTGCGCACCTCCGCAGCCTATCGGCGATCCCCTTGCGGTCCCGTCGCTGACCCGCCCCCCGACCGGCGGCTCGACGAGTAGTCAGAGCGTTGCCGGTAGCCGCAGACACGACAAGACGGCCAGCGACGGCACCTCGTTTGCACGCGTGCCTCGTCTGTGCAGGTCGTTGTGGCTGCACTGAGATCCGTCCTGTCGATGCTGTGCCCGTACCAAATACATGCTCGCGATCTCCACGACTCAGTGGAGCTGCAGGACGTCCTCCGCGGGGGGCTACACCTTGCGCGACTGCGACGAGACGATGTCCATCGACCCGGACGACATGCCGGTCGGTAATGGCAACCACCTCGTCAACAGTGACGCAGCCCTGTGGAAGACCATCGGCACGGCCATCAAGAAGAACGGCGGTTACGACACCGACCTGCTCTCCGCGACCGTCCGCCTCCAGCGTGCCTCACGCATCCAGAACGCGAACGCGTCCCCGGAGCCCGTCGCCAAGGGCAAGCCGATCACCGTCACCGGCACCGTGCAGCACGCCAACTGGAGTCAGCACCGCTACGGGGCCGGTGCGGCTCGGCGCCACCGCTCGAGGAGTTGCGTCGCAGACTGCGAAAGGCCCAGGCTCAACGGTCGGTGAGCAGCCCGGCGTCGTGTGCGAGGACGGCGGCCTGTACTCGGTTGGCGCAGCCGGTGCGGGTGAGGATCCGGCTGATGTGCGCCTTGACCGTGCCGGCGCTCAGATACAGCTGATCGGCGATCTCCGCGTTGGACAGGCCCGTGCCGAGCAGCCGCAGGACATCCCGTTCGGCCGGGGTCAGCTCTTCGGTCCTGCGCAGAGCGGCCTCGGTGTCCCGGCCGGACCGTACGTGCCGTTCCAGCAGCTGCCGGGTGATCCTGGGTGCCAGGACCGGTTCGCCCCTCGCGGCGAGTTGCACGGCGCGGATCAGCTCGGCCGGTCCGGTGTCCTTGAGAAGGAAACCGCTCGCCCCGGCCCGCAGGGCGCGCGTCACGCTCGCTTCCTCGCCGAATGCCGTCAGCATCACGACACAGGTGCGGGGCGAGAGACGGGCGATGTCCTCGGCGGCCGCGATTCCGTCCCGGGTCGGCATCTGGATGTCGAGGAGGGCGACGTCGACGTCCTGGGCGCGGCATGCCGCGGCGGCTTCCCGACCGTCGCCCGCCTCGGCGACCACCTTGATGTCCTCGGCGTTCTCCAGGATCAGCCGGATTCCCGCACGCATCAGTGCCTCGTCGTCGGCGATCAGGACTCGGATCATCAGCTCATCTTAGGGCTGCCGTCGTCAGCAGTGCGATGAGGAAGCCCACCGTCGGCAGGACCACGAGCAGCGCCACGCAGCCCGATCCCAGGACTCGCGGCCAGGTCAGGATCTCGTCCGACAGCGGCGCACGGGCCCCTTCCTGTCCGATGCCACCGGAGGGAAGGCGGGCCGTGTCCGGAGGGGTTTCAGTAAAGGCCCCCTCAAGCATGGCGAATTCAAGGGGCTTCCCGTGGGTGGGCAGCCAAGCCGCCATGCGGAAACCGCCGTTCGTCAAGGCGCCCGCTTCGAATGTGCCGCCGAGCAACGAGATCCGTTCCTGACAGCCGGCCAGCCCGCTGCGGCTTCCCCCCTGGGAGCGGTCTGCCGCGCGCGGTGGCTCGTTGGTGACGGACACCGCGATCCCCTTGTCCGTGCCTTTTACCTCCACCTTGGCGGGCGCGCCGGATGCGTGTTTCAGCACGTTCGTCAGCCCTTCGCGGACCACCCGGTGGATCGCCTGACGCGTACGGAGGTCCACCTCGGCCATGTCGGGAACGGACCAGTCCAGCTCGACGGTGCTGCCTGTCTGCCGGGATTCCGTCACCAGAGCGGTGATGTCCTCACGCGTTCCCCTCTCGTCCCCGGTCCTGTCCGTCAGGTCCGTGATGTCCACGTGCCGCAGAACCCCGAGGATTTCTCGCAGTTCCCCCATGGCCGTACCGGCGGTCGTGCGCAGCAGCTCGGCCTGTCCGACGAGGGCGGGTGCCTGCCGCGCGGCGGCGAGTTCAAGCGCCCCGGCGTGCACCGAGATCAGGCTCAGCCGGTGGCCCAGGAGATCGTGCATCTCTCCTGCGATCCGGGTCCGCTCCTCCGTTCGGGCCGCCGCGGTGGTCAGCGTGCGGGTCTGTTCCAGATAGGCGTTGCGTTCCCGCAGCAGGCTGACCAGGGGCCGCCGCCGACCCAGCAGTGTCCCGGCCAGGGTGGGGAGCAGCAGAAGCAGCACCGCGGAGACCGCGTTGCCCGCCAGTTCCAACGGCAAGGCATCGGACCGGACCAGGGCACGGGCGACGGTCAGTGCACCGACGGTGGCGCAGGCCACCCCGACGGCCTGCCACGCACGCCGCTGCGGTGCGATACGACGGGTGGCGGACAGCACGACCAGCGGCACCACTGCCAGCGTCCACACGTTGTGACCCACGAGCAGCAAAGAGACGCAGAGGGCCGCGGCGAGGGGCCGGACGCGCCGAGCGGGGACGATCAGCGCCGCCCACACCCCCTCCAGCACCGCCGACGCCCGCCGTTCCGGGGGCGCCAGCAGCAGCGGTAGCAGGCAGAAGGCTGCCGCCAGGGCACAGACCATCGCCTCGACGACGACTGTACGGCGCTCAGCGGCCCGCATCGCGGCCCAGCTCACGACTGCCTCGCGGCGCACCCACCGAGGCACACCGGTCAGCGTGCGTCCCAGCCGTACGGACGGGCCCGGCGGCTGTGTGTCTTCGGGCACCTGACTCATGATCACCCCTGCCCCGCCACCGTGGATCTGCGGGAGGAACGGTAGCTGCTGCGGCGGCGGTCTCCGCACGGCGGGCCCCCGGGTGTCATGCGCCCAGCCGGAGGCTCAGCTCTGCCCGCAACGCGGCCACGTCCACCTGGCCGGCAGCCAGCAGCCGTCCGACCGCGCCACCAGCCCCGGCGTCCGCATCCGTCGCCGACTCGTCGAGCAGCGCGGACAGCAGGTGGACCGTACCGACCGTGGGCGAACCGTGCTCGGCGGCGGACAGCCGCGTGACCGCCACGGTCCGGTCGGCGGCAGCGGACAGCCGCGCACCGTCGCCGTCGCGAGCAGCGGCAGACGGGATCGCCGAAGCCGAAGAGACCAGGGAAACCTGCCGTACGCCGTGCCGGCGCAGCAGAGCCGGAGCAGCGTTGGCGTCCGACAGACTCCCGGTAAGCGAGTGCCCGGCAACGGACAGTGCCCGGTCCAGGGCCAGTATCCCCAGCAGGAGATCCACCGGCTCAGCCGCCGCGCGCCCGCACCGTACTGCTTGCCGCACGGCCTCGACGGACACCGCGAACAGAACCGGTGAGCCGTTCACGGCGGCCCCGGAGGTCCACGAAGTCAGCGAGCGTGTCAGGCGGTTACCGCTCTTGCCCAGCGTTCCGGCCCGGCGAAGAAGGGTGACGCCGCGGGATTCCGGTCCCTCGGTCTGCGCCGGGGCGCTCGCGTCCAGTTGGTCGAGCGCGGTTGCCATGGCGGCGGGATCCAGCCTCTGCAGCAGCAGGGCTTCCCGTGCCCTGCTGTCCGGCAGGTCAGCAGGGCACGGGCCACATGCCGGCAGCGCACCGCTGTCGTCCCCTCGGCGCGGGCCGACCTGAGCGCGAGCAGCAGACACGCGCGCATCGCCCCGGTCATCCCGGGCAGCACCGGGCCGCTCTTCGAAGCCGATCCGCGCGAACCGAGGCCGACGCGCCACCGTGCTTCGCGCCAAGCCGCATCGATCTCCACCCCATCGGCGTCCGCGCCGGCCGCGACCGGCGCACTGTGCACCTCGTCGTCGCTCACCCAACCGCGGCCCGCGCGGCCGGAGATCACGCCGCTGAGGGCACCTGCCTTCCGCATCCCCGGGGCGATCGCCGCACCGGCGTCCGTGTCTCCCATCACGAGCGCGCCCAGCAGGGTGTCCGTCCCCACGGCCGGCAACTCGCGCCTGACCGCACGGCGCAGTGTCTCCACGAGCAGGTCCATGACGTCCGGCTCGAACTCTGTGGTCGCTCCGATCACGGCCGTGGCGTCGGTGTGTGCTCCGGTCGTCCCTCGCTGATCCATCGAACATTCCCCTCGAAGCGCGGTGGCTTGGTCTGAACGACGCTAGACGCACCCCCCGCGACACCGCGTCGGCCGACCGGCCACACTCCCGGTCCGATCGGCAAGCCGGCTACGGAACATCAGCGACCTGGCGCACCCCGTCGTACGACGACCGGACAGCGGACGGATGTCACGTGGAGCGGCCAGTTGGAATCTCGGTCGGCCAGGTCAGGGTTGCCCCCAGGACTACTTCCACCGCATGTGGTCCACGGCCTTCCGCGCTGCCGACCTCGCAGCCCCTGCCGAGCCCGACGAAGGTGAGTACGGCGAACCGGCCACGGCCAACGATGAGGAATCGTGCGCATGAAGCCGTCGTCCCCGAACCCCGCACGGCCGCAGCCTTGGCAACTCGCCGCCGGAAGACGGACATCGCCGTTCAACGCGTCCACGACGCCCTTGCTCGGCTCCGCCGTGAAAAGCCCGCATCAGCGTGGCCGCCATTGCTCGCAGCGCGGATGTCTCCCGCACCTTCCTCTACGACAACCCCGAGGCCAGAAACGCGATCTCTGCGGCGATGGCCCAAGCCGACGAACACCGACCATGAAGGCCCGACCATGACCCCGACCATGGGCTTCCCGAGCCGGTGACAGGTTCTTGGGTCCGGCACACGTTCCACGGCCGAGGACCGCGTCGCACCCGCCAGTCACGCCGCCCTGGAGTCCGTGACGGCGGTGCGCAGACGGAACCCACCCGGGCCGCACTTGCCGCCTGCGCAGTGCGACACCCGGACCTGCGCACCGCAAGGATCGGAAGCTTCCGGGCGGACTGCGCAGCCGAACCGCGCATGGCGACTGTGCAGCCGCACCGCGCATGGCGACTGTGCAGAACCCTCGGACCGGTTGCGCAGCCCGATTGCGCAACGCTCGTCCAGGGCTTCGCAATCAAACCTCGGGTACGACTGCGTGCCGCGTTGAAGGCGCGTGGTCGGCCCGACCACGACAGTAGACGGCAGCTGCGCGAACTGGCCCAGTCCGGAGCCAAGGACCCCCTGGCCCAGGGCGAGGTGACCGCACGCTGGGCGTGCGAGATCATGGGTCCCGCTCGCCGGGGCGGTCCTGTCGACGGTGCTCTGCTGGCCGTCGGCTGAGGCGGCACCCGGCTTTTCCCGCCGACCTGCGCAACGGCTTGAGGCGATCGACCCGCGCGGCCGTACGAGAAGCTGGCACCCTTCAGCGCGGGCGGAGGCGTCCGGCGGCCGGGCTCCGGCCGCCACCGCCACCGCCGGTGTTCCCACCTGATCCAGGAGTGCATGTGTCCTACGACGAGCCGCTGCGTCTGCCCGCGGCCGCGATACCCGACGGCTGCCGGGACTGGACGGCCGGTCCGGCGGCCGACTGGTCGGCGGCACTGGCGCCGCGCTGGACCCTCCCGGCCGTGCGCAGGTCCGTCGCCGCCGCGGCGACCACCTTCGCGCTCTGCGCGGGCGCCTGGGCCGTGATGCTCGGCGGAGTGTGGCCGCTCGTCGCGGCCGGGTTCGCCGTGTACACCCTGTGGGTGCTCGCGCGGCCCGAGCTCGTCTGGGCGGGGGCGCCCGCGCTGCTCGTCGGGCTCGCCGTGGAGGCCCCCTCACTGCCCTGGGCCGTGACCCTGGCCGGAGCACTGGTCGTCCTCGTGTCCTGGACCGCCGTCGCCGTGCGCCTGCGGGCCAGGAGCACTCAGCTCGAACGGGCGCTGGCGGCCGCGGCCGACGGCACGGCACGCGTCCCGGACGCCGACGCACCGGTGCGCCGCGGCCGGTTCCTGCGCCCGCTCGGCCTCGTCGTGCTCGGCCTCGCCGTCGTCACCGGCGCCACCGCGGACATGTGGGGGACGGCCGAGGACCGCGGCGGCTCCCGGATCGTGGCCTGCTACCTGGCCGGCCTCGCCGCCACCGCGCTGGCCTCCGCCTGGCTGGGCCGCCACCGCGCCGTCGCGCTGCGCCGGGACCCCGCGCCCGTTCTGCGGGTCCTCGTGCGCGACGACGCGCAGGGCACCACGGAGGTGTACGCGGCAGACGACCTCGCGGCGGGGCGCCCCCTGTTCACGGTGGAACTGACGTCGTACGACGGCGACACCGAGGCGGCCGACGACGAACCGGACGAGCCGGACGAGGCCGACGAGGAACTGGAGCGGCTGTTCGACGCGGTGGACGACGACACCCCGGGCCCGGTCCGTGAGGCCGTCCTCTACGGAGCTCCCTTCGACGGAGCCGAGGTCGTGGTCGTGAGCGCCGACGAGGATCCGACCCAGCCCCCGCTCACAGAGTGGTCGGCGGGGCCGGTCCGCCCGCTCACCCCGGGCGCGGGCCTGCGGCGCATCACCCGGCAGAAGGCCCGCGAGGCCCGCGGACGCCGTCTGGAGCAGCAGGTCAGGGAGCGCCACGCGGGGCGGCCCGCCGTACCGGTGCGCCGCTGGCAGGCGGGCTGGCTCGACTGGCTCGCGGCGGCGCTGCTGGTGCAATGGGGCGGCTGGCTCTGCGGGGCTTGGTTCACCGACTGGGGCCCGTCCCCGTGGGAGTTGACCCTCGCCGCCGCGATCGGCCTCTACGGCGCCGTGCGCCTCCCCCAGAAGCTCGCCTGGCGCATCACGGCCGACAGCACGGGCCTGTGGATCACCGGGCTGCGCGGTCCCCGGCACATCCCGTGGGACGACTTCCGCTCCGTGCGCCGTCAGTCCTTCGAACTGAAGCTGCGCTGGCGGGACGACAACTGGTCGGTCAGGGCGCCGAAGTGGACGTGGCTGGAGCGGCGGCGCGGCCTGACGCATCCCTACGACACGCTGGCGGCCGAGCTCACGGTCATGCGCGACGACCCCCGGCTCAGACCGACGGGGGAGAGCAGCGGGGCCGAGCGCGGGCGGCCGCTCTGGCCCGCGGCCCTGGCGCTGGCCGTGCTGTGGGTCGCGACGCTGGCCCTACTGGCCTGAGGCACGGGCCACTGTCCCAGGCGCCGGCGTGTCTGTCGGGTGCCGGTATGGACGCATGCAGCCCGGGGCCGGTTCAGGTCCGACCGTGTGGGGGGGTGTCGCAGTCGAGTCACACCGCTGCCGGGTGCGGCAACTGGGCAGTCGGCGTGCTGCTCGGGGCGCCGAGATGCTCGCGCGCGGCGTCGAGCAGGACGGCTAGGTGCTGGCCGCGGATCCGGCCGTGGCGGTACGCGGTGCCTGGCCGATCGCGGCGTGGAGCTGCTGGCGGTAGGCGCTGGGCTGGACCTGGGCGAGCCGTCCGCGCCGCAGGTCGACTTGGCTGGCGGTGCCGTAGAGGTTGCTGCGCAAGCCGGCCGGGATCCGCTCGTAGGCCTCGTCGTCCAAGTCGGGCAGCGGGACCCAGGCCTCTTCGGCCTCGATGACGACCCGGGCGGCGATGTCCCGGTCCGTGTGGGACGGGCCGCGTCCGAGGGTGCGCCGCCAATGCACGGCCGTCCAGCGGACAGTCTCCGTCTTGCGGTGGTGGACCGGGGCGATGGCGCCGACGTCGGCGCCATTGGCGAGTACGCGCTAGCCGCCCAGGCAATGCGGGTCGGGCTCCAGCCGCCAGAGACGCGTGTGCACCGAGCCCAGGTCGACCGGACCTGCCGTCCGCCGCGCCGGGGGTGGCGCGCGACGGGCCGGCAGCGCTGTCGGTGGTGTGCGCTTGGATGACGTCATGACTGTTCATGACGTGGCGGCCTCGCTGCCTGACCTGCCCGAGTTGCACGACCTGTGCCTCTCGATTGCCGTAGCGGAGGCCGTGCTCAATCACGGCGGCGCCTATCGGTACTACACCTTCGGCGCGCAGGGACGGGACGGCGAGAAGTGGTTCTCGATGCGCAACGGCGGCGGCGACGAGTACGACGTGGTCTTCTCGGCGGCCGGTGCGTACATCCGGGGCTTCGACCATGAGTCGGCGATGAGCCCGTACGCGGACGACGAGGTGTGGCCCGGCGTCCTGGACACGGTGCCCGAGGTGTTCCGCTCCGCCGTCGAGGAACCGGCCTTCCAGGACGAGGACATGCCCATGGTCACCTGCTGTCTGTGGCGCGAGAAGGAGGACGACCGGTGGCGCACGGGCCGGATCGACTTCCCCGAGGGGGAGAGGGACCCCGACGGCTCCGGATGGATGTTCGCGATGCTCACCGAGCGCACACCGCAGGCGTTCCGATCATGGGCGAAGGACTACTACGAACGGCCCGTGGACCTCGACGCGGTGCGGGACATCTACGAGCAGCGCCCGCTGGACGAGGACATCGTCAGACGCCTGAACCCGAAGATCTCCCTCGCCGACGTCCGTGACGAGATCCGCGCGGCGGGATACCCGGTCCGCTCGTCGTGACCCCGACAGGTGTCAACGGCGATCGTCAGTTTTAGACCGACAGCGGGGAGCAGTCCTTCGACCGGGCCTCGACCGGCGGCAGGGAGGGAACATCCCCGCGGGCACGGGGGTGGTCTCCGCCATTGTGTTGTGGCGCTGGACCTGTGGGTCGGGTGTCGTTGTCGCAGCACGGCGGCGGGTCCAGGATGCCGGCTTCGGACGGCACGCGATCCTCCTCAACACCGGCGAACGGGCTGCCTGCCAGCCTGCTGGATCACGAGGGCCGGACAAGGACCGTTGCGGTGACATCCCTCGACTGCACCCGATCACGCGGGCAGGCTTGGGGCACTACGGCCGTGTCCGTTGGGGCCTGGCTGAGGATGCGAGTTGTTCCTGGACCAGGGCATGCCGGAATTCGTATGCGGCGCCGGCCTGTCGCAAAACCCCTCGCTGGTGGGCCTCGTCGAGGAACGCCATCAGGCGCCAGGGAAGCCGCCCGGTACCGCACAACCACAGCCTCGCGACGAGGAACCAGCCCCAAGCGCTGAGGAAGACGGCGAACGGGCCGGCGAGGATCCACGCGATGAACGTGATCGCGAGGTACTGGGCCTGATCAACCCGATCGGTGAGCGCGCCGGAGGACACGATCGCGGTGCCGATGCCGAACGCGGTCAGCGTGACGCCACGGGTGATGACCGTGGCCCGGTCGGTCCTCAGTCCGGCCCGGGGGCTGACCGCTCGTGCGGTGTCGGCCGGGGAGACAAGCCCTGCATGAAAGCCGGAGGCAAGACCGCTGACCAGGCCGAGCGTGAGGCCGACGGTCAGCGCCAGGGTGAAGGTGCTGCCGAAGAGCGCACCTGGCGGAGCGGCGAACAGCCAGTTCAGCGCGTGGTCGGGCGGTACGGTCTGGACGTCGGAGTCCTCCACGTAGGCGCCGTTGGGCAATCTGTCTGTGAGATTGGTGCCGGGCGTGCGCAGGTGAAGCTCGATGTGGCCGTGGATGGGCGTGCAGCGCCCGCCCAATGAGCAGTCCCACTGGGCGGCCTGCTCGGGCGATTCGGCGGTAAAGACGTACCGGCTGCCGTCGGAGTATTCCTCGACCACGACGTCGACCGGTTTGGGGGTGCGCAGGTATCTGTCGCCGTCGGGGCGTAGGCCGTGGCCCCATCCGTCCCCAGTGACCACGTAGCGGGTACCGTCCGCCAGGCGGTGCACCGTCCCAGGGGGGAAGTCTTCGCGTGCGGCGGCGCGGATGCTCAGGGTGGTGGCGTCGGCGAGGCCGAAGGAGAGCCCCAGGCACAGCCCGGCCAGCAGGCCGACGGTGAGTCCCCGCAGCAGCGGGCGCCGAAACCGCCCGCGGGAGGTTCCGCTGGATCCTGTGGGCGCTGTCCCGCCCGCGCCGCTCGGAGCGGTGCGCAAGCCGAGGGCGACCAGACCTCCGATCGTCACGGCCGTCACAGCACCGACCCAGACAGGGGCGAGCAAGAACAGCGGGAAGATGAAGGCGCCTGCCGTGGCGAGCAGCACGATCACTGCGGAGGTGACGCGGCGGCGGCGGCCCAACGACGCGTAGGACGGCAGCGGTTCGCCGACGACCCCCAGCACGGCGAGGGCGGTCGCCGTGGCCACGCCGCACGCCACGGCCAGCGCCACCGAACCGAGCCATCCAGCACTCTCGGCCGGCGACGGGAGCAACTGGAACCACGTCAGACCGGTGCTGGTGGTGCAGCCGACGGCCACCCCGACGGGCACTGCGGCGACAGCGACCAGGACAGCCTCGCGCGGCACTCTTCGCCAGTCCGGAGCACGGACCGCGCCGGGGCCTCCACGCGACAGCACCAGATATCCGAGCCCCACCCCGGCGACGAAGGACGCCGTGACGACCATCGGGAGCGGGCCAAGCGACGCAAGCCGCACGGTAGTGAGCGCCACGCCCGTGCACCCCAGCAGCAGAATCGGTCCGAGTCTGCGCAGAACCCAGGGCAGATCCAGGCGCAACTGCCACCAGGCCAGCCGCCGGGTGGTCAGCCGCTGCATGTGCGCCGCGAGGTATCCGAGCCAGTCGCGAGCCCGCTCGGCGTACGGGCTGTTCGCGAACGCGGCGGGCACGAACGCCTCCAGCAGGTGCTCCTCCAGCACGGCCGGGTCGGCGAACCGGTCTTCGAGGAGTTCGGCCGGGTTCCTGCCGGTGTCGCCGTAGGCGGCCCGAGCCATAGCCACCATCAACGGTGTGCCGAGCGCCTTGCGCAGCGTCTGTGCCACCGGCGTGTCCGGGTGAGCGCGCAAGTATGCCAGCACGGGGTCCCAGCGGGTGGCCCGCTGCCCGCCCGCCCCGCGCACCGGCCGGGCGGTACGCAGCAGGTAGTCGCCGGCGGTCACGAAGCTCAGCGGACGCAGCTCGATCACCGCAGCCGCGGTAAAGACGTCCGCTGTCTCCACCGCCTTCGTGTACGCCTCCGTGCGGCAGGTCAGCAACACCCGCTCTCCGGGGTCGAGTTCGGCATTGAGTCGGCGCAGGGCGGCACCCCACGACGACTCGGGCATCTCGTCCAGCCCGTCCAGGACGGGCAGCACGAGACCGGCACCAAGCAGCTCCCGGGTCCACGGGGCGCCCGGGTAGGTGGCGGACAGGTGGGCGTTCATCCACTCCCGCAGTGGCTCACGATCAGGCTGCCAGCCCGACAGGGGGAAGATCACCGGTACCGGATCGCCGTCCGCACGCTGGGCGATCCGGTCCAGGGTGAAACGGACGGCGAGGACGGTCTTGCCGCTGCCCGGGTCTCCCAGGACCACGAGCCGCCGCGACGGCACGGCATCCACAGCGGCTGAGATGCCATCGAGGCGATTGTCCACATCCGCGGGCAGACGGTCGTCGCCGGGGTCGTCGGCGAGCCACGCCTCGGCCGGCGACCACCGCACTTGGAGCGGATGCGGATCCTGCAGCCGCCGCAGCCGCCACTCCCGGTGCCACTGCTCGTCCACCGCCACCGCCAGCCGGCCCGCCAGCTCCTCCAGCCGCTCCGGCGACGAAGCCCCGTCGGCGGGAGTTTCGCGCCACAGGTTCACGGCCAATCCGACGACGGACAGCCCGAAGCCAAGCACCGCCGTCAGCGACGACGTGTTGCCGAGGTCCCCGTTGGCCAGTGCCACGGCCAGCACGGCTCCCGTGACGGCCACCGCTCCCAGCCAAATGCCATGTCTCCACCACCGCATCGCACGGCCCCCGTCGCACCCGGCTACCTGCACGGAGAATAATCCAACGATCACTCTCTGTGTACGAGACGGGCTCAACCGGCAAGCCCCCGTCCGCTTCGCGCCACACGGTGAACCCGAAGACCCGCTGCCGTCACACGCACACCAGTTCAGACGTACCCGCTCGCTCCCGCGAAGCTGCACCCTCCCACGATGGGGACACAAGGCTCGTGGTCGGGCTCATGGTCGGGCCGACCATGAGCCCGACCACGGCCCCTGAGGCGGTCACCGTCCTGAGAGCAGCGGGAAGGGGGGAACAACCCCGAGCCTCCCAGGCCCGGACGGCAAGTCCTGCGACGGATCGGGGCGCGCATCGCTCCCCGGGAGAGATCGCAGCAACGCGGTTGCGCACGGCATGGGCGAGTGCGCAGCCAGTACGCTGACGCCGCCTTCCCACCCTGCGCAGTCGCCTGTATCCGCCTGCCGCGCAGGACTTCGGAATCATTGCGCAGCCACCTGCGCAATGAGTGCCACCCTTGCTGCGCAACCGCGACTGCGCATACGGTTCGAGCACATGGGGGTCGCGCCGGTTCTGGCTGCTGTGATTCGGCGTGCCCGCAGCTGGCTCGGAACGCGGGTTCCTTGCCGCAGCCGCACGGTCGCGGCTCTCGTAACGCAGTCCGGCGTTGAGGACCGCAGCTACGCCGGTCTGCCCTTATTCACGAGAACCGGCTCCGGTCCACTTCTTGTGGTCGTCTACGCAGCGTGGCTCGATTCACCGGCCCGACCCGATGCCGCACGAACCACCCTGGCCCGCTGCACGAGGGACATAGCAGCCCTCTCCCACTCGGGATACGCGAAAGCGAACCCGGCTGCGCGCAGCCGGCCCGGCACCACCCGACGGCTCTTGAGCAGCGGCTCCGTGTCCGAGCGCAGCGCGAATGCCCCAACTCGGCCATCCAGCACGTCATCGGCAGCCCACCGGGACGCCCCGGGCCGTGCGCAGCGCCCGCATGAAGTCGCGGTGCGGCAGGGGCCCGGGGCGAGGCGAGATTCACCGGCTCCTCAAGGTCGTCCCGGGCGATCAGGAACTCCACCGCTCGCACGAAGTCCTCGTCATGGATCCAGGAGACGTACTGCGCGCCGCCGGCCACCGGACCGCCCAGCCCGAGTCGAGCCAGCCGCGACAGTACGTCGAACACACCGACCCGATCCGGGCTCATGACCATCGCCGAGCGCAGCGCCACCTTGCGGGTTGCGGGAGTCGGCGCAGGCCGCGCCGGTCGGCCAGGTGGCCCGCGGGGATGCCAGCTGCGAGTCCGATCAGGGCGGCGGCGCCCGCCGTCCATCGTCGCCTGGCTGCCGAGTGCTTTCGAGCTCGCGAGCGCTGCCTCGCACGGCTTGATGGACGCCGTTGCCGATCAGGCGGCCTTGTGGCGGGCGCCGCCCTCGATGTGGATCGTCTCGCCGGAGACAAAGCCCGCACGCAGGAGCCACATCACCGTGTCGACGACGTCGCCGGCCTCGCCGTGGCGTCCGACGAAGGTCCCGTCCGCGCTCTTGCTCAGCAAGGCGGTCTTCTTGTCACCAAGGCGATCCCATGCGCCGGAGTCCACGACACCGGGCGAGACGGCATTGACCCGTACCGGCGCAAGATCCGCCGCCAGGTGGCGCGCGGCGTACTCGACCGCACCGTTCGTGACCCCCTTGACGAGTGATCCCGGCCCAGGGCGCCAGCCGACCACACCGGAGAACAGCACCATCGACCCGGTGGGCCGCAGGACCGGCGCGAAGTGCTTGGCCACCAGCATCGGGCCGACCACCTTCGCCGTGAACGCGGCCAGCAGCTTGTCGCGATCCAGCTCGGTCGCGCGAACGTCGTGCGGCGCCGAACCGGTCGTCACGATGTGGTCGATTCCGTCCTTCAGCCGTATTGCCGCGGCCTCGAGCGTCGACTCGTCCTGCAGATCGACCCGCACCGCTGTGGCGCCGATCTCGCGCGCCAGCGCGTCGGCCGCAGCCAGATCGCGGGCGCCGACAGCAACGTCGTACCCGTCCTTCGCCGCACGCCTCGCGACGGCCGCGCCGAGCGCCCGTGCACCACCGATGACCAGGATCCGTTCCATGTGTCTCGACTCCCTTTCGTAGGATCGAGCACCACGGTATGGATTTGATACCGGTATCTTCAACGAAACTGGGAGCAGCGATGGGCAAGGCCTACAACGTGATGGCAGCGACCTGCCCGAGCCGCACGGTGCTGCACCGCATCGGCGCCCGCTGGACCGTGTTCGTCGTCAACGCCCTCGACGACGGACCTCGCCGCTTCACCGAACTGAAGGGGCATATCCGGGGCATCACCCCGAAGGTCCTGACCGAAACCCTGCGCTCCTTGGAAGCCGACGGTCTGGTCAGCCGCCACGCGTACGACGAGAACCCGCCCCGTGTCGAGTACGCGCTGACACCGCTGGGCCGCTCTCTGCTCATCCCGCTCCGCGCTGTACGACTCTGGGCCGAAGAGCATGTCCCGGACATCGAGGCGGCCCGATCCCGCCAGCCGATTCTCTGACCCATGAGTCGACTGCCGACATGCACCCCGGTCACGGCTGGCGGCCAGGGTCTCGGCGAGTTCCTCACGGGCAGTCACCCGACACTCCAACACCCGTTCCGGATCGGCGAGTTCAGCCAGTACCCACTCGGCTTCCGTGCGAAGTTCCTCCGCCTATACCCGGGCAGTCGTCTCCCGCTCTTTCACCAGTTTCCAGGCGTTGCCGCTGGTCACCGAGGGTGCTAACGTCTGCGGCGCGCCTTCCCTTCTCTTGCTGACACTGGAGTAGATGGACGCAAACGGCCCCCGCCTCGGTAGGGGCCGTTTCTCTTTGCCGCCGAGCGCTCCTCCAGATCGACCCTGAAACTGACGAACTGCAGCCATGCCGGGCAGAACTGGCTTCGGAGGCAGGGGCGGCGATTCTGCGGCTTGGCCGTTCGCAACTGTCACAGTGCGCTCCTGCCTGGTCTTCAATCCGGAATCGCGGGCAGAGCCCATTTCGCAGATCGTCATCAGCCCGTGGTCGGGCCCGGCCATGAGCCCGGCCACGGCAGCCCGATGCGCATGGTGCCCGATCGTGACCAGTGGTCGGGGGCTGTGGCCGTCAACGTGGTCGGGGGTGCCCGGTGAGCTGACCGCATGGATCTCGAGTACATCTCCTCACTCGGCGGGGCCGCCGCACCATCCTGCAGGTTGCCCCGCCCGCGGCCGACAGCGAGGGGATCCGCACACAGACCGCGCAGGCACTCCAACACGGCCTGGACATCGTATGGTTCACCCCTGCGGTTCCGCCTGGAGAGGCGCGAAGGAGAAGGAGTTCGCGAAGGCTCCGTGGACCAGTACGAACGTCGGTTGCATCTGTGTACTCACTTCTCGGTAGTCACGGGGGTCTGACGTAGGACCAGGCAGAGGAAGCCGAAGCTGTCCCGGTACCTGTGCAGCCACTGCGAACGCTGAGCGGTGGCAGCGTTCAGCGCCTGTGCGCCGGCCGGATCGGCAGGGTTGTCCAGAGCCCATGAGGCCAGCGAGCCCCAGCAGGCCCACTCGTAGGCGTCCAGCTCACCGCGGGTGCTGACATGGCCGTGGACAGGGGTCCATCCGTCGGCGACGACGCGGTCCACCGTGGTCGCCAGGTCGGCAAGGTCGCCGAACATCTCGACGGCCGCCGGTGAAGGGACGCGGTCCCAGAACGACTCACCGATCAGAACGCGGCCGCCGGGGGACAGGTGCTTGCGGGCCGCCGCGAGGGTGGGGAGAAGACCGCCGAAGGCATGGGCGGCGCCGACGCTGATCACCAGGTCGAACGGCTGTGCAGAGACGAAGTCCGCAGCCTCCTGGTGGTGGAGGACCAGGCGCTCGTCGACTGCGAGGTTGCTCGCTGCCTGGCGGGCCTGCGTCAGGGCGACTTCCGAGATGTCGACGCCCTCGGCGTGCAGGTGCGGGCGCGTCGTCAGGGCGCGCAGAAGCCATTCCGCCGTGCCGCATCCGAGGTCGAGCACTCGCTCGTCGCCTCGCGGGAGGCCGCGTTCGAGCAGGCGGCTGACCGAGTCGTCGTCGAGCGGAGACTTTATCGGGTGGTCGGCATGGGCGATCATGGAGATCTGATCGCGGCTCATCGGCGCACCGTGGCCCATGTCGAGGAGCAGCTTCGCGGCCACCGCCGTCCCGTCAGTGCGGATCGTGCCGGCGACGGCCTTCGCCCGTGCTTCCGTCTCGGGGGTCAGCGCCGCCCTGAGCGCGGCTGACAGGGACTCGAAGGTCGGGGCCGGGCCGTCGTGGGCCGCGCCGATGCCCAGGTCGGCCACTCGGGCGGCCCAGTGCGGCTGGTCCACGAACTGGGGCACCACCACCTGGGGTGCACCGGCTCGGGCGGCGGTGGTCGTGGTGCCCGCGCCACCGTGGTGCACGACGGCCGCGACCCGGCGGAACAGGTACTGGTGGTTGACATCACCGACGGCGAAGCAGTCGTCCGCGTCGTCGACCAGGCCCAGTTCTGCCCAGCCTCGCGAGACGAGCACGCGGCGGCCCTGCGCGCGGACCGCCTCGACGGTCACCCGGGCAACGTCTGTCGCGGCCCGCATCGGCATGCTGCCGAAGCCCACGTACACCGGCGGGGTGCCGGCACCCAGGAACTCCTCCAGGTCGGTCGGCAGCGGGCGTTCGTCGGGCAGGATCCACGCGCCGGTCTGCACCAGTTCGAGGTCCGTCAGCTCCTGCCACGGCCCCAGGACCGGGTCCGCCGCCAGCCACGGCCGGTCGCCGAAGACATGGTCGCGGACGTTCTCCACCGGCAGCAGTCCGATCTCTGCACGGTGGGCGTTGAGCGGCGCGAGGTACAGCGCGTTCACCTTCTGGACGTCCAGGTCCCACAGGGCCCGGTTGTCGGTCATGTCGATCGCGTCGGTCGAAATCGGCGGGCCCGGCCGCGACGACGGCGGGTAGTGCGTCGACGGCATCTCGAACGGGTGGAAGCAGGCGTACACGTAGCGGATGCCCAGCTTCTCGGCCACCGACCGCGCGCCGGCCGGCATCAGGCCCGTCGCCACCAGCACGTCGCATCCCTCGGCGG
The DNA here is from genome assembly GCF_040611295.1 of Streptomyces sp. NPDC002935. Lineage (NCBI taxonomy): Bacteria > Bacillati > Actinomycetota > Actinomycetes > Kitasatosporales > Streptomycetaceae > Streptomyces > Streptomyces sp. NPDC002935. The sequence goes on from NZ_JBEXNW010000006.1 coordinate 86,772, forward strand.
CCGCGGCGACCGTGTCGAAGTGCTCTGCAACCAGCTCGGCCGCGAACTCGGTCGCGAAACCGGGTGACGGCGGCGTCCCGGTCACCAGCGGTCGCACCGGTCGGCCGAACGGCACGTGCTCCACGCCGACGGCGGCCAGCATCTGCGCGAACTCCTCGTCCGGAGGCGCGCATACCCGTACTTCCGCGCCGAGTTTCCCCAGCTGTGCCGCGAGTGCGGCCAACGGCGTGATGTCGCCGCGTGACCCGTAAGCCATGATCAGCACACGCATTCAGTCATTCTCGTTTCTGTGTATTCCGGCCTCGACCGGCGATGGTGCGGGAGGGTCCGGGCGTTGCCGGAAACCCCTGAGGACAATCTCGTGCGCGCGGCAGCCGCGGCTACCGTGACCAGGGCAGTTCGCGGGTGCCCTCGGTGCCGGGAACGGAGGCGACTCCGTCGGAGCGCATCGACACGTGGGCCTCGGCCCGTTCCGGGGCATGGATCCGGCGGACGAGGGCCGGCGGCAGGATCAGGGTCTGGCTGGCCGAGACCTTCTCGGGCGGCCGTCGCAGGTCACCTCCAGGGCGCCCGCGGTGACCGTCCAGACCTACGGTCCCGGGCCTTGAACCGTTCAGGCCCCTGCTCCAGGAATTGATAGGGGAGTGGGGGCCTGAAGGGAGCTCAACAGAGGACTACACAATCCACATCTCAACGGCCTCCAGGTTCAGAGCCTCGCTCTTTGTGCCGAGGAGGATTTCATATCCGGCGTCCGGGTCCAGCCAGCCCTTGTTCTGCACGTGAGCGCGCCCATGCAGACCCGGGTGGTCGGGACGCACCGACACCTGCTCGATGCGGATCGACTTGCCCTCGTCGCCGACCCGGATCACCTGACCGCTGCCCACGCACTCATCGAACTCGTCACCCGTGTTCCGCAAATGGGCCTTCGCGCAGAAGCTGCCCAGGCCCCAAACCTGGATCTCGAGGGCCTCGATCGGCGCGCTCACGCCAGTGAGCCCGGCCTGCTCTCCGTCGCACTTCCAACCCTGTGTCCACCCGACGTTGGCGATGTGAGCCCGGTAGCAAACCTTCTCACCGGGCTCGGCCGCCTGAGCCACACCACCAGTCACCACGACAAGACCGAGAACAGAACAAAACGCCAGGAACAAACGCATCGATCGTCGCACAGCAACCTCTTCACAATCAGTCACGACAATATTCCGAAACGCACATCACGTTGATCAACAGGCTGAGGGCCGCCCGACACACACCGCGGAGCGCACGATGACCGCCACCACCAGCACCGTCGCGTGGTCGATGCGGGCCGGCTGGACGAGTAGGCCCCACTCCGCAGCGGGCTCCCCGACCGGGAACGGCAAGCCACCCCCTGCCGGCCCTGACGGCGCGCTCAGCCGGTGGCGGTGCCGAACCACTGGGGCAGGTGGCCGAGCAGGTCCTGCTGGTCTTCGCCGACCCACGCCACGTGGCCGTCCGGCCGCAGCAGCACCGCGGGCACGTCCAGTTCCTCGCTGACGTCGACGACATGGTCGACCCGGTCCGCCCAGCCCTCCACGGAGAGCCGACCGGTCTGGTCGAGCAGCAGCCCGCGGCCGCCGTGCATCAGCTCGTAGATGCGACCCCGCTTCAGCTCCAGGTCCCGCATCCGCCGGCCGAGCAGTTCGTGGCCCTCGCCGAAGTCGTAGCGGACCCCGACGGCGGTGATCATCTCGGTCACGTACCGGTTCACCTCCTCGAAGTCCATCAGCTTCGAGAACAGCTCCCGCAGCGCGGTCGGACCCGGATCGGCTCCAAGCAGCGTGATCTGCGCGCGGGTGTTCTCCAGCACGCGGGCGCCCACCGGGTGCCGTTCGGCGTGGTAGGTGTCGAGGAGACCCTCCGGCGCCCAGCCTTCGACCACGGCGGCCAGCTTCCAGCCGAGGTTGAACGCGTCCTGCACACCGAGGTTGAGCCCCTGCCCACCGGTCGGCGGGTGGATGTGCGCCGCGTCGCCGGCCAGCAGCACCCGGCCGACCCGATAGCGCTCTGACCTGCCGGGTGGCATCGCCGAACCGCGACAGCCAACGCGGCGAGTGCACGCCGAAGTCGGTGCCCGCGAACGCCCGCAGCTGCTGCTTGAACTCGTCGAGGGTCGGCGCGGTCGCACGGTCCTCGGACACCCCGTCGGCAGGCACCACGACGCGGAAAACACCCTCGTTCCCGTCCCCGGCAGGGGAGACACCGAACCGCAGTTGAGTCTTGCGGACCCCCTCGACGACGGCGGCGATCGTCGCCGGATCCTCGGTCACCTCCATGTCGCCAAGGAGCGTCTCCACCGTGGCGGGCTCGCCGGGGAAGTCCACGCCGAGCAGCTTGCGCACCGTACTGCGGCCGCCGTCGCAGCCGACGAGGTAACGCGAGCGCAACCGGGTGCCGTCCGCCAGCTCGACGGTCACCCCGGCCGCGGCCCCGTCTTCGGACTGGCTCAGCCCGACCACTTCGCAGCCGCGCCGGATCTCCGTACCGAGTTCCAGCGCGCGCTCGTTGAGCAGCCGCTCGGTGACCGGCTGCGGAGTGGCGACACCGTACGGGTGAGCCGTGTCCAACCGCTCCGGCCACGGCTTGGCAATGCCGCCGAAGAGACCGCCGACCTGGAACTTCTCACTGACCGCGAGGAACCGGCCCAACAGGCCGCGCTGGTCCATCATCTCGACGCTGCGCGCGTGCAGGCCCTGTCCGCGGCTCTGCCGGGTCGGCTCGGCCAGCTTCTCCAGCACGACCGTTCGCACCCCGGCCAGCCGCAGCTCGCCGGCCAGCATCAAACCGGTAGGTCCACCACCGGCAACAATCACGTCAGTCATCACGTCAACCATCTCAACCCCCGTGTACTCGCGCAGGCCCTGGCTTCGACTGGTGCCTCTTTCGTCTTCGTCCCCTGTCGACGGGCAGCCTCCTGCGCGAAGCGGCACCGATTCCAGAGGTAGGCAACGACTCTTCCCCCCGTCTTGAACTACTGGGCCCAGGGCAGTTCACGGGTGCCCTCGGTGCCGGGAACGGAGGCGACTCCGTCGGCGCGCATCGCGACGTGGGCCTCGGCCGGCTCCAGTGCGTGAATCCGACGGACCAGGTCAGGCGGCAGGACCAGGGTCTGGCCGGCCGAGACCCTCTCGGTACGGCCGTCGCACGTCACCTCCAGGGCTCCAGCGGTGACCGTCCAGACCTGCTCACGGCTGATGGAGTGCTCGGGACCCGCCGCCCCGGCCTCCATCGCGACCGTCCACGTGCTGAGTTCGGCGCTTCCGCGGCTGGGCGCCGCCAGGCCGGCCATCGTGGCGTTCGGGGAGACGGTGACGCTCTCGGGCGCGGGGGTGATCACGCGCATGGCGGTGTCCTCGCTCACGTCCGCGGTCTGGCCCCCGGCCTGGTCGGGGCTGGTCCATTCGACGAGCTGGATGACGACCCCGTTGGGGTCGGTCATCTGGAACAGACGCTCGCCCCAGGGCTCTTCGCGCAGCGGCATGGTGATGGGGGCGCCCGCCGCGCGCAGCCGGGCCTCCTCGGCGTCCAGGTCGGTGACCGTGAGGGCGAGGATCAGGCCGGTCGCCTCCCGGTCGCGCTGCTCGGCGGGGAGGACTTGGGTGCCCCTGCGGAGCAGGACGATGTCGACGGCAGCGTCCTCGCGGGTCAGGGAGGCGAAGCCGTCGTCGGCCATGGCCACCTGAAAGCCGAGGTGGGTACCGAGGAACTCGCGGGATGCGTCCACGTCGGCGACGGTGAGGGAGAGGGTGGAGGCAGAGACGTTCACGGCGGCTCCTCGGGAGGTATGGGGTGGGCTGGTCGGTGGGTCGGTGGTGTCAGCAGGTCCTTCAGTCCCGCGCATCCGCCGTCGGCGGCACCTTCGAGAAGGTGGTGATGGTGAGGCCGGAGTCGAAGGATCGCGTGGTGACCGGGGTGAAGTTCGTCGGGGTGAAGGGGCCGTCGAACAGGGGATGCCGGATCCGATGACGATGGGGTTGCGCTTGATGATCAGTTCGTCGATCTCGTCGCGGAGCGCGCCCGCCAGCTTGCCGCCTCCGCACAGCCAGATCCCCATGCCGTCCTGCTTCTTGACCTGCGGACCAGGGCGCCAGGGTCGTCGACGACGGTCACCGCCGGATCGGGGCTGGTCAGCGTGGAGGAGACGACGTACTGCTTCAGGTGGTCGTACGGGCTGGTGAGTCCGTCCTTCAGGCCCACCTCGTAGGTCGCGCGGCCCATGACGACGGTGTCGAACCGCTCGGCGGCGCGGTCCGCGATCCCCAGCGGCCCGCGTAGTCAGCTTGCGCAAAGGGTGCTCATCTCTTCGGTGCGGAACCAGGTACGGGATCAGGCCCTGGGGATGTCGAGCTGGAACTCGCGCGTGCGCCGGTAGGAGCGGAACCCCAACTCCCGGTTGACCGCCAGCATGTGGACGTTGTCCTCGGCGTTGTCGGTCTCGATCTCGGTGACACCGGGGTACTCGGCGGGCAGTCGGCGCACCATCGCAGCCTTGATCCACAGCCCCAGACCATGGCCGCGGTGCGCGGGCACGACCGCGGTGTCGTACTGCTGGGCCCGTGACGGCGCGCCCTGGGGGAGCAGGATCTCGGTGTAGCCGGCCATGGTGCCGTCGTCGTGGACGGCGGCGATGGTCAGCAGGGTGTCCCCTCGGTCTGCGATCACCTGGGCCATGGCCCGTACGCGCTCGGCGTCCCAGTCCACGGTGCCGTAGTCGAGGTCTCCGACGGGCATGTCGTTCATCGCGTTCTTGGCGGCGGCGAAGGCCTTGGAGAGGTCGTCGGGCACCGTGCCGGTCCAGCTGGTCAGCCGGTAGCCGGGGTGCTCGGCGCCGGCGACGCGGAGGATCTCGGCCTCGTCCAGCTTGTCGAGGTGCAGGATCAGATGGTCCAGGGACAGGGCCCGGCGGAAGCTCCACCGCTCGCAGAAGGCTTCGCCCGGGCTGTCGGCCGCCGCCTCGACGATCAGGCTGCGCCGGTCCTCGGTGCGACAGGCCTCCACGACCGCGGAAAGCAGCTGCGACCCGGTTCCGTTGCGCCGGTGGGAGGGGTCGACGTGGAGCTCCAGTTCGGCGAGGTGATCCCTGCCCCGGGAGGTGAACAGCCGCAGGCCCGCGACTCCGACGGGGACGCCGCCCGCCCCGGCGGCCAGCCAGGTCAGCCGGTGGCTGTCCAGGGTGGGCTTGGTGAGCTGGGCGTGAATCTGACCGGGGCTGGGAGGCGGTACGCCGGGCAGGTCGTGGGCCATCGAGGCGGCGACGACCTGATGCCAGGCGGCGGCGTAGGTGACTGAGATGCTGCCGCGGAGCGGTGTGAGGTGGACGTGCTCGGACAAGGCGGTGACTCCCGAAGTCGATGTGGTCGAACTGCCGTGAAGCTATGGGGGGCTGATGGTCGGCACATCGGCCGGCAACCCGGGCAAGTGAGGTGGTGCCCCGCGTCAGCGACTGCGTCGCCCGCGTCCGCGGGTGCGTCGAGGGTCGGCGTCGGCTTCCGGCGTCTTCTCAGCGAAAGTGGCAGCTTCGTCGCGGCCGGGGCGGCCTCGCGGCCAGGGCGGATCGGCCTGAGAAGAGCCGGCCTGCCCTACCGCCGAAGCTCCCGGCTCCGGAGCGCCGGGCCGCTGCAACGTGCGACTCTGCAGCGACACCGCTGCCCGAGGAGTCCGCACATCAATGGGATCGGGACGCCCCAGGATCGCCGAAACAAGCAACCAGCAGCGTGAGACGCCCTCTGCGACGCGCAGGCTGCGCAGCGCCGCGGTCCTAAAAACCCACGCGCATGCTGCATGACTGTTCCCCCAAGGCTGATCCAGCTCGAACAACCCGCCCTGGCTTGCGCTGAACCGCCCCCAGGCCGAGATCGCTGGAGCAGCCGCACCACTCACTCCGAAAGAGGTTGCCTCCAGCGATCTTCAATCTATGGCCACGCGAAGCACGGCAGTGTGCAGGACGTGCACGCACCTTCGACACTTCGTGCACCTACGTGCTCGACACCCCGTGCACCTACGTGAGCAGGGCATTCGCGCGGTACTCGGTGGGGGTGACGCCGTGCACCTCGCGGAAGGCGCGAGAGAAGGCCGTGGCGCTGGAAAAACCCCACCGTGCCGCAATTGCCTGGACGGGCTGGCTACTCAGGTCTCGGCTCGCCAGGTCGAGACGGCAGCGTTCGATCCGCTCACTGCGGATGGTTGCCGCGACGCTGAAGGGCTGCTCGCGGAACAGGTTGTAGAGAGTGCGCAGGGAGATGTTGTGCCGGTCCGCGATCGCCTGAGGCGTCAGTTCAGGGTCTCCGAGGTTGTGCTCGATGAATGCGTTGATGCGCTGCCGCATCACTTGTGCGCGGGCCTCGGCCGGCGCCTCGTCCAGCGCTCCCAATTGCTGGGCCAGGCAGGCGGTGGCCAGGTCGAGCGTCATGGATCCCAGGCGGTTGATCTCCTCACCGCCGCATTGCGGGCCGTGGCTGCGCAGCGTGCCGAGAAAGCCGGCGAGGATCGCCGTAGTTCCCTCGCTCGCGGGGATGCGCTGCCCGAGAAGGCGGTCCACTCTGTCCGACCGCAGCGGCAGGACGGCCCGGGGTATCTGGAGCATGACCATTTCAACCTGCCCGTCGGCGTCGCCGACCGTTTGGGTCTCCACCGGATGTGACGTGTTGGTCAACACCAGATCCCCGGCGATCACGGAACGGTGGCCTCGCTGAGAGACCCTGAAGGCCCCTCGCGTGACCAGCGCGATCTGGTACTGCTCGGAATCGCCTGTGCGGACGTGAGCGGGGGTACGGCGCGCCAGCACCGGCGAGCAGGCGAATGTCGACAGTCGCGCGGCGCCGAGGTCCAGGTCCGTGATGTCGGCACGGAAGTCGGCTGTGTGCCGGGTACTGAGGCTGACAGGCATCACGTCACTGGACACCGTCTCACAGAACCAGTCGAACGTGTCTTCACAGGACACGGCCGCAGCCGATACATCCAACGATCCCAACTCAGTCCCCCCAGACGCTGCACACCTTCTGCGACGCATCGATTATCAGCCATGACTGGCAGGGCGCGCGGGAAGGACTCGGGCACCCGGCACCGGACCGACTGGCCGGGTCGGGCGACCGTTGCATGACAGTTTGGAGGCGTGAACAACGCCAGGCGCGCCTCGTTCCACGTACTGTCACAGCACTGAAGCCGGCCAGGGCTACTCGTCGCCCCACTCAGTCCGGCGTTCAACGGAGTAGGGAGCTTCAACGAGCACCACGCACGTTGCTGGCCGGGGCTGCCCGCTCGTGGAGTGTGCAGGCGGTGCCGGCCGGTCAGGGGTGCCTGCGGCGGCACTACAACGGTGGCCGGCAGCCTCGACGGCTAAGACCGTGTCCTATCTGGTGAGGCGGTCCAACTGATCGTTTCAGAATGAAGTGGGTTGTGGGTTGTGGGGCGTGGCAGTTGGGTGTTGTGTCGGCAGGATCTGTGCCGCCTCGTGCGCCCAGGCGGCATCGGTATCCCGGGCGGTTGCCTGGGGATGACCGGGCTGCGCTGCGTGGCATCGTCTATGCCCTGTGCAAGGGCGTGAGCCGGCGGGACGTTCCCGCGGAGCAGGTCGGCTGCAGCGGTGTGACGGCCTGGCGGCGTCTGCGGGACTGGACCGAAGCGGGCGTCTGGCCGCAGCTGCACGAAGTGCTGCTGGTCGAGCTTCGGGCCGCGGGCCTGCTGGTCATGGACGACACGGCGATCGACGGCTCGCACGTCCGGGCGCTCAAAGGGGGGCTCACACCGGACCTTCGCCGGTCGACCGCGCCCGGCCCGGCAGCAAACACCACCTGATCGTCGACCGGCACGGCACTCCCTTGATCGTCTCGCTGACCGGCGGGAATCGTCACGATGTCACGCAGCTGATGCCCCTGCTGGACGCGATCCCCCGCATCCGCGGGGTGCGCGGGCGGCCACGTCACTGGCCGGGCCGGCTGTTCGCCGATCGCGGCTACGACTACGACAAGTACCGCCGACTGCTCCGGGCCCGCGGCATCACACCGAAGATCGCCCGGAAGGCACCGCCCACGGATCCGGACTGGGCAAGACCCGCTGGGTCGTCGAGCGGACCTTCGCCTGGCTCCACCAGTTCAAACGACTCCGGATCCGTTACGGGATACGCGCCCACCTCCACCTCGCACTGCTCCAACTCGCCTGCAGCATCATCTGCTTGAGACGACTCCGAACCTCATTCTGAAACGATCAGTTAGCTCGTAGGTCTGAGCTCTCAGTCGGCCCCACCATTCCCGTCCCGAGAAACCGGGCGATGTCAGCCTCCTCGGCTGCGACGCCCGCGAGCACCTCGTCCGTCAACTCTCCGAAGGGGGTCAGAGCCACGGACCTGCCCCGATTCTGCTTGCTCCAGGTCGCACAGGCCAGGCCGTCCACCATGACCGTGGGCCGGATCTGGCCGCCGCCGGGCCAGACCTGCCGCTCATATGACTTGGCCACGGAGAGCGCGCGGGTCCGATAGCCGACCAGGTAATTGTCGTATGCAGGCAGCAGCCGGACGTCCAGGGCCGGCTCAGCCGTCTCCGCGATGCGCTCCGCAGGCAGTGCGCAGCGCTGTCCCGCCACGTCGCACGCCACGGACTCCGTGGCGGCCTCAAGCGTCCGCCAGGCCCTTCGAGTCATTGCGGCAGGCAACCCCGACCACGTCGTGAAGTCCTCCAGGGCGGCCGGCGCGTGGGCGGCCAGGTAGCGGCGGGCCAACTCGACAGCGGCCGACTCTACGTCCAGGGCGGGCCCGCCGCCCGCCGGCAGCCAGTCGTCGAGCAGGACGAACGTGGCCTCGCCGTCGTCCTTGGTGGGGCCGTGGCAGATCTGCCCCAGCAGCGCACAGCGCCGTACGAGGTGAAACGGCACCTGGCCTCGGGTGTCCAGTCCGGCCCCGGCCAGCCGTTCCGCGAGCTCAGCGCGCGTCAACGGGCCCTCGGCGGCCAGCGCGGACGTGATAAGGCGCTCGGCGCGGGCAAGGGCATCATCATCCAGGCCCAGTTCGCGGTAGCGCCGGGCACTGAGCTTCAGGAAGACCGGGCCCAGCAGCGCCGTTAGCCAGTGCAGATCGGCTGCGGATACCAGATACAGCGTGCCGCGCATGAACCAGTTGCGTACGACGCTCCGCTCGACGTTCGCCGCCCTGTCCACGGCCCCGGCCGTGAGGTCGACGGCGCGGGCCCTCAGCCCGAGCGCCGCTGCCGACGCGTCCTGCGCCTGCACGGCGAAGGCCCGATCCATCACGTCCGGCACCGAGGTGCCACGCAGCCCGCTGATGCCCTGCGCATGAGCGCGCATCAGCCGGGCTTGTTCCGCATCCAGTGTCCGCATGCCGACTCACTCTAAAACCCTTGAACTCAGGCAAGTTGAGTGGTGGGCGTTGAGCAGCCACACTCAACGCCTCCCCAGCCGCTGCTGACCTGCATTGGCGATGGCCCTGACGACCTCTTGACCTGCATGGCGGGCGCAGTGCAGGTGCAGGCCCTGGCCTGTCTGCAGGACTGCGGCAGGTTCAACTCCATTGTCACTCTTTCGAGTTGCACCATTTATCGGTGGCTGTCCGGCGAATTGGTCAACAACAAAGCCAGCGTCAAGCTGACCGTCGGCTGGTTCAACGAACCGATGAAAATCATGCAGTTCATCCGGCTACGCCCCGAAGCGCCCTGTTCGTCAAGGGTGTGCCCGCCCGCCACCCGCAGGTACGCACCCAGCACGGCGAAGCCATGATCACCCCTACCTGCCTGAAGCGTCGCCCCGCCTGCTGTGGCACGTGCATGCCGGCGGCTGGGACCTGATCGGCTACCAGCGCCTCACTGGCATACACGCCGACTACGCCCCCGGCTCCCCGGATCTACTCCTCGTCGCCCACGCGGTGGCGGAACTCCAGGCCACGCCGTGGCACGGCATCGAACTCAAGCGAGCGGAACAGCGCTGGGCCTCCGACGCCGGATCCTGCGATGTCGGTCTGCTCGCTGGTGACACGCTTCTGCACACCGACCTTGCACCCCACAATGTGCTGATCGGTGACCGCGCGCACATCATTGACTGGGCCTGGCCCACGCGAGGCGCGGCATGGATCGACCCGGCGGTGATCATTCTTCGGCTCATGGAAGCCGGCACAGTGCCGAGGGCGCCGATACCTGGGCCCGCGCGTCCTGCGCCTCATGGGTGTCCGCCCCACAGCCGGGGTGACGGTCTTCGCCAAGGCCGGCGCCGCAGCCTGGGACGAGATCGCCCGCAACGACCCGCAGGGCTGGAAGAAGAACATGGCCCGGCACGACCATGACTGGGTGACCTACTGGTGCAGCCGTACCTCCTGGCGCGAGTGCAGATGACGCCCCCACCGAGGGCCGCAGGTGCAACTCGCGGCCGTTGACGTTCGGGCAGTGACAGGGGGCGTGGTATCCACCCCGTACTCGATCCGGAGAGACGGCAACGACTGCGGTAGTCGTTCTTCGCCAGAACTAGCCGCTCCAACTGCCCTTCAAGGGAGCCCGGAAGAGCTTTTCGTGGACGGACTACCATGACCTTCTGGTCCGTGCGCATCTTGAACTCGGTCCGCCCGTGGTGATCGTCTGGGACATCTGAACATCCACAGGACGGCCGGACTGCGTCAGGGCGCGGCTGACCACGATTGACTCACAATCTCCAACTCCCGTCCTAAGTACCCGATCTGAACCCTGTCGAGGACGTTTGGTCGCTGCTGCGGCGAGGACCATGGCCAACACAGTGTTCACCGATCCCGAACACCTTGAGCGCACCTTCCGTCGCGGTCTCCGCTGCCAAGAGGGTGTCGATGCCGTACCGCTCCTGAACGCCCGAGCCAGTGCCGACCTCGAGCAACCAGGCAGCGCCTTGCCCAGGTTCAAGCGGTCCCGATCAGCGAGGGCTGACTGAGCCGGCGTGACCGCCACCGACCGCCGGGCAGTTGCTCCCGCTCGTCCTGCTCTCCACGAGTAGAAAGCTCACCACGTGATCCATGAGAACGCGCCCGCGTTTGTCGACGAGCCAGGGAAGGGGGCGAATCGCCAGCCGCTCTCCTGGGAGCTGCGGCTGCGGCACTTCGGGCACGTCGAGCGCCCGACTACGTCCGTGCGCGACCGCTTGGTCGTGCCGTTTCCCGAACCCGGGTCACGGCTGTGGCGCACGCTCGGGCTGTCCCCGGTAGCGGCGTGCCGACTGGCGCGCTGGTCGGAATGGGGCGGACCACTGCTGGTGGCCCTCCTTGCCGGGCTGCCGCGCTTTTGGCGTCTGGGTAGTCCGCGGGCGGTCGTGTTCGACGAGACGTACTACTCCAAGGACGCCTGGTCCTTGCTGCGGCTCGGCTACGAGGGCACCTGGCCGAAGGGCCAGATCTCCGACCCGCAGATCCTGGCCGATCCCCAGGTGATCCCGCTCTCCGACGCCGGGTCCTTCGTCGCGCACCCGCCGACGGGCAAGTGGGTCATCGCCCTCGGCGAGTGGATGTTCGGCCTCACCCCGTTCGGCTGGCGCTTCATGACGGCGGTCCTCGGCACGCTGTCGGTGCTGATGCTGTGCCGAATAGGACGCCGCCTGTTCCGTTCGACACTGCTGGGCTGCCTGGCCGGAGCACTGATGGCGGTGGACGGTCTGCACTACGTGATGAGCCGCACCGCTCTGATCGACCTCGTCGTCATGTTCTTCGTACTGGCGGCGTTCGGCTGCCTGCTCATCGACCGGGACAGTGCGCGAGCCCGGCTCGCGGCAGTTCTACCGGTCGACGAGGACGGCCGAGTGCGCCCGGACGGACACACTGGCGACCACGCCGGGACGGGAGCGCGTCCCTGGCGGCTCGCTGCCGGCCTCTGCCTGGGACTGGCGGCCTCAACCAAATGGAACGGCCTGTACTTCCTCGCTTTCTTCGTGGTCCTCACCCTGCTGTGGGACGTCGGCTCTCGCCGCGTGGCGGGGGCGCGCCGCCCCTACCGTGCGGTGCTGCGCAAGGACCTTGGCTGGTCGGTGCTGTCCCTCGCCCCGGTCGCTGTCCTGACGTATCTGGCGACATGGACCGGCTGGTTCCTGTCCGACAACGGCTACGGACGCCACTGGGCGGACGCCCGCGGCGGCACATGGTCGTGGATTCCGGCCCCGCTGCGCAGCCTGTGGCACTACGAGCACGGCGTCTACCAGTTCAATGTGGGGTTGAGTACCCCCCACAAGTACGAGTCGAACCCTTGGAGTTGGCTGGTCGTCGGCCGTCCTGTGCTGTTCCACTACCAGTCGCCGGCACCCGGCAAAGACGGCTGCCACGCGGCGGCCGGCTGCACACAGGCGATCCTCGCCCTGGGAACACCGCTCCTGTGGTGGTCGGCATGCTGCGCACTCGTGTACCTGCTCTACCGATGGGCGCTGCGCCGCGACTGGCGCTCCGGCGCCATCCTCTGTGCGGTGGGTGCCGGTTATCTGCCCTGGTTCCTGTACCAGGACCGCACGATCTTCTCCTTCTACGCGGTCGTCTTCGTGCCGTACCTGTGCCTGGCGGTGACGATGATGCTGGGTGCGCTTCTGGGTCCGGCGGGAGCCACTGACAAGCGCCGCATACGAGGTGCGGTGGCCGCAAGCGTGCTTGTCCTGCTCATCGCCTGGAACTTCATCTACTTCTGGCCCATCTACACCGGACAGACGATCCCGCATGCCGACTGGCGCGCCAGAATGTGGCTCGACACCTGGATCTGAGCCAGGCCACCCAGTACGCGCGGGCAACCTGCGCGCGCCCTCGACCGGATGGGAACCAATTCGGCGTCACTCACCGGGCTGAGGGTGGCGCGATGGGGCCGACGCTTCCGGGACCGGCTCCGGTGGTGTGGGCGTCCGCTGCTGTAGCGGTGGGCGAGGCGGGACCGGACGCAGCCGTAACCGTGGCGGCCGAGGTCGTCGTCCCGGCATGGGTCCCCCTCGTCATGCGTGCTCGGTCTGACGCAGATGGCCGGAGCCTCGGTTCCCGGCAGACGGAGAGACGCAAAGCGGTGAGACCACACCGCACGCGCAGCAGCCGGATCGGTACTGCCGATCCGGCTGCGTCCCACGTGGGCGGACGGGATGGGGGCGACCGCCTACTTCTCCTTCCGGCGAGGCGGTTTGATTCCGCGCCACCGGCAGAGCCCGTCGATCGCGGCGACGCAGCCGATGAACGTGACGATCGGGGCTCACCCTCCCGCCGCTGGATCAGCGCCGGCCACTCCTCGCGCCATGCAGCGTCTTCGGGGCCGGCAAGGTATGCGAGGCCGGTTACGAGACTTCGGAGCGGCCGACGCCATGCAGAGTCTCGCGGCAGGGTGCTGTCCAGGATCACCACCAGAAACACACCCGATACCAAACCCAACCCACCGAAGAACTCAACTAGGCCGCTGGTGTCGCTACTTGAAGCCCCGGCCTGGTCCGGTGATCTCGTAGTAACGCCTCCTGGGACGCCACGAGTCGTTGGCCTCGGTTTGCCACGTTGGGTCGTCTTCCCACCTGGCGGCGACCAACCCGGCCTTCTCGAGCCTCGAAAGCATGCTCAGCGGGTCGCCGCGGCCATCGCGGCGGTGACGGCGCTGGCCAGGGTGAGGACGGTGGCAAACGCTGCGGCGCCGCGCATGAAGGCGGCCGGGTAGGTAGCGCCGTCGATGCGGGCAAGGATCCCGGTCGCGATCGCGGCCAGCAGCGCCAGGGTCACCACAAGGCTGGTGGTGAGAAGGATGAGGATGATGGTCATGGCAGACTCCCACGGGCGAGCGAGGTGTTGACACGACCGTTGTGCCGGATTCGGCGTACGTCGGGGTCCGATCGGACGATGATGAACGATTGCGGACACCGAGGCGTTGGGGGACTGCGGGGTGCAAGAACACATCGGCCCAGATCAGGCGTTGGCGGAATTGAGGTGCCGCCTGCAGGACGGCCTGGCCGAAGCCCGCCTGGACAAAGCGCAGTTGGTCGCGCGGGTCGATATCGCCCGCACCACTGTGTTTGCGGCGTTGAAGGACGGTGCTCCCGTCCCGTCGGCGAGAACGGTGGCCGTGTTGGGTGCAGCCCTGAAACTGCCCGTTCAGGAACTGCTGGATCTTCAGCGCCAGTCCAGCCCGCGTGCAGACATGGAGGCCGGGGATGCCTGCGGGCCGGGACAGCCGTTGGCAGAGTGGGACCCGCACGACCTGGAGGTCCATCCCGCGGGCGTTCAGTCGACCCTGGACGCAGATGGTGCACGGGGGAGGAGGATGCTGTCCGGTTATGTGCGTCGCACGCACGACGGGCTACTTGCTACCGCGGTGCATGATGCGGTGCAGGGCCGCAGCCAGATGGTGGTGCTGGTCGGGTCCTCTTCGACGGGCAAGACCCGGGCGTGCTGGGAGGCGGTGCAGCCTCTGGCCGAGAAGGGCTGGCGGCTTTGGCATCCCTACGATCCGAGCCGCGCCGACGCAGCTCTGGAAGAGCTGCACACGGTCGGCCCGCGGACGGTGGTGTGGCTGAACGAGGCTCAGCACTACCTGGGTGACCCGCGGTTGGGAGAGCAGGTCGCTTCCGCCGTCCGTACCCTCCTCAACGATCAGGAGCGCGGACCGGTCCTGATCCTGGGGACGCTGTGGCCGGAGTACGCAGACCTCTACGCAGCCCTGCCCACGCCTGGCAGCCCCGATCCGTACAGCAGTACACGCGAGCTACTGGCGGCACGCACCGTTTTGGTTCCAGACACCTTCGACGCCGAAGCCCTGCAGGTCGCACGCAGCCTGGCGCAGCAGGGAGACCGGCTGCTTGCCGACACCCTCACCCGCACCACGGCGGAGGGACGGGTCGCCCAGGATCTGGCCGGGGCCCCTGAGCTGCTGCGCCGCTACGAGCACGCCACTCCAGCAGCGCGGGCCTTGCTGGAGGCGGCCATGGACGCCCGCCGCCTGGGTGTCCGCCTGCATCTGCCCCAAGCGTTTCTGATCGACGCCGTCGATGACTATTTGACCGAGACCGACTACGACGCTCTGGACGAGAACTGGGTCGAAGAGTCATTCGCCGACCTGGCCCGCCCTGTCCACGGCAAGCAGACGCCCCTGCGTCGTGTCCGGCATCGCCCCGCACGCCGCCTCACGGCCGAGACCCCCGCAGGCGGTGGTTCAGGTACCACCGCGGGGGCCGGCCCCGTGTACCGCTTGGCGGACTTCCTCGAAGAGCAGGGCCGCACGGTACGCCGCGCGCTGTGTCCACCCGCCTCCTTCTGGTTCGCCGCTCACACCCACCTCACCGATCCGGGCGACCTTCACTTCCTCGGCCTTGCGGCAGAACGCCGACGGCGCCTCCAGTGGGCGCACCGTCTCTATCGTCAAGCCATCTATCAAGGCAGTGTCGATGCGCTGCAGGATCTGGCAGAGATGCGATGGAAAGTGGGCGACGTACAGGGTGCGGGAGACCTCGCTCAGCGAGCGGCCGAAGCCGGTTCCACCAGCGTTTTGCGCTGGTTCGCCGAAGGATTGGAAGAGCTCGGGGACCTGAAGGGGGCAGAGCTTCAGTGGCAGAAGCTGGCGGACGCCGACCAGGCTGGGGCGTTGTTTCGACTGGCTGACCTGCGGGAGCGGACAGGTGATCGCGAGGGCGCCGAGGCTGTTGCTCAGAGTGCGGCAGACAACGGCGACAGCAGCGTGCTGCGGGAGCTGGCTCTCCGGCGGGACACGGTCGGGGATCGTACGGGCGCCGAGGCATTGGCCCAGCGGGCGTATGACGCCGGTGACGCCAAGGCGATAGGCCACCTCGCCGTACTGCGCCAGAAGGCCGGAGAGCCGAAGGCGGCCGAGTCCTTGGCTCAGAGGGCTGCCGACACCGGCGACACGAGTGTTCTGATCCGAGTCGCAGACCTGCGGATGGACACAGGCGATCGTGAGGGCGCCCAAGCGTTGTGCCAGCGCGCGGCTGACCTGGGGGACACGGGTGCGCTCATCCGACTCGCCGGACTGCGAGCGGCGGACGGCGATCATGAGGGGGCTGAGGTGCTGATGCAACGAGCGGCCGAAGCGGACAATACGTGGGCGTTGGGCCGACTCGCCAGCCTGCGTGAAGCGGCCGGTGACCTTGAAGGAGCCGAGGCACTGGCCCAGCGTGCGGCTGAAGCCAAGGACACGAGAGGCCTCTTCCGTCTCGCCAGCATGCGATTGGAGACGGGCGATCGACAGGGGGCGGAGACCCTGGCTCGGCGAGCAGCCGACGCGGGGGACCACGGGGTGCTGTTTCGGCTGGCCTGCCTGCGGGAGCGTGCCGGTGATCATCCTAGTGCGGAGGTCCTTGCTCAGCGGGCAGTCGACACCGGCGATCCGGGCGCGCTGTTGAGACTGGCCGGCCTGCGGGAAGAAGCGGGCGATCGTGCAGGAGCCGGGACTCTGATTCAGCGAGCGGCCGACAGGGGCGATCCGGAGGCGCTGTTGAGACTGGCCGGCCTGAGGGAAGAGACAGGTGATCGTGAGGGGGCGGAGCCTCTGGTTCGGCGGGCGGCAGACGCAGGCCATCCTGCTGCGCTGATTCGTCTGGCTAGCCTGCGGGAGCGTGCCGGGGACCGCGAAGGGGCCGAGACTCTGGCTCGGCGAGCGACAGACAGCGGCCAGTACACGGCAATGATTTCGCTGGCTGTGGTGCGGGAGGAGACCGGAGACCGAACGGGCGCCGAAACCCTGGCGCGACGAGCCGCCGACACCGGTCGCATGAGTCCGCTCACACTGGAGCTTGACGGACAGGCAAACACGGCGCTTCTGCGGTACTTCCCGCATGGACTCGACCCGGATGGATTGCCGTCCCCGCCCTGGACGGAGGCGGTGCCCGCCATGGACTCCCAGAACGGTGAGTGAAGGACCGTCGTCAGGGTCGCGGTGCTGGCAGTCACCCTGCACCGCGACCCGTCGCTAGGCGCTCGGACACGGCCCAATTGGCATTGCAGGGACGACACCGGTCCCCGCGCGCGGGATGGCCCCACGAAGATCGCCGGACCGTGCTCGCCCGGGATCTGCTCCCCGCAGGCGCGGGGGTGATCCCTGGGCCTGCGCCATGTAGCCCCACCGCTCGAGGTCGGTGACCACCTCTGCGCGCCCTTCGGCAGGGCTTCGTTCAGATCCAGTACCGCAGCAACCTCGTCGACGGATGCCTCGCCGAAACCGGCCTCACCTTGACGACACCACGCCAGCAAGGCCAGTAACTGAACCCTGCCTCCTCAGGGATCCCAGACGTCGGTGCGCTCGGCGGTGTTGACATGCTGCTGCGATGACTGATGCGTGGGATGAGTGGTTGGCCACCTTGCCCAAGGACAAGCAGGTCGTGGCGGGTGAGCTGCGAGATCGATTCGAAGAACTGGGCGCCGAGGATCCGGAAGGCTGGACGCGTTCGGAGATCAGCGAGAACATCCCGCAGCTCGCGCGCTTCGTCATACTGCGGGCCATCCGTCGGCAGGCGGTCGATTCGTGGGCCCGTGCAGGCGCATTGACTACGATTCCCGCTGCTCAACGGCTGCTTGCCGCTGGCGCTGACCCGGGTGACCTGCTTGATCTGGTTCAGAGCACCGTTCACGACACGGCCTTTGCCGTTCTCGAATGCCTCGACGAGGGTCGGGATACCGAAGCCTCAGAGGAACACCCGGGCTGGAGCCTGGTGGAGGTAGGGGGAGTCCATGCTGGACCGAGTCGCAGGATCGAAGGACTCCACGAAGATCTCCAGCCATAGATCCGATCGGGCAGGATGGCGGGATGCCTGTTGATGAACCATGGGAGCAACTGCGATCCCGACTGCGGATCGGCGAATGCTTGACCGGGACCGTCGTACGCGTTCCCAAGCCCGGTGCCATCGGCATTTTCATTGATCTGGGATTCTCTGCAGGCGGCTTCGTCGATGTACTCCTCCTCCCGCGTGACCCAGCCCGATGGCCGGCCCAGGGGACCGTGACGGACTTCGAGATCTGGTGGATGGACGAGCGCCCACAGATTCGGCTCAAGCCGGTCGAGTCGGCATACCTGCTGGAGGACTTCGACAGCTGGGTCGCCCAGCAGAACAGCGTCGCAGCCAAGCAATGGCTGCAAAGGGCTGGCGAGAGGCGCCGGGGCGTGTAATCACCCGAGCGCATTCTCTCTGGCTTCACCCTGGCCAGTTTGCTCTCGTAGTCGTTCGACCTGCTGTTTCTTGGTGGCACTGTGCCGCAGGTCTCCTGCAGTCCGGCGACTTCGCCGAGCCACTGCATCCGCTGGGCTTCCCCAAGACGTATGCCACGATCCGGGCCCTCTCGCTTTCCTGGGCTATCGGCCGTCTGGCTCCTGTCTGGTACGAGGCCAGGCGGCTGGGCATCGCAGCCTGGCTGCGCGGGCGGTGTTCGGCGCCGTGCCGGCGCGGCGCGGCCTCGGCGGCAGGTTCTGTCGTAAGTGCGGCGTGCAGCAGCTGGTGGTGGGGGTTCCATCGGCGGGCTGGACTCGTGACGGTCCCGGCCGGGCCGGCACGACGGGCGGAATCCGGTCACGACCGGTAGTCGGGAGTGATCCGGTCGGGCAGGCGGAGCATCGTGGTCCATGCGAGTTCGAGCGTGGCATTGTCGTGCAGATCGTCTTCGGCCCTCCCCTCGAACTGCCGGGCGATGGGTGCGCACACCTCGTGCGGCGGGACGACGAGCGCGGCGCCGGCGGCCTGTGCGGCGATCTGGATGTCGCGGCGCTTCTCCAGGTAGTACATCCGCAGGAACGCAGCGTGTCCGTGGCCACGTGACGTTTGCGTTGGAGTGCGCTCGAACTCGTAGCGTCGCACACACCACTACGGCGCACGAGGCCCGTGGCGCCGTCCGCCTCTCACGGGATGCCGGCGTTGGAATTCGCCGCTTGAATCGATGAGGGGCTTCGTGCGCTCGAACGATAGGGAAAGGCTGGGACACGACATGCAGAAACGCAGTCTGCGGGACCTCCAGGTATCGTCGGTCGGCCTGGGGTGTATGGGCATGTCTGCCTTCTACGGATCCACCGATCAGCAGGAGGGCATCGCGACGATCCGGCGCGCGCTCGACCTCGGGGTGAGCTTTCTCGACACCGCGCAGATGTATGGGCCGCTCACCAACGAGTCGCTAGTCGGCGAGGCGATCCGGGGACATCGCGAGGAGTACGTGATCGCGACGAAGTTCAACTACCGGATGGACAACGCCGTGCCGGGCGACATCAGCACGGTGGGCCCGCAGGACGGCTCGGCCGAGCACGTCCGCAGCTCCGTCCACGGCTCCCTGAAACGCCTGGGGACCGACCGCATCGACCTGTACTACCAGCACCGGGTCGACCCGAACGTACCCATCGAGGAGACGGTCGGCGCGCTGGGCGAACTGGTGGCCGAGGGCAAGGTGCGGTGCATCGGCCTGAGCGAGGCGAGCTCGGAGACCATCAGGCGCGCCCACGCGGTGCACCCGATCACTGCGGTGCAGAGCGAGTACTCGCTGTGGTCACGGGACGTGGAGGCCGAGGTCTTGCCCGCTTGCCGTGAGCTGGGCATCGGCTTCGTGCCGTACTCACCGCTTGGCCGCGGCTTCCTCGCCGGGCGGTTCACCTCGACGGATGAGCTGGACGCGAACGACTGGCGCCGGGAGAACCCGCGTTTCCAGGACGCCAACCTGGAGGCGAACCTGCGGCTGGCGGCAAAGGTGAAGGAGATCGCCGCCGAGAAGGACGTGACCCCGGCCCAGTTGGCGATCGCCTGGGTGCTGGCCCAGGGCGAGGACCTGGTACCGATCCCGGGCACCAAGCGCCGCACCTACTTGGAACAGAACGCCGCCGCGGTCGGCATCGCGCTGACCGAGGAGGACCTGGCCCGCATCGATGCGGAGCTGCCCGAGGCGGCGGGTGAGCGGTATGACGAGGCAGGGATGCGAGCCGTCAATCGTTAGCGCGGGTGTGTGGCCAGACAGAGGGCACGCGGCTGCCAGGGGCACCGGCATCCGGGTAGAGCTGCAAAAGTCCGGCCGCTTGGGCAGCACTGACGGTTTGTGAGACAACACTCCGCCTCTTGAAACGCCTGCGCCGCCACCGGTGTCGGCGGGTGCGCAGCGCGCACAGCGGCTCAGTTGTCTGAGAAGTCATCCCATTTGGTTGACTCGGCATTCTGTGGGTCATGGTGGAGATGATTGAGCGGTTGGTGCCGGACAAGTTGTGGGAGTTGTTCCAGCGGGTGGTACCGGAGGCGCCGTCGCGACCTCAGGGGGGTGGCCGGCGTCGGTACGGTGACCGGGAGGTGCTGGCCGCGATTGTGTTCGTAGCCACGTCGGGTTGTACCTGGCAGCAGGCGCCGTCGGCGTCGTTCGGGCCGTCGGGGGCGACGGCCCGCCGCCGTTTCACGGAGTGGTCGAAGGCCCGGGTGTGGGCCAAGGTCCACCGCCTGGTCCTCGACGAGCTGGGCGCACGCGGCGAGTTGGACTGGTCCCGTTGCGTGATCGACGCGGTGAACATGCGGGCCCGGAAAAGGGGGACCTGACAGGTCCGAATCCTGTCGACAGGGGCAAGTACGGCTCGAAGATCCACCTGATCACGGAACGGTCGGGTCTGCCCATATCCGTCGGAATCTCCGGGGCCAACCTGCATGACAGCCAGGCCCTGATCCCGCTCGTGAAGGGCATCCCGCCCCCGACCTTCCTCGCCTTCACCAGCATCGCCTGCACCCTCATCTGCTGCCGCAGGCTCTGCGGGGCACGTTCAAGCGCCCCCACGGGCCTGCCAACGGCCGTCGCCGCCCCGCAGGTTGGCCGCCCACTTGTCGTGCTGCGTGCGCTTCGCCGGCCGCTCCTTCTCGGTGGCGGGGGCCAGGGAGAACGGGGTACAGCCGGGCGGGGGACGCAGGTGCCACGGTACGAGGGCGTGCGGGAGGTTGCCAATCATCGGCCCGGGCGGTCGGGATGTGCCGGCCAGGCCCTTGGCCGGGTGCCGCTTCGACGGAGGATGGGGGAAGAGAGCGGGTCTGCGTGGTGAAGTGTGGGCCTCTGACAACTCCGACAGCAGGGAGCGTTTCTTCCGATGACCGCACAGCCCGCACGCCCTGAGCGCAGCGGTCCCGAGACCGCCTCGGTCCTGGATGTCTCGCCGTTCAAGCCTTCTCTCGTCAAAGCGGTGTTCAGGGACGTGACCCCGATGCATGTCTCTCGGTCGGCCGCGTGGGCCGCCGCGTCGGTGACGCGGACAGTGCTGACGGAGATCATCGACGGCGCGAGGAGAGCGGCGGCGGAGGAGGCCCGGAAGAAGCTGATTCCCGGGGACCTTCTCTCGGCGATCGACCGGAACGTCGAGCTCGAGGTGGGGGACAAGTGGTACGACCACAGCCCGACGTTTCAAGGCCTGACCGGTGTCCTGTACGACGCCGAGGGTGTCATCGTGCCTTCTCGTAAGCGCAGCAGGTCGCGCAAACCGAGTGCTGTGGTCGGCGCCCACAGGTTCGAGGCCGGGGTCAAGAAGCTGCTGTGGAGCCAGGGGGCGAGGGCCGTCCCGGCGATGGTCCGCGACCTGGACGGAATCGCGAGCGTGTTCCTGACGGACCTCGCCCGGGACGCGGCCATGGTCGTCCGCGAGGGCGGGGTCAAACGTTTCGGTACGGTCTCCCCAGTGATGTCGGGCGAACCGGCCCCATCCCCGTTCCTCAAGGATTCCCTCCGGGCCCTGTCCGCCCGCAGGGGGGACGGGCGGACCATCGGCAGGGATGACATTCTGGCCGCGACCACGATTCAGTTGTTCGGCGGCAACCTCAGGCAGCGAGCCCTCACCGAGGCACGCGAGGCGACACAGAACACTTCGGCCGGCTGAGCGGGTGCGACCAAGTTCGCCGCCTGCACCCTCATCTGCTACCGCAGACTCGCCAAATGAGATGGCCTCTAAAGGGTGTTGCACAAGGTCCTTCTCGGGCAGGTCGGGTGCTTGACCTGGTGTTTCACCCGGCGAGGGCGAGGTTGTGCAGGGTGGCGACGGCCTGGACGGCGTGGTGGAGGGCCGTCGCCCTTCTGACGGCAGTCGCGGAGGATCTTCCAGTTCCTCATGCGGGCGAAGGTGTGCTCGACGCGGGCCCTCACCCGTCGGTGTTCGGCGTTGTCCTCCTGCTGCCCGCGCAGGAGGGGCCGTCCGTCCCTTTTTGCGGTGCGGGACGATCAGCCCGGTGCCCAGGCAGGCGCCGTCCGCGATCACCGTCGTTCCGGCCGCCGCGGCCGGCAGATCCGACTCGCGCCAGACGTGGGCGTCGGCCGTGGCGCCGGCTCCAGGGCAAGCAGCGGGCCAAGCCGCTGGACGACCCGGCAGACCGTCGCTGAGGAGATGCCGAACAGCGGGGCGAGCCGGCGCATCGTGAGGTTGGTGCGGTCGTAGACGGCCACCAGGAGGACCCGGTCCGCCAGCGGCAGGCACCACGGCCGACCGCCGCCCGGCAACGCGGAAACCGGCGACTGACGAGCGACCTCGGCCGCATCCGATGGTCGGCCGACACGGCGCGAGTCGTCTCCGCCTCTCAGGACGGCATCCCAGAGTCTCCCTGTTTCCACAGGTCAACAGGGGTGGGATGTCCCACCGTCCCAGGTAAGGCGGCGGCTGTTGCCGTGGGTCCCCGGCGTCCTGGAAGCTCTGCTGTCGCATCGGCCGAGGCGGCCCGACCGCCCCCGCCGACCGCTATTTCCAACACGAGGGGGGAACTCATGCGCAGAATCGTGCTGCCCGTGTTTGCCGCGTTGTCCTTATCTCTGCTGCTCCCGCAGGGGGTGGCGGGGGCGGCACCTTCGGGTGCATCGCCCGCCGCGGCGACCGCGGTCGTCGATCAGCCGCTGGCGGACGGCGAGATCCAGCAGGTCGGTCCCGGTCAGTACTCGACCGCGGAGCAGTCCTTCGAGATCTACGAGACAGATGTGGCAGAAGGCCTCATGAGCCGCAGTCACACGGTCAACGCCCAAGCGGGCGACGTTGCCAGACCGGAGTCCGCACCCGCGTCCCGCGCCGACATGGGTGTTTTTGGTCCGGGCTGGGACGCCCAGTTCGTTGGGGCCAGCTCGACCGCAAGTTGGAGCGGAAGACCGACTCCGTCGTCGTCACCGACCTCACCACGAACACCCCGATCACCTACGCCCTGAAGAGCAGCGTCGACTCCCCGAGCGGCGGCGGCGTCAGGAAGTACGCGACCACCGAGGGCGACAAGCTCACCGAGACCACCAGGTTCGACGAGGCGACAGGCACGCTGGTGTCCACCGTCGTCGAGGTCGTCAGCGTGGCCGCGTCGGCCGCGGACGCGGATCAGTCCGCCGACACCGATGCCGACGCTCCCGTCGGCATCGACAAGTTGACCCCCACGTACACCTGGAAGCAGGCCGCGCCGGGTACCGACACCTGGCGCGTCACCGGGGTGGGCACGGCGGCCGACGGTATTCTCTCCGCCGTCGGCTATGACACCAAGGGCCGGGTCTCCACCATCACTGAGGCCGCGACCGGGGAGACCCCCGAGCAGTCGCTGAAGGTCAGCTACTCGGCCGTCACGACGGCCAACGGCACGACACCCGGTGAGTTCACCGGGCGCGCCAAGGAGATCAGCGTCACCACCGGCGCGACGACACAGACGCTCGCGCGGTACTCCTACGACGCCTCAGGTCTGCTGCGTTCGGTGGCCAACCCGGCCGAGGGTACCGAGCCGGTCTCCTCGTACGCCTACGACTCCACCGGACGTGTCTCCGACGTCACTTCGCCGTCCAACGGCAACTGGGATCTGACCTTCCCGGGCAGTTCGGCCTCCCCGAACGTCGAGCCGGTCGGCCCCGCGCGTCCGAGCTCGGAGTCGCCCTTCGTGGGCGCGACCGGTATCACGGATGAGGCCGCCACCGCCCCGCCGGCGACGGACTTCTCCAACGGAGAGATCACCGACCCGCAGGCCTACCCCCGTTACTGCGACCGCGCGATGGACTGGATGTGGTACCTCAAGGGCGGCTGCGCCGCGTGGGCGGCGCACTATGGCTGGCACAAGCCGTACTGGAGGACGACGCCGACCGGGTTCCGCGTCGCGGGCATCATCTACGACGGCTGCAGCACCCCCGGTCCCAACATCAGCAGGCCGCTCGGCTTCGACTTCCGGGCCGCCTGCGACACGCACGACTACGGCTACGGCCTGATCGGCAACACGTACAAGGGCTACCAGTTCTACCTCGACCGCAACAAGAAGGGGAGCGTCGACAACGTCTTCTACACGACGATGAAGACGCACAGCTGCAAGGCCTACTTCATCACGAGGCGGCCGAAGTGCTACGCCCTCGCGTACAGCTACTTCCGGACCGTGGGCTGGAAGGGCAACCCTAAGAACGGCGCCAACGCGACCTGATCGAGGCCGTGGCGTCTTCTGAGGGCGCGCCGCGCAACAGCACGGACGAGTATGCCGATCGGGCATGACGGAGCCGGGTGGCGCAGACCTCTCGCCGCCCGGCTCTCCCTCCCGGCAGACCCGTGCATCACCTTTCAGCACCACACCGCTGCTTCCCCACACGTCGCTCCGGGCTGAGTCACGCCTGCCTCCCCACCGGCCGGGCCAGGACGAGCCCCCTGCTCACCGAGGCGCTATGAAGAGAACGAGCTGGATGACAGTCGTCACCGCGATGACGGTCATCTCCCTCGCCGCTGCGATACCGGCCCAGGCGTCCACGCCACTGAGCCCTTCGACAGCCACTGAAGCCACCCCCGACCCCATCGATCCACCGCTCTACGACAAGACCACGAACGGCGGAAAGGTCCGCGTCAACGTCCTCACCAGGCAGCGCGCGGACCTGTCCGCCGCGGCCGACACGGGCAAGACGATGCAGACCTTTAAGACCCTGCCGTTGGTCACGGTCAAGGTGGACCAGGCAGGCCTGGAACAACTGGCCGCCCAGAGCAACGTGGTCAGCGTCACCGAGGACATCCCGGTGCCGCCGTCCCTGGACGAGAGCGTCCCCCTCATCGGCGGAACGGCGCCCTCTGCCGCGGGCATGACCGGCGCGGGCAGCGCAATCGCCGTCCTGGACACGGGGGTTGCCACCAATCACCCGTTCCTCAAGGGACGGGTCGTCGCCGAGGCGTGCTTCTCACCGATCGACGCCGACTACTCCGCCACCAGTCTGTGCCCCAACGGCACCGAGGCGCAGGAGGGCACCGGTTCGGCCGACTCCGAGACCGGGCCGTGCGCGACCATCACCGAATGCGACCATGGAACGCACGTGGCCGGTATCGCCGCGGGCAAGGGCATCACCGGAGCCCCGGCTCGCGGTGTCGCTCCCGGTGCCGACATCGTCGCCATCCAGGTCTTCAGCAAGTTCACCTCGGAGGACTACTGCGGAGCCGGCGCCGCACCGTGTGTCCTGAGCTTCACCAGCGCCCAGCTCTCGGCGCTCGAGAAGGTGGGGGAGCTCAAGCAGTCCGGGATCCCGCTCGTCGCGGCCAACCTCAGCCTCGGCAGCGGCCGGTACACCAGCGCCTGTGAGAACGACCCACACCAGGCGGTGATCGATCAGTTGCTCGACGCAGGTGTCGCCACCGTCGTCGCGGCCGGGAACAGCGGATACACCGACGCGGTCAGCTCGCCCGCCTGCATCTCCTCCGCTCTCGCGGTCGGTGCCACGACCGACGACGATGAACTGGCCGCCTTCACCAACCGCGGCCCGCTGGTCGACGTCTTCGCTCCCGGCACCAGCATCGTCTCCTCCGTCCCCGGCGGCGGATACGCTTCCAAAGTCGGCACCTCCATGGCCGCCCCGCACGTGGCCGGTGCCCTAGCGGTCCTTCGACAGGCGTTCCCCACCAGAAGCATCGCCTCCCTCGAAGAGCTGCTGAAGGCCACCGGAAAGCCCATCACCTATACCGGCGCCAGCACCCCCCGCATCGACATCGGCCAGGCACTCAGCCACACGTCGGACAAGCCCGGTGACTTCAACGGCGACGGCAAGTCCGACGCCGCCTACCTCTACGACTACGGAGCCAACTCCGACGGCACCAACCACTCCGCCCTGTGGCTGCAGACCTCGAACAGCAGCGGCTTCAACAACCCCGTGAGGCAGTGGGATTCGGGCACCGGGTCCTGGAACTGGAGCCTCAGCAAGACCCTCTCCGGTGACTTCAACGGCGACGGCAAGTCCGACGTCGCCGTCCTGTACAAGTACGCCGATACCTCCGACGGGCGTGGTCACTCCGCCTTGTGGACCTTCACCTCCACCGGTACCGGCTTCAACAAGCCTGTCAAGCTCTGGGACTCCGACACCGGCGACTGGCACTGGGACAACAGCGAACTGGTGGCGGGTGACTTCAACGGCGACGGCAAGTCGGACGTCGGCGTCCTGTACGAGTACGCCAACACCTCGGACGGGCGTGGTCACTCGGCCCTGTGGACCTTCACCTCCACCGGTACCGGCTTCAACAAGCCCGTCAAGCTGTGGGACTCGGGTACCGGTTCCTGGGCGGCGGACAACAGCAAGCTCGTGGCGGGTGACTTCAACGGCGACGGCAAGTCGGACGTCGGCGTCCTGTACGAGTACGCCAACACCTCGGACGGGCGTGGTCACTCGGCCCTGTGGACCTTCACCTCCACCGGTACCGGCTTCAACAAGCCCGTCAAGCTGTGGGACTCGGGTACCGGTTCCTGGGCGGCGGACAACAGCAAGCTCGTGGCGGGTGACTTCAACGGCGACGGCAAGTCGGACGTCGGCGTCCTGTACGAGTACGCCGACACCTCGGACGGGCGTGGTCACTCCGGCCTGTGGACCTTCACCTCCAACGGCGCGGGCTTCAACAAGCCAGTCAAGCTGTGGGACTCGGGCACCGGTTCCTGGGCTGCGGACAACAGCAAGCTCGTGGCCGGTGACTTCAACGGCGACGGCAAGTCGGACGTCGGCGCCCTGTACAAGTACGCCGACACCTCCGACGGACGCGGCCACTCGGCCCTGTGGACCTTCAACTCCACGGGCGCCGACTTCAACAACCCCGTCAAGGTATGGGACTCGGGCACCGGCGACTGGCACTGGGACCGGACCAAAACCATCTGATCCCTGACACGATCACCTGACCGAGCACACCCGAAACACGAAGCCCGGGTGGCGGAACACACCGCCACCCGGGCGTGTGTTGAGGCTCCACATGGGTTTAGAGGTCCGACAAAGCAGTTGGACGTGTCCGTGGGTGATGAAGCATCGGGCGAGGCCGAGGGAAGCTCCGTGGATGTCGTCGCGTCGTTCCCCGCGGATGCGTAAGCGTCGAAAGCCGTGGAGCCAAGAAATCGTGCGCTCGACCACCCAACGGAAAGTTCCCAGCCTGACCCGGCCGACCCGCGCCGGGGCGGCGGACCTGTACCTCGGTGCCGTCGATCCGCAGCTCTACGCCCTCGGCGTACGCGTCGGCGTCGGCGAAAACGTCCGCCAGGGAGTACGGCCGCAAGCGGGGCCTGCCAGGGACGGCAAAACCCCGCGTCGCGAGCAGCGGCCGGATCTCGTGCACGGCCCGAGTGACTGTAGGCCGGCTCACTCCGTACGGTTCGGCCCGTACCGCGTGCGGCAGTTGCAGGTGCAGAACGGCCAGGGTGACGAGTACCGCGTCACGGTGACGGCCCGCCCACACGTCGCTACTCGACGGGCTCGGCGATCAGTGCGGTGGCCACGCGGCGGAAGCCGAGCCGGGCGTAGATCCGGGCGACGTCGTCGTCGCCCGCAGACAAGAAGACGGTCGCGACGCCTCGCGATCGTGCGTCGGCTATCAGCGCCGCGGTGACCGCGAGCGCGAGACCACGGCGGCGCGCAGTCGGCAGGGTTCCCACCCCGACGATCTCGCTGACCGGCCCCACCGGCTGGTGCTGACCGGCGCACAGGGCCTTTCCGTCTTCCACAGCGGCGGCAACGCTTGTCAGACCAGCCAGGATGCGTGCCGCCGCACGTTCCACCGACCCGTCATCGGCGCGGCTCCGCACCGCCTCGCTCAGTTCCGCCGTGCCGGCTGCACCGATACGGGTTCCGGGCTCGGCGAAGGCCAGGTGAGGGACGGCCAGCGCGCTCGGCAGTACGGGATCGTCGGGCCCCACAGTCCGCACCACCATGCCGTCGGCCAACTCTGCGACAACGGGGGTCGGTACGTCTGGGCCGAGCGCCATCAAGGGGTGTGCGTGCACCACAAGCCCCGTCTGCTCGGCCGCGGCCCGCAACGAGGGTGTGGTCTCGGCGACCCACTCGAAACTCTCCGGGATGCCCAGCTCCCGCTGCCGGGCGCGCACCCGGTTCACATCGGCGGCAGTCACCGGTCCGGACCACCCCAGGGCCGCGCGTGCATAGAAAGGCCAGCCCTGCCCCTCCCGGATGAACAAGCTCAGCGGCCCCAAGTCCTCGACCCGAGCGCCGGAGCGGGGTACCGCGTCGTAATACCGCTCAAGCCGGTCCAGCAGTTCGCGACCACCATCAAGATCCACAGACATCACGCCAAGCATCCAAGCACCAGGCCGCGAACCGCTGCCACCGCATTACGCCCGGCCAAAGCCTGCTCCTGGACGAACGACGATCAACTATCGACAGCGGTATCGCGAACCGAGTCGTTCAGGGCCTGAGGACGATCTTGCCGTGGGTGTGGCGGCGTTCGAGCTCGGTGTAAGCCTCGCGGACTTGCGCCAGCGGGTAGACGTTCGCGATGGGAATCTCGAGGTGTCCGTCGGCGATCAGGCCGGCGAGCTCGGCGAGCACCTTGGCGCCCGGCCCGGCCGCGCTCCCCCCGTCAGTCTTCACCCCGTGCTTCTCGGCGGCCGCGAAATCGGCGATGGTGTCGATCCGTTCGGTCGCGACGCCGAGGGCGAGGGCCAGCTCGACGTACCCGTCGCCGAAGGTGTCGATGAAGGCGTCCACGCCGCTGGGCGCGGCGGCCCTGATGCGGTCCGCGACGCCGTCACCGTACGTGACCGGGATCACGTCGTGGCTCTTCAGCCAGCCGTGGTTGCTCTCGCTCGCCAGGCCGATGACCGTGGCCCCGGTACGGCGCGCGAGCTGTACGGCGAGCGAGCCGACGCCCCCGGCGGCTCCGGAGATGACGACGGTCTCGCCCTCCTTGGGCTGGACGGCGTGTACCGCCCCCCATGCGGTAACGCCGACGACGTACAGGCTGCCGGCCACCTCCCATGAGACCTTCTCCGGCTTGCGCGTGAGGTCACCGGCCTCGACCAGGACCAGCTCGGCCTGGGAGGCACGCTTCTGGTTGAATCCGATCACCTCGTCGCCGGGCGAGAATCCATCAACCCCGGTACCGACCTCCTCGATTGCCCCGGCGAAGTCGCTGCCCTGCCCGGACGGGAACGTCGACGGGAACAGGTCCGCCACCGCCCCCGTGCGGATGACCGCCTCACTGGGGTTGATGCCGGCCGCTTTCACACGTACGAGGACCTGCCCGTCCCCGGGCACCGGGCGTTCCACCTCGTCGACCCGCAACACGTCGATCCCGCCGAACTCGTCGTACCTGACCGCCTTGGGCATGATCTCTCTCCTTCGACTCGCTGAAACTGACCGGGGTGTGGGCTACGCCCGCCGGAGTTCGAGCACGGGAATGATGCGGATTCCGGCAGTCTTGCGTTCGTACTCGGCGAAGCCGGGGTAACGCCGCGCCTGCTCGGCGTAGATGCGGTCGCGTTCGGCGCCGATCAGCTCGCGGACGGTCACCTGGTCGGTCGCGGTGCCGCGTTCGATGGTGCCCTCACCGGCGGCGGTCAGGTTGAGGTACCAATCCGGGTTGGTGGGTGCTCCGCCCTTGGTTGCGAAGACGTAGACGATGTCCGGCGCGGTGTCGTGCGGGAGGTACATCGTCGGGCTGACGTGCTCCTGCCCGCTCTTGCGGCCGCGGTGATGGACGAGGACCAGCGGAGCGCCCTCGAAGACCCCGCCGACCCTGCCCTCGTTCGCTCGGAACTCTGCGACGGTCTTCGCGTTCCGGTCGAGTGCTTCGCTCATGTCGAACTCCTGTCGTTCACGATCCGGGTCATGCGCTGGGAGGATGAGCTGAAGGGACAGGGTGGGTCTTGCCGTCGCGCACGCACCAGAAGTCAGCGGTCGGGATGTCGAGCTTGGCCCCCGTCGGCGGGATCACCCCGGCGGGCGTCTCGAACGGTCCGAGGAAGGTGTCGCTCACCGCGGTAGATCTCCCGGCGAATCACACCGCCGATGCCGTTGAACACGCCGTTGTCGGCGACCAGGCTCGCGAACCCCTGGACGTCCAAGACATCACCCTTCGCCAAGCGGTACGCGCGCCGAACGAGCGCTTCGGTTCCGGTTGTCACAGCCATCTCCCATCCGGGCATCGATCGGCACGAGTCCCAGGTTCACGTCCGGGACGGTGAGAGGTCATCACCCGATCCTGGTGATTCGCGCGCGTGGACAGGGGCGTGCGCTGTCCTGCGTAGAGCGAGAGGATTGTGTCGTCGGCGGCAGAGGGCGTACGGCACAGGCACAGGCACCTAGGAAGGCCTATGACGGTGGCTTCGGCAGCTCCCCGGCTGATCGACCGGGGTGATCTTCTCGCTGCCCTGGATCGCGCGGCGGCGGGGAAGGTGACGATCATCTCGGCTCCCGCCGGCAGCGGGAAGACCTCGCTGCTGCGCGCCTGGGCGCACCAGCCGGGCCGACCGCACCGGCTCGCCGTGGTATCGGTGCAACGCGACCAGCATGACGCCCAGCAGTTCTGGCTTGCCCTGCTCGACGCGGTCCGTCACGCTTCGGCCACGGTCGGCCGTGCGGAACCGCAGGCAGCGACACCCGACTTCAATGCAACGGCGACGGTCGACCGGGTGCTGTCGGAGCTCGCCGATGCTCGTGGCGGCATCACACTGGTGATTGATGATCTGCACGAGCTGCATTCGCCGGAGGCCCTCGATCAGCTCACCCGGCTGCTGATGAATCTTCCCCCGAACGTTCACGCGATGCTGGCCGCCCGTCGCGATATGCGGTTGCGGCTGCATCAGCTACGCCTGGCAGGCGAGCTGGCCGAAATCCGCGCGGCGGACCTGCGCTTTTCCGAGCGCGAGACCCGCGAGCTGCTTCATGCCTCGGGTATCGCGCTGTCCGCGGACGGGGCAGCGCTGTTGCACCAGCGGACGGAGGGGTGGGCCGCGGGCCTGCGGCTCGCGGCGATCTCCCTGGCCGGTCACCCCGACCCGGAGCGTTTCGTCGCGGAGTTCTCCGGCAGCGACCGGACAGTCGCCGAGTACCTGATCGCGGAAATGCTGGACCGCCAGCCGGCCGGCGTCCAGGATCTGCTCCTGCGCACCTCCCTGCTCGATCGCGTCAACGGCGAGCTGGCGGACGTGCTGACGGGCCGCCCTGGTTCGGAACGGATCCTGCTGGAACTCGAGGACGCGAACGCGTTTGTCGAATCACTCGACCCCGAGCGCACCTGGTTTCGCTACCACCGCCTGTTCGGGGATCTGCTCCGGCTGGAGCTGCGCCGGGCGCTGCCTGAGGAAGTGCCGGCACTGCACCGGCGTGCCGCCGAATGGTTCATCCAGCATGGCCAGGTGGTCGACGCCATCCGGCACACGCAGGCAGCCGGTGACTGGCCTGATGCGGCCCGGCTGCTCGCCGACCATTCGTTCAGCCTGACGCTCGACGGGCAGGCGCAGACCATGCAGGCGCTGGTACGGGCCTTCCCGCCCGGCGCGGACCACTCCGAGCTGGCCCTGGTGCGCGCAATGGGTGACCTTGCTCAGGGGCGCCTGGACGAGACGGCCGCCCACCTGGCGGTCGCCGAGACGTACGCCGGGACGACGCCGCCGGGTCGCCGGCGCCGCCTCCAGGTGGCGATCGCGTCGCTGAAGCTGTCGCTGGCCAGACGGCGCGGTCACCTGGCCGGCGTCATCGAGCAGGCCCGATTCCTGGCCTCCCCGGTAACCGGGCCGTCCGACGAGGACATCGCGCTGGGCAGCGACCTGCGAGCTGTGGCGCTGATGAATCTGGGGACCGTCGAGGCGTGGTCCCTGGGGCTGCCAGACGCTGAACGCCACCTCCGGGAGGGCGCCGTCCTGGCCCGGGGGATCGGCCGGCCGTACCTGGAAGTCGGCTGCCTCGCGCAGCTCGCTTTCGCGTACATCTTCCATGGCGCCGCCATGCCGAAGATCCATGCGTTCGCCACCACCCAGCGGCGCTGCCGCGAGGCGATCACTCTCGCCGAACGGTACGGCTGGGGCACGGAACCGGTGATCGCGCCCGCGCTGATGACGCTCGCCGGCACGATGGTGTGGGTGGGTGAGTTCGACGAGGGCGAGCGATGGCTGCGGCGCACCGAACGGGCCCTGCAGACAGACACCGGGCCGGACATCAGGCTGCTGCTGCACCAGGCGGCCGGGATACTGCACGCCGGTCGCGGCCGCCGCCACGAGGCGCTGGAGGAGTTCGGCGCGGCCGAACACCTGGCATCGCAGCTCGAGGGCTCGCAGGCGCTGGCGAGCCAGATGGCCGGCTGGCTGCTCGCCACGCAAGCCCGCCTCGGGAGGCCCGCCGAAGCCCGCGCCCGCCTCGCGGTCCGACCAAGTGGTCCTGCCGTTCGCGATGACGGGCGCCCGGGAGCTGCTCGAGGCGCTGCCCCCGCATGAGACGGCGCACGCCGCACTGCTCGCCGATATCCTCGATGTCCTGCACGGCTCATCCCCGGCGGCCGAAGAGCAACCGTCATTGCCGCCGGCGGAGGAGCTCAGTCCGGGCGAGCTCAGGGTGCTGAGATATCTCCCGACGAACCTGTCCCGGCCCGAAATCGCCGGCGAACTGTCGATCTCGGTGAACACGGTCAACACGCACGTCCGCAGCATCTACGCCAAGCTCCAGGTCCGTGACCGGTCCTCGGCCGTGCAGCGCGCAAGGGAGCTTGGGCTGCTGGCCGCCGGCCGCCCGCGCTAGGGCCTGTCCGGCGGATCATGCCGGAGACGTGGGGCCTGGCACGCCCTCCCCCAAGCTCTTCGAGCAGGGGGGACCCCCAGCGGCGTTGTCGTCGGTTGCCGATGCTCCGCATCGACGCCCTCCTCCGCCTTGCAGTTGCACGCACCAGGCCCCACTCACGTGCGCTGATCAGGCGGCGCAGGTTTCCTCCGACTTGATCCGCCGGACAGGCCCTAGCCCGACGGTCACCGGATCCTGGTGATGTGGTTTCACCTGCCGGCCGGTGACCATGTCGTCATGGACCCGGAACCCGCCCTGTACATGATCCGGATCAACGGGCACCTCGGCGCCACAATGCTGTCCGCGTTCCCGGCGATGACGCCGCGGCGGTGCGGCACAAACACCGTGCTCACCGGGCTCTTGGACCAGTCCGCGCTGTACGGCGTACTGGCCGATATCGAGGCGCTCGGCCTGGACCTGCTCGAGATCCGAAAGCTCACCCTGCACCGCGAATCACCAGGATCAGGTGACCGCCGCTCACCGTGACGGCTACCAGCGTAGTGCGCGTCCGTTTCGCTACGGGAAGGTGCGCTGCCATGACCAGCACCCCGTTCTCTTTACATGAAGGTTCAGGTGATCGGATGGGAAGAGGCAGCGATGCGCGGCCCCACTTCTCCCGCGGTATGGGGCTGATACGCTCTTGACATGCCGACCGATGACAAGTTGCCGCAGGTGGACGAGCACGCCGACTTGTGGCTCACGTCGGCCGAGCTGGCTTCCTGGATGTCGGTGGTCCGACTGATCACTCGGCTTCCCTGGGCCATCGACGCGCAACTGCAGCGCGACGCTGAGCTGAGCATGGTCGAGTACATGGCCCTGGCGATGCTTTCCGAGGCTCCCGAATGGACCTTGCGTATGAGCGTGCTGGCCGAGCACACCAGCACGTCGCTGTCCCGCTTGTCGCACATGGTGAAGCGGCTGGAGGACCGCGGCTACGTCCGGCGCGAGCCGGATCCGAGCGACGGGCGCTTCACGAACGCCGTCCTCCTGCCTGCTGGCATGAGCAAGCTGGAGTCGGCCGCACCAGGTCACGTGGCCTATGTCCGCCATCTCGTGGTGGACAACCTCTCCGGCGAGCGCCTGCGCCGACTCGGCCAGGACGCCGAGCGCATCCTGCAGCGCATCGACTCACCCGCACGCTGAAACCATGAGGTCTACGCGAAGGCGTTCCCCGACATGCACCGTGAGCTCGGCCGGTTCTATGTGACCGACGACGTGGTCATCGTGCAGCTGCGCCTGCAGGGCACCCACCTCGGTCCGCTGGAGTTGCCCTCGGGCACCGTTCCGCCGACGGGCAAGCGCATGGACGCCCCGTGCTGCGACGTGTTCGAGCTGGTCAACGGCAAGATCAAGCGGTTCGACTGCTACGCGGAAGGCTCCGTCATCGCCGCCCAGCTCGGCCTGGTCTGAACGCGGAGCACCGCGCAAGCCGGCGCTGGTCCTGGCCGGTAGTCCGCTGGCACCGGCGGGCCTCCGGGGCGGTCTGGAGGCGGTACATGACCTGGGCGAGGCGCTACCAGGTGTCCAGTTCCTCGGGGCTCGGCCGGCGCGGCCGCCCGGCGGCATGCGAAGCGGGCTCGGTCAAAGGGCATGCACGACTTGAGCATTCAAGTCAAGAGGTCTACCCTTTGACTTGAGGGTTCAACTCATAGGAGGTCGTCATGACCACCGCCACGCCGGAGCCGGGCCAGTACGTCATCGACGTCCCCGCCTCCCGGATCACCTTCACCACCAGGCATCTCTTCGGCCTGAGCACGGTCCGCCTGAGCACGGTCCGCGGCAGCTTCAAGCTGCACGGCGGCACTGTCTCGCCGGCCGACCCGTTGGCCGGATCCCGGGTGGACGCCGTCGCCGACGCGAGCAGCTTCGAGACCGGCAACAAGAACCGGGACCGCCAGGTCCTGTCCAGGACGCTGCTGGACACCGACGCCGACACCTCCCCGGACATCGCCTTCACCTCGACCGCCGCGTAGCTGGACCAGGCGCGCGCCTGGGTCCTCCAGGGCCTGCTGACCGCCCATGGCGTCCGCACACCCCTCACCTTCACCGTGGCCAAGGCCCAGGTCGGCAGGGACGAGATCGCCGTGGAGGCAACCGCGACCGTGGACCGCTACGCCCACGGCGTCACCAAGCTCAAGGGCATGGCGGACCGGCACCCGCAGCTGACCGCGACCATCCGAGCCCGCCGCGCCACCGGCAGCCCTGCCTCGCGGGACTGACACGTAAGGAGCGCACTCATGAACACCCTCAAGATCGCCGTGATCCTCGGCAGCACCCGCCCCGGCCGCAACGGCAAGGCCGTCGCCGACTGGGTCATCGACCGCGCGGGCGCCCGCGCCGGGGCCGAGTACGAGCTGGTCGACCTCGCCGACTGGCCCCTGCCCCACATGGATGAGCCACTGCCGCCGTCCATGGGCCAGTACCGGGGAGAGCACACCAAGGCGTGGACCGCCAAGGTCGCCGAGTTCGACGGATACGTCTTCGTCACCCCCGAGTACAACCACTCCATCCCCGGGGTGCTGAAGAACGCGATCGACTACGCCTACGCCGAGTGGAACAACAAGGCTGCCGCCTTTGTCTCCTACGGCACCGTCGGCGGCGTCCGCGCCGTCGAGCATCTGCGCACCATCGCGAGCGCGATCCAGCTCGCCCACGTCAACCAGCAGCTGTGCTTCTCGCTGTTCACCGACTTCGAGAACTTCTCCCTCTTCAAGCCCGCGGAGCACCACGACGCCGCAGTGACCAGCCTGTTCGACGAGCTGGAGGCCTGGTCGACGGCCATGAAGACCCTGCGCAGCTGAAACCGACCCACTGCGGACCCGCGCGCGGCGCCTGGTCCCCGCGGCTCTCAGCAGATCACCGCCGCCGTGGGTGCGCCAGGAGGAACCCTCATGACAGAGAACAGCTTCTCCGCCCAGGACTCACGGTGGGCCGCGCACCAAGGCCGCGTCGCCGTCGTAACCGGCGCCGCGCGCGGCCTCGGCGCCGCCATCGCCCGCGGACTGGCGCGCCGGGGCGCAACCGTCGTCGCAGTCGACCTGTCGGCGCCCGAGCAGACGTCCAAGGAGATCCAGGAGGCCGGCGGCACATGCGTTCCGTTGGTCGCCGACGTCTCCGACCCGGCCGCGGTCCGCGCCCTGCACGATGCGGTGCTGGCTGCCTGCGGGCCGGCCGACATCCTGGTCGACAACGCCGGGATCGCCGGCATGGCACCGCTCGCGGACGTCGACTTCGCGCATTGGCGCCGCGTGCTGTCCACCAACCTCGACTCCCAGTTCCTGATGTCCACGGCCTTCGCCGCGGACATGCGCGAGCGCGGCTGGGGACGGATCGTCAACATGAGCTCCTCGGCGATCTACACCAACACCACCGACATGACTCCTTACCTCGCCAGCAAGGCGGGCATCCTCGGTCTGACCAGCGGCCTGGCCAACGACCTGGCCCCCTTCGGCATCACGGTCAACGCCGTCTCCCCGGCGTTCACCCGCACCCCGCTGATCGACGAAACCGTCGCGGACGGGGCCATGCCCGCCGACATCGACTCCCTGCTCGCCACCGAGCAGGCGATCAAACGCCGCGCCACGCCCGAGGACATCGTCGGCACCGTGCTCTTCCTCACCGGCGAGGACTCCGCCTTCGTCACCGCCAAGTTCATCGCAGCCGACGGTGGCTACCGGGGCAAATCGCAGTGCACCGGCCTTAAGGTCGGGGGTGAAGCGATTCTGAGGAGTGCTCTGACGGGCAGGCTGGAGCGGACGCTTCTGCTGCTCGATGTACTGACGGACGATCGACAGCGGGGCGCCGCCGACGGATCCGGCGAAGTAGGAACCGGACCATAGCTTGTTGGCCCGGTAGTAGTGCCGCACGAGTCGGGGAACTCCTGGCGCATCCTGCGGGAGCTGACGCCCTTGAGGCTGTTGACGAGCTTGGACGGGGCGACTTTGGGCGGGAAGTTCACGAGGAGGTGGACGTGATTGCTCTCGCCGTTGAACTCGACCAGCTCCACCTCGAAGTCCTTGCATACCGCGCGCATGACCTCTTCGAGGCGGGTCAGGTGCTGGTCGGTGAACACCTTGTGCCGGTACTTCGTCACGAAGACCAAGTGGGCGTGAAGGGCGAAAACGCAGTGTCTGCCCGTGCGAATGTCCCGCATGTCGGCCATCACCAGGTATTGGTACGGTCTGGGTTGTGCAGCTCAGGTATGCCTTCCGCATCGAGCCGGGTCCTGCTCAGCGCATCGCGCTGAGCAGGGCGTTCGGCTGCGCGCGGGTGGTCTACAACGACGCGCTGCGGGCCCGGGAGGGCGCCCGCCGGGACGGTCTACCGTTCCCGAAGTTGGGCGACCTGTCGAAGCAGCTCATCACTGCCGCGAAGCAGACGCCCGAGCGGGCCTGGCTGGGCGAGGTGTCCGCCGTCGTGTTGCAGCAGTCCCTTCGGGACCTGGACACCGCGTACACGAACTTCTTCGACGGCCTGAAGGGCAAGCGCCCACGCGTGGGCGCCCCGCGCTTCAAGTCGAAGCGGGACAGGCGGCAGGCGGTCCGCTTCACCGCGAACGCCCGTTGGTCGATCACGCCGGGCGGGAAGCTGCGCCTGCCGAAGATCGGCGACGTCAAGGTGAACTGGTCCCGCAGCCTTCCTTCGACGCCGTCCACGGTGACCGTGGTCAAAGACGCGGCCGGCCGGTACTTCGCGAGCTTCGTCGTCGAGACGGACACATCCAAGGTGCTGCCCCAGACCACGGGCGAGGTCGGTATCGATCTGGGGCTGACACACTTCGCGGTCCTCTCCGACGGCCGCAAGATCACCGCTCCGAAGCTCTTGCGCCGCGCGGAGAAGAAGCTCCGCAAGGCGCAGCAGAACCTGAGCCGCCAGACCAAGGGCTCGGCGAACCGCAAGAAGGCCGTCGTGAAGGTCGCACGGGCTCACGCCCGGGTCGCCGACGCGCGCAGGGACTTCCACCACAAGCTGTCCACGACGTTGATCCGCGAGAGCCAAGCGGTACACGTCGAGGACCTGTCGGTGAAAGGCCTTGCCCGCACACGCCTGGCCAAGTCCGTGCACGACGCCGGATGTTCGGCATTCGTCGGGATGCTGGAGTACAAGGCCGCCCGGTACGGGCGCACCTTCACCCGCGTGGACCGGTTCTTCCCGTCCTCGCAGCTCTGCTCCGCCTGCGGCGTCAAGGACGGCCCCAAGCCCCTGGCAGTCCGGGAATGGACCTGCACCGGCTGTGGCACCGTCCACGACCGCGACGTCAATGCGGCCCGCAACATCCGCACCGAAGGACTGAAGGTCGCCGCTGGACAGGCGGAGACCGTAAACGCCCGTGGAGCGCAGGTAAGACCGGCATTCGTGCCGGCACAGCGCGCAACCCGCACCCCGGTGCGGAAGAAGCAGGAACCCACCCGAAGCTGCCAGCCGACCGGCTGGGCGCAGACGGGAATTCCCGGCCTTTAGGCCAGGGAGGATGTCAAACCCGCAACTACTGACCCCGCCCCGCCCCCGCCGCGCCCCCGCGGACCCCGACGGCACTCTGCGGAACACGGTCGGGGCCCGGCCGGAACCGCGCGCGACCTGACCGATCACCTCTTCGTGAAAGGCGGTTGAGACCATGTCGGTGCTCGATTCCCCCTCGAACCGCCATTCCTTCCTGGCCCGGTCTGCCAAGGTCGCGGCCGTCCCGGTGATCGCCGCGCCGGCTCCGCCGACGCCAACGGCCTGCCGGGCCACACCCCGATCCCGCCCTCGGCGCTCGGCCCCGCGGTCAAATGCCCAGGGCCACTACGTCGGGCGGATCAACCGGAACATGCCACGCCGGCGGATCCGGGCTCGCGGCCCGTACGAGCACCATCATGGTGGTGCATGCACGAACAGTGATTCCAGCGCAGGAGAAACCATGTCGGACCACCTGCACGCCATCGAATCCGCAGGGTCGTACGCTCTCGGCCCCTGGCACGTGCGCCGGATCGGATACGGCGCGATGCAGTTGGCCGGCGACAACGTCTTCGGCCCGCCACGAGACCGCGACGAAGCGCTGCGCGTGCTGCGTGCCGCGGTCGACAGCGGCGTGAACCACATCGACACCGCGCAGTACTACGGCCCTGTCGTGGTGAACGAGCTCATCCGCGAGGCGTTGCGCCCCTACCCGGCCGACCTGGCGATCGTCAGCAAGGTGAGCGCCCGTCGCGATGCCGCCGACGCGGTACTGCCCTTCGACGAACCACACCAGCTCCGCCAGGGCATCGAAGAGAACCTCACCACCTTGGGCGTCAGCCACCTGGCCGCGGTGAACCTGCGCATGATGGACCAGTCGACACCCGGCACGCGGTTCGACTCCCAACTGGCAGCCTTGATCCAGGCCCGCGAGGAAGGCTTGATCGACGGCATCGGCCTCAGCAACATCTCGAAGCGGCACCTGCTGCGAGCGCTCGAGCAGACGGAAGTCGCCTGCGTCCAGAACCTCTTCAACCTCGCCGATCAGAGCTCCCCGGACGTGCTCCAGGAGTGCACGAACCGGGGCATCGCGTTCGTTCCCTTCTGCCCGCTCGGCTGGCCGCGGAGCGTCCAGAACCAGATCCTGACGAGTCCGGCGCTCGCCGCGCTGGGCAATCGGCTGCAGGCGACCCCCGCACAGATCGCACTCGCCTGGCTCGTCGACCTCGCGTCCAACATCCTTCTCATCCCCGGAACCCGCACGCGCGCTCACCTGGCCGAGAACCTCGACGCCGCCGGAGTTCAGCTTGATGAGGCTTCCAGAGCGGAGTTGGCCAGACATTTTCCGGTGACGCGCCAGTCCGCCTGAATGTTCGACGACCACGCCTTCACCTGAAGGGAACACCTATGACCAGCAGTGTCTCCGACCTCATGCGTCGAAACCTTCTCGACGTCTTCGACGAACGCGATCCGGACCGTCGGGCTTCGGCCGTCGCCGAGATCTACGCCGAGGATGTGGTGTGGCACGAGCCCGACCGAGTCGTCCGCGGCCGCAAGGCGCTCGAAAGCCGGGCCGCGGAGGTGCAAGCCGAAAGCCCAGGCTGGGCTTTCCGGCCGGACGGCCCGGTCTCGGTCAATGACGACCTCGGCCACCTCGGCTTCCATTTCGGCCCCGCCGATCAACCACCCGTTGTGACCGGCATGGACATCGCCCGCTGCAAGGACGGTGTCATCGTGGAGCTCTACACCCTCGTCACCGAGGTCCGCCAACCGTCCTAGCGTCCACCGGCGCGGCGGCTCCGGCCGACCATCAGCCGGGTGCGCACGCCAAGGCGGCGTCGACCAGGTCGCCCAGCTCGAATTCTCCTGACTGGCCATGGGCACGGCGGAGTTCGGGATCGAGGGACCTGGTCATCGCGGAGCTCGCGGCGGGCCGTTCACCGGAGACACAGACTTGATCCTGCACGAACCGGGCACGCTCAGAGCTCTGCTCGACGCGGCACTGACCCAGGGCTGGCACGCCGATGATCCCTTGGTCAAGGAGATGGACGGCTGGACCCTCTTCGATGCGGCCGCTCGTCGTCACGGCGCGACTGCGGCCGACTGATCCTCAGCCACCAGACATCTCCCGGACGAATGACCTGGTCAGCCCTCCGCCGGGCCAGAGCCTGGGGAATTACGTGAAGTTGCCCCTGGGGTGAGGGACATCGGAACGAAGACCGGTGCTATGAGATTGCTGTATGTGGGTTCAGCGAGTGATCGAACTGGCCGGGTGGGAGCCGCTCGGGATCTCCGTCGACTGGGCGGCGATCGAGCGAGAGCTGGGGGTTCCGCTGCCGGCGGACTGCAACGAGCTCTACGAGGTGTTCGGCGGCGGCGTCTTCAGCGATTCCGTCGTTGTCCCGTTGCGGGATCGTCAATCGGTCCGGGTGCGGAGGCTCCGCGTCAGGGTGGGGATCATCACCGTAGCGGGGATGAGGTGTAGCCCGAGGAGGGCGGTGATGGTGGCGGTGTCTGCCCCGGAGAGGAGGGGCGGGACCAACGAGATCGCGGTCAGCGACACTGCCGTCCACACGAAACGCTCGGCGGGGCGAGCGCTCCAACGAAGTAGAGCGACGGCAATGACGATGCCCACGACCGAGAAGAAGCCGGTCACCACGGCGAACCCGGGCAACGGGATCGTCTCGCCACCGTCGGGGACCTCGAAGTCGACGCCGACGGCCTGGGCAAGCGCAGCGGCGAGAGTGGTGGCCACCATCGCTGCGAGCGTGGCAATGAAGCCGGTGCGGGCGAGCCCGCGGAGTCGGTGGGTGTGGCTGGTCCGGCCCGATGTCGGGCCTGCGCCGACCCCGGCGTCATTCATGCTGTTCATGTCGTGCCTCCATCATTCGGAACCTGGGCTACGGGGTGTGTTGACTGGCGTGTGACGGTCCTGACCCTGGGGGTGACGATGCGCACCCTCGCCGTGCGACGGCCGGGGTTCCGCAGGGCGCGGACGCCGGTGCCGCGGAGCCAGAACCCGGCGCCGTGTCCGAGGACCGGCCCGGGCTCGCCGTCGCGCAGCTCCAGCTGCACCCGCCCGCGGGTGACGACGCCGAACGCGTCGCACCACTCCGCCGCGACCACCGCGACACGCGCGCCACCGCGCAGCGCGAGCGTCCGCACCGGGACTACTCCGTGCCGTCCGCCGGCAGGCGCTCCGGCAGCCCGAGCCGGGGGAACTGGTCGTCGTGGAACGTGACGATCTCGGTGATCGCCCCGCCGGTGACGCGCAGGACATCGATCGTCAGCGGCAGGTACGCGCCCTCCCGCTTCCGCCAGAGGTAGAAGGCGACGGCGGGTTGCCGGTTCACGGAGGTGAGGACGGTGCGCAGACCCTTCATGCCCTCGAAGCCGCTCTCGACCCAGTCGTTCACCACCGCGTCGCGGCCGACGTACAGGCCCGGCGTGGGCGGCATCGAGCAGCGGACGTCGTCCCGCAGCAGTGCGGCGAGCCGGTCGACGTCCGTGGCCACGCTGGCGTCGGTATAGCGGCGCACCAGCTCGCGCGTCCCGGCGTCCTGTTCGCCGCCGGTCCAGTCCTGCCGCTCGGCGGGCAGGTGCTCCCGCATACCGGTGCGGGCCCGCTGCAGCGCGCTGTTCACGGAGTTGACGGAGTCCCCGAGGAGCTCCGCGACGTCCTTCGCCGGCCAGCCGAGCACGTCCCGCAGGATCAGCACGGCCCGCGGGCGCGGCGCGAGGTGCTGGACTGCGACCAGGTACGCCAGCTCGATCGTCTCCCGCGCGACGGCGACGGTCTCCGGCTCGTCCGCGTCCTCCGCGGGCAGCTCGTCGAGCAGCCGGTCCGGGTACGGCTGCAGCCACAGCACCTCGCCGCCGGTCGCGGGCTCCGGGCGGCGTTTGGCGAGCAGGTCCAGGCAGGCGTTGGTGGCGATCCGGTACAGCCAGGCCCGGAACGTCGACCGTCCCTCGAAGGTCTCCCGCCGCCGCCAGGCACGGAGGAACGTCTCCTGCACGGTGTCCTCGGCGTCCTCGAACGACCCGAGCATCCGGTAGCAGTGGACGTGCAGCTCCCGCCGGTGCCGCTCCGCCAGCCCCGAGAACGCCGGCTCGTCGACCTCGCCCAGCCCGCTCACGCCCAGCTCCTCCAGCCGCGTGTCCGCACTCATCACGTCATCCTTCCGCCTTGTCGTGTCCCGTCGTAGGTGTGACGCGTGCGGGCGCGAAAACTCATCACCGAGGATTTCATCGAGGGCCGAGGGCCGAGGGCCGAGGGCCGAGGGCCGAGGGGCGATCGACGGGCGCCTGGGGCTTCGGTCCCGGATGGCGGTCGGCCGCCTTGCCGAGGTGGGCGGTCATCGGGGGCCTTCCGGCCGGAGCAGGGGCGGGTGCAGGGCGGTGGCCGGGCCGGCGCGGTAGAGCGCGGCGGGTTTGCCGCGGCCGCCGGTCAGGCGGGCGCCCCCGGGGACGGCCTGCACGAAGCCGGGGGTGGCGAGCACCTTGCGGCGGAAGTTGGGGCGGTCGAGGCCGGTGCCCCAGACCGTTTCGTAGACGGCTTGCAACTCGCCGAGGGTGAACTCGGGCGGGCAGAAGGCGGTGGCCAGGCAGGTGTACTCCAGCCTGGCCTGGACCTGTTCCCGGGCATCGGCGAGGATGCGGTCGTGGTCGAAGGCGAGGGCGGCGGCCTCGGCATCGGCGAGTGGCACCCAATGGGCCTGGGCGGCGTCGCCGCCGGCCGCGGGTTCGGGCAGATCGGGGACCAACGCGGCGAAAGCCACGGAGACCACCCGCATCCGGGGGTCGCGGTCCGGGTCGCTGTAGGTGCGCACCTGCTCCAGATGGAGGCCGTCGAGCAGGGACTCCGGCAGGCCGGTCTCCTCGGCGAGTTCGCGGCGGCAGGCCTCCTCGGCCGACTCGCGGGGCAGCAGGAAGCCGCCGGGCAGCGCCCAGGCGCCCGCGTACGGCTCCTGGCCGCGCCGGATCAGCAGCACATGCAGGGCAGCGGCGCGCACAGTGAGCACTGCCAGGTCGACGGTCACCGCGAACGGCTCGTACACGGACGGGTCGTACGGGGCGGCGGCCGTCATCGGCGCTCCGGGAGCGGGTCGTTGAAGTGCCAGCCCTCGGCGAGCAGGCCGTCCACCGCCGCCACGGCGGTACGGAGCCGCTCCTCGGGGCTGCCGGTGACCAGCAGGAACCGGCGGCCGGTGCGCTCCAGTTCCTCCCGGAACCGGCCGGTCATCCACGGGCGCAGGTGCGGGCCGTCGCGCAGGCCGTCGTCCTCGAAGGGCACGCCCTCGTGGTCGGTGAGCAGGTACAGGTGGCGCGGGGTGCGGGCGGCGACGGCCGCCACCTCGGGGCTGGGCGCGCCGAGGTAGCGCTCGTGCCAGATCGTGGTGGCGAAGGAGTCGGTGTCGCAGAAGAGCACGGGGGAGCCGCCACGCGCCGCCCGCTGCTCGTCGGCGTCCTGACGGCAGGCGATGACGGGGAACTCCTCGGAGGTGAACTCGACCTGCGCCCAGTCGGCTTCGGGGTCGACCCCCCTCAGCGCGGCGAGCTTCTCCTCGCTGTACGCGCGCCCGTACTCGGGCGCCCAGCCGGTCTCCGTCCAGATGCCGCCGCGCGCGCGGAAGTGGGCGGCCAGCTCCCGGGAGAGGGTGGTGGTGCCGGTGGACTCGGCGCCGAGGACGACCACCCGCCGGGCGAGGGCGGCGCGCACGCCCGGGCCGAGGAATTCCCAGCAGCCCACCGGGTCCTTGCGTACGGCGGTACCGGACACGGGGTACGCGGTGCGGTCGGGGTCCACACGGACCTCGGCCGCACCGAACCGGCGGGCCAATTCGGTGCCGTAGGACTCGGAGGTGAACACGGCGTCCACAGGTTCCGGGACGGCCGTGCGGAAGACCGTCATGTGGGCGTCCCACACCGCGGGGTCGTGCACGTCGACCGGATGGTCGTCGACGGCGCCGACGACCACGGCCCCTGGGTGGGCCTCGCGCATCCACGCCACCCG
This sequence comes from Streptomyces sp. NPDC002935, assembly GCF_040611295.1. Classification (NCBI taxonomy): domain Bacteria; kingdom Bacillati; phylum Actinomycetota; class Actinomycetes; order Kitasatosporales; family Streptomycetaceae; genus Streptomyces; species Streptomyces sp. NPDC002935. The sequence goes on from NZ_JBEXNW010000006.1 coordinate 131,120, forward strand.
GTCGGCGAGCGGCACCGATTCCACGGAGGCGGCGCAGACCAGGACGGTCAGCCGGTCGCACTGCGCGAGGGCGGTGCGGACGAGGTGGTGGTGGCCGGCGTGCGGCGGATAGAACTTGCCGAGCACCAAGCCATGCCCGTGTGTGCGGGTAGCGGCGCTCACGCGGTCACCGCCGTGGCGGGGCGGGGGGCGGCGGTCGCGAGGGTGCGCCGCCAGCCGAGGAGGCCGACCACGCACAGGGCGAGGAAGCCGATGTACAGCAGGGAGGTCAGGTACAGGCCCTTGTAGGCGTACAGCGGGATGTAGACCAGATCTGCGGCGATCCACAGCCACCAGGACTCCAGCAGCTTGCGGCACTGGCCGTAGGTGGCCGTCAGGGAGAGGGCGGTGGTGAGCGCGTCCCAGAAGGGGACGGTGGAGTCGGTGGCCTGGTCCAGCAGCAGGGTGAGGGCGGCGGTGCCCAGCACTCCGGCAGCAGCGAGCCAGGCCCATTCGACACCCGTGGTGCGGCGCACCGGCAGGGCGCCGGCGGTGGCGGGTCCGCCGCCGTGGGCCCAGGTCCACCAGCCGTAGGCGGCCAGCGCGATGAAGACGACCTGGAGGCCGGCGTCGGCGTAAAGACCGGCCTGTAGGAAGAGCACGATGAAGAACACGTTGTTGGCGATGCCGACGGGCCAGTTGGCGATGTGCTGGCGGACCACCAGCCAGACGCAGACGGCGCCGGTGGCGAAGCCGAGCGCTTCGGTCCAGCTGAGGTTCCAGTTCACGGGGACTCCTTTATAGTCATCGTGACTATAAACAGGGCGGCAGGTGGAGGGCAAGGGAGTTCCCCCGCGGCGCCTGGAGTACCGCGGGGAACAGCGTCAACACCGTTCCCCGCTACGGCAAGGGCGGCGCTCTGCTTGACGTATTCCGATATGGGAATACGATGGCTGTCATGGCACGAGCAGCGACGACGTCGGACGCGTTCAACGCGATAGCCGAGCCGCAGCGCCGGGACATCCTGGCGCTGCTGCGGGCGGGTGAGCGGCCGGTGACCGACCTGGCCCGGGAGCTGGGGATGAGCCAGCCGGGGGCGTCCAAGCACCTGCGGGTGCTCCGGGAGGTTGGGCTGGTGCGGGTCCGCGGGGCGGGCAAGCAGCGCCTCTACGGCCTGGACGCCCGCGGGCTGCGGCCGGTCCACGAGTGGGTCGGCGGATTCGAGCAGTTCTGGAACGAGAGTTTCGACCGGCTGGACACCTACGTGCAGGACCTCAAGCAGACACGACAGGAGGAATGACCGATGGCAGGGGCAAGGCAAGAAACGCGGGCGGAACCGGCGACGGCCGACCGGGAGATCGTGATCTCCCGGGTCATCGACGCCCCGCGGGAGCTGGTGTTCGAGGCGTTCACCGAGGTGCGGCACCTGTCGCGGTGGTGGGGTCCGCAGGGGTTCACCACCACCACGCGGTCCTTCGAGTTCCGCGAGGGCGGGGAGTGGGTCTTCGTGCTGCACGGGCCGGACGGCACCGACTACTCCGAGTGGATCCGCTGGCTGCGGATCGCCCCGCCGGAGCGGATCGCACTGCTGCACGGTGAGTCCCGCGACGACCCGAACGCCTTCGAGTCGGTCCTGACCTTCGCGCCGGACGACGCGGCGACCCGGATCGTGATGCGCACGGTGTTCCCCACCAAGGAACTGCGCGACGAGGCGGCCGAGAAGTACCACGCGATCGAGGGCGGCCGGCAGACCCTGAACAACCTGGCGGCCTACGTCGCCGACCTCGCGCGGAAGGGGGCGGAGGGCTGATGGCCGGGAAGGTGTTCTTCAGCGTGTCGATGTCGCTGGACGGCTTCATCGCGCCCGAGCCCGTGCCCGTCGAGGACGAGCTCTTCGCGCCCGACAAGCAGGACGACCCGGACGTGCAGCGCTGGATGGCGCAGTGGACGGGACTGCAGCAGTGGGTCTTCCCGCTGCGGTTCTTCCGGGAGAACCTGAAGTTCGGCGAGGGCGGCGAGGAGGGCCGCGACAACGACATCGTGCGGGAGACGTTCGAGCGCACCGGCGCGAGCGTCATGGGCAAGCGCATGTTCGACCTCGGCGAGCAGTCATGGCCGGAGGAGGCGCCCTTCCACACCCCGGTCTTGGTCGTGACGCACACCAAGCGTGACCCGTGGGAGCGTCCCGGCGGCACCACGTTCCACTTCGTCAACGACGGCATCGAGCACGCCCTCGACCAGGCCCGCGACGCCGCCGGCGACCGCGACGTCCGTATCGCCGGCGGCGGCGCGACGATCCTGGAGCACCTGAACGCCGGCCTGGTCGACGAGTTCTCGATCGCGCTGTCGCCCGTGCTTTTCGGCGCCGGCACCCGCCTGTTCGACGGCGTGGACGCGTCCAGGGTCGCGCTGGAGCCGGTCCGTTCGGAGCCGTCGTCGCGGGTGACGCACCTGACCTACGCCGTGCACCCACGGTAGCCGCGCCACCACTCCACCCCAGCGACCCGAGCACCCACGGCGCACACTGTGCCCCGCTCGGTGGTCGAGCGCATGGACCGCTACGGCCATCCGCGCGGCTTCAGCCCGACTCGACCAGCCGGGCCAGATTGTCCAGCGCCATGCGCGTTCCGGTCTCGTTGTCGGCGGCGGGCACCGCGTCAGGCACGCCCTCGTGCACGATCACGATCTCGGTGCCGCCGTCCACCTCGGTCAGCTCCGTGGTCATGGTCATCTCTCCACGGAACCCGGGATCGGCTGTCTCGAACGCGAGCACCTCGACCACCCGTTCGTCCGGGACGAGCTCCACGAAACGGCCGTGGTACGTGTCGGTGTGCGCCTCCGACTTGCCGCTCCCGGTCGGTGCGTCGTAGCTGAGCGAGACCCGGAACGCACCACCCTCGCGAGCGTCGAACTCGTGCACCTCGCTGCGCATACCGGTCGGGACCCGCCACTTCGCGACAGCGTTCGCGTCGAGCAGCGCCTGGTAGACATCCGCGCGCGAGGCGTTCACCCGCCGCGAGATTCGCGTCGTATACACGCATTTCAGCGTACACAGAGAGGACGGGGACGCAGACGCCGTTCCCGTGCGCCATCCCGGGCCGATCCACCCCGCCGCCGCGCCGGTCCGCCCGAGGTGGGGGTGAGCGCAGACGGACTTGGGTCCTCTCTTTCGGATCTTGCAGGTCGCCCGGGGTCGGAGTGCGGCGGGAAACGAGGCGGTAGGTCAGGGGAGGAGGGAGACCTGATAGTGGGCGATGGCCCAGCCGTCGTCGGTGCGCCGGAGCAGGATGCCGAGGTTGACGTGGAGAGTGGGGCGGTCGGTGAAGGAGAAGTCCACGGTCAGGTAGCCGAGGATCAGGTCATCGGCGAGGTGCCGGGTCTCCAGGATGCGGTAGTCGGCGGTCAGCCCCGGGGGCTGGGAGTCGTAGTAGGCGGCGATGTCGGAGCGTCCGGTGCTGTAGGGGTGGAGGCCCTGGAAGATCGCGTCCTCGGTGAACAGTGCGGCGGCCAGTTCCGGTCGGTGGCGGTCGACGGCGTCCTTCCAGGCGTCGAGGACGGTGCGCAGGGTGCCGGTGTCGTGGGAGGCGGTGGTGTTCATGGCGATGGCTCCGGGTGGGGTGGTGGGTGGTGTTCAGTGGCCGGCGCTGACGCCGCCGTCGACGTGCAGGATCTCGCCGGTGACGAAGGGGGCGTTCTCCAGGTAGAGGACGGCGTCGACGATGTCGGTGATCTCGCCGAGTCGGCGCACGGGCTGGAGGGCAGCGAGGAAGTCGTGGGTCTCGGGGGCGTGCATGGGGGTGCGGATGGTTCCGGGGGAGACGGCGTTGACGCGGATGCCGCGGGTGGCGTACTCGATGGCAAGGGACTTGGTGGCGGACTGCAGGCCGCCCTTGGTGAGCGAGGCGAGGACGGAGGGGACGCGGGCGTCGGCGTTGTCGACCAGGCTGGTGGTGATGGTGACGATGTGTCCGCCGTCCTGGCCGAGCATCTGGCCCGCGGCGAGCTGGGTGAGGCGGAAGAAGCCGGCGAGGTTGACGCCGGTCACGGCGGCGTAGTCGTCGGCGGTGTAGTCGGTGAAGGGCTTGGCGACGAACAGGCCGGCGTTGTTGACCAGGATGTCGATCCGGCCGAAGCGTTCGACGGCCGCGGTGACCAGGCGTTCGGCGGTGGCGGGGTCGGCGATGTCGCCCGGGACGGTCAGGACGCCCGGGTCGTCGGAGGGGGCGATGGTGCGCGAGGTGGCGACGACGGCGTGGCCGAGCTTGCGGTAGGCGGCGACGAGGGCGGCGCCGATGCCCTGGGAGGCTCCGGTGACGACGGCGACCTTCATTTCGGACGAGGACATGACATACCTCCAGGGGTTGACCGGCACCTGCACGGTCGAGTGGGTCTGGGACGCCGACGCCACCGCTCGCGGACGGGGCCTTCTTGCGGGTCCCGGCCGCCGGCTCCTGCCGACACCTCGAAGGTAGGCCGCACGTCGGGCGGCAGGCAACGCCGAACCGCCCCCGCGCCGGGACCGGCTGCCTCCCTGTTGGAAGGCCGGGCCTCCCAGCCCAGGTCAGCGACTCAGGGACGGATCGGACCGGGCCCGCCACCGGGCAGCCAGGCGTCCGGACGGGGCAGCCCGAGCCCCTCCGCGGCGTCGCCGAAGGCGTCGACCACCGCCAGCACGGCTCCCCGCGTCTCGTCGGCGCGCCGCACCAGCAGCCACGGCCAGTGCACCTCGGGCGAAACGACCGGACGCCTTGTCAGATCCGCGGGCAGCGGCACGGTCTGGCCCTTCGGCGAGTTGAGCACCGGGCGGCCCAGCCGACGGACGTGGTCGAAGAACGCCGGGCCGGTCACCCCGCTGTCGGAGATCCGCTCCACCTCGGCGCCCGTGACGCGGACCAGCTCCTCCGCGTACACGTTCCACGACGCCCAGGAGATGACGTCCTCGTCCAGCAGCACCACCGCGTCCCGCGCCCGAACCGGCCCCGAAGCCGCCCCCGCGGACACCGCGAACAACCGGTCCGCACCGATCGTCCGGGCCACCAGGCCGAGCCGCTCCAGCTCCGCGTCCGGCACCCAGCACACCGCCAGGTCCAGGCTCCCGTCCGCCACCCGCGCGGCCTGGGTGTGCGAGGGCGCCACCCACGCGTCCACGTGCACGGTCGCCACCGCCGACGTCCGCGCCGAGAAGTCCGGCGGCCACCAGTTCACGTACCCCACCCGCACCGGCTGCGCGGACGACAGCCGCCCCGCCCGCCGCCGCAGGTCCTCCGCCCGCTCCAACAGCGACCGTGCGTGCGGCAGCAGAGCGGTACCGACCGGGGTCAGCGCCACCGACCGCCGGTCCCGGTCGAACAGCACCACCCCGAGATCCCGCTCCAGCGCCTTGATCTGCTGGGACAGCGACGGCCCCGCGATCAGCAACCGGGACGCGGCCCGACCGAAGTTCAACTCCTCGGCGACCGCAACGAAGTACCGCAACTGGCGCAACTCCACACCCCCCATCCTACGACCGTGGAAGGCTGCGCCTCCCAGCCCGGAGGATGTCGGTCGTGGCGCCCGCCGCATCCCCAGGCGGAGTATGGACGACAGCGGAACCGCCCCCGGACGACCGGCCGGCGATCCGCCCCCGCCGGAGCGAAGGAGCAGCGCCATGCAGGACTTCCTGGTCGAGATCACCACCGCCGTCCCCCCGGACGTCCCCGCCGGGGAGGTCGACCGCCTACGCGCCGCCGAAGCCGTCCGCGCCCGCGAACTCACCGCCGCCGGCAGGCTGTTCAGGCTTTGGCGGCCCGTCGGCGAGAAGCGCAGCATCGGCGTCTGGCGCGCCGAGGACGAGACCGAACTGCGCACCGAGGTGCTCGGCACCCTGCCGCTGTGGCCATGGATGACCGCCGTCGTCACCCCGCTCGAACCCCACCCCAACGACCCCGGAACGACCCACTGACAGCCAGGACGGCAGAGCACCCCGAACCGGCGACACCGGGGTGGCGGCGGTAGGGCAGCTCGATGATCCATCGAGAGGCGAGGCGCTGCACTCCAGCCGAACGCACTCCCTTCTTCAGGAAGCCGGTGTCGTCCACGGGTCACCGAGCTGTTCGACGACGTAGTCACGTACATCACCAAGTACCTCATCGGCGTCCCACTCGATCCGGTTCAGCAGCCGATGGATACGGTCCGGAGCGGCATGACCTGCCTGTTCGGCCAGCGTCCAGCCGTTCTTCCGCTCCAGCGGAGCGATCAGCCCCCGCATATAGGCAAGTGCCGACTCCCGCGGCTCAGTCCTGCTGAACCGATGCACGAACCGATCGTGCAGCCGCTCCAACTCGCCAGCCCACAACCTGACATCAGCAAGGTCCCCACCCATAACCACACCAACGACCGACCTGGCCAGCAGTCACGGCAAAGACCGTTGCAGTACTAGTTCCGGCCGCGGATCAACGACATCAGCAGATCGTGGGTCTCGGCGTCGGCCGCTGCCACGAGTCCGCGGCCGTTCTCGCCGAGCGGGGCGCCGTCGATCCCCGTCACCACGCAGCCGGCGGCCCGGCACACCGCGATTCCGGCGGCGAAATGCACACTCCCGGACAGGTCTCCGCCGTCGGTCACGTACGCGGCGCGCCTGCCTGCCGCGACCCAGGCCAACGCCAACGTCGTGGAGACGACTCGCGGCCTGAACCGTTCCACGAACCCGGGGTGGGCGAGCAGGTCCACGGCCCGGAATCCGGGCGCGCTCGGAAACGGCGGGTCCAGGTTGACGTCCACCAACTGACTGGCGGGCGTGGGCGCGAGCGGCGTATCGACATCGCCGCTGCGCACCCAGGCGGCCGCAGCGTCGGTGAAGAAGACCTCATCGCTGAACGGGTCGGCCACCGCCGCCGCTCCATGGCGCAGCGCCACGTTCACCGCCACCAGCATGTTGTCGACGGCGTAGTTGAGGGTGCCGCACAGGGGATCGACCAGCCACTGGCGAGCGGCCCCCGCGGCCCCTTGCCGGCCGCCCTCTTCGCCGAGCACCGCATCGTCGGGCCGCGCGGCACGGATCACGTCCAGGATCGCTTTCTCCGCCAGCACATCGGCGGTCGTGGCGAAGTCCCCGCCGCCCTTGTCGAAGCGGGCGAGCCGCTGGCCGTACAGTCCGCGCACCACTTCCGCGCCGGAACGCGCCGCCGCCGTCGCGACCTCGGCGTCGTCCCGGCCGGCATACGAATCGATCATGGCGTCCAGAATATGGGGGCGAGGCGAGGCCCGCGACGGTGCCTGCGGACCCGGTCCGCGCCTTCGGCGTTCACCCCGCTTCCAGCAGCTCCTCCAGATCCATCAGGCAGTCGCCGCAGCCGGTGTTCGCCCCGGTGGCCTCGCGGAGGGAGGCGATGTCGTGGATACCGGAGGCCACCGCGGTGAGGATGATGCTCTCCGGGACCCGGGCGCAGAGGCAGATCAGGGGGTCGGGGGTCACCGGCGCTCCAGGGTCTTGGCGAGGAGGGACAGCGATTGGTCCAGGACCTCCGTCATGGCGTCGAGGTCGTTGGCCCCGATGACCAGCGGGGGGTGGATGTTGATGACGTCGGGGGCCATGCCGGTGGACGCGACGATCAGACCCAGGCCGGGGTCCGCCGTCAGGCACAGGCGGCGCAGCAGGGGCGCGTGGTCGCCGGTCAGGACCAGCCGGGCCGTGCCGCCGAACGCCCGGTGGCCCTCCACCAGATCCGGGTGGGACGCCTGTAGTTGGGCCAGGCGCGTGGTCATGGCCGCCGCGAGGTCGCTCATGGCGGACTCCGCGTCCGGCCAGCGGTCCCAGCGGTCCAGGACCGCCCGGGCCACTCCCAGGGCGTGCGGAATGCCGATGTAGGTCGAGGAGTGGCTGCCGGGCCGGTAGGTCTCCGGGGCGGCCAGGGGTTCGCGGGCCCAGACCGCGCTCAGAGCGGCGGCGCCGTTGGTGAGAGCCTTGCTCGCGACCACGATGTCCGGGGTGACGCCGGAGCGCTGGAAGCCCCAGCGCGGGCCGGTGCGGTGCATGCCGGTGAAGATCTCGTCGGCGATGACCACGGCGCCGTTGGCGCGTGCGTGGTCCACCGCGGCCTTCAGCACCGCGTGGTCGGGCTCCGCCATGCCGCCGACGTTCTGGACGGACTCGAAGACGAACGCGCTCACCCCGCGGCGGAAGCCGGTGCCGCCCACGCCGGACAGTTCGGAGCCCCAACGGGTCACCGCGGCGACGCAGGCGGCGCCGCAGCCGCCCCGGGCGGGGTCGGGGTGGGGGCAGCCGGCGCCGTCGTGGACCGGGAGCCGTACGACCTCCAGGCCCCAGGCCGCGAGCAGTTCGCGGTAGCGGGGGCTGGCGCTGAGCATGCTGGTCACGCCGGACCTGCCGTGGAAGGAGCCCTCGAACACGACGACCGTGCCGGGGCCCACCGCGCTGAAGGCGATGCGCAGCGCCGTCTCCATGCCCTGCGCGCCGCCCAGGTCCAGTTCCACCCGCCCCGGGACGCCGGTCGCCTCGCTGAACAGCCGCTCCAGGCGGTGCAGTACGTTCAGGCGCAGGTCCGATTCGCAGAAGGAGGGCAGCGCGGGGAGGTCCTGACAGTGGCGCAGGGCGTCCGCCAGGATGGTCCGGTCGTAGCCGAAGGCCGCGGTACCGTTCGCCGCCTCGGCGTCCAAGTACCTTCGTCCGTCGGCGGATTCGAGATGGCTTCCCTCGGCCCGTACGAATCGGGGGATGTGGTCGGCCCGGTAGATGAGGTTTCCGGCGCCCACGTGCGGCGGGATCGTGGGCCGTTCGGTCTCCGGGGCGGAGGCGAGCGGGCCGGGGGCGGTCGTCATGCGGGGATCACCTCGTGGGGGAGGGCGGTCGGGCGCCAGGCTTCCGCGGTGCCGGTAGCGATCAAGGGGGCGACTCCCGGCTCGTTGCAGTCGATCCAACTGGTCAGGACCGTCAGTACGTCCCAGCGGGCGCCGCCGCCGGGCAGCGGGGCGACGCGGAGCATCCCGAGCCAATTCCCGATGGTGTCGGGCGTGTTGTTCGCCCGGACGCACTCGCCCCAGGGGAAGGACAGGGCCGACAGACGGCGCAGGGCTGCCTCGACGTCCAGGTCGTGCGCCGGGATCTCGGCCTCCAGCTCGGTCAACAGCGCGTCCGGGGTCCACGCCGGGTGCGTCGGTCCGGAACCGAGGAGGGGACCCGCGCACCAGTCCCAGCCCGTCTGGTAGGAGAACAGTTGCAACTCCCGTACCACGTCGGCTGGTTCGTCCGCCGTGTGCATGAAGTTGAAGAGGCCGTTGACCCTGCCGATGCGGCTGCGCAGGTCGCTCGCGCGGGCCGCGCTCGGTTCCGCCGATCCCTTCGCCGCGGTCAGCCGGGCGCTGGCCGGCAGCCAGTCGGGGCGCTGCCGGTCCGCGAGGAGCACCAGAAGACTGGGCCCGGACGACAGGAGGTGATCGACCACGGCTATGCGCTGCTCCGACGCGGCGTTGAACTGATAGCGCCACAGTTCCCGCACGAGCAGCGGGTCGAAGCGTATCGGCGTCGCCGCGACCGGGTGCCAGCCCTCGGACCGCAGGATGTCCAGGATCAGCCGGCAGCGCCGGCCCGCGAAGGCGTCGGGCTTCAGCACCACGAAGGTGTGGTCGAGCAAGCTCTGGCTCGCCCGACTGCCCGCTGACGCCAGAGAGTTGATGCCCTCTCTCATATACGTGTCGTAGCGGTACGCCTCGGCTTTGGCGGGGTCCTTCGTCAGCGGATCCAGCGCCTGGGCGGCTATCGCGCTGCGCGGCACGGGTCGCTCCTTCGGTTCGGGCTCATGTCAGCTTCATTCCGCCGAGCGGCATCGGGACGCCGTCGACGCCGACGGCCGGGCTGCCGTCGGGGTGGGTCGCGCCGGTCAGCTCAAGGGAACCGGCCGCGAAGGCCCGTACCGTCCACTCCAGACAGGGGCGGTCGCTGAGCTGCTTCTGACTGAGTTCGTGCGCCCAGGCATCGGCGTCGGGCGGCAGCGGGACGGCCGGTCCCTGGCACAGCACCGCGCCGCCGTCGTACGTCTCGTCGACCAGGAAACAGGACGTACGGGTCGAGGTGTGCCCCAGCTCGATGGCCCTGGCCACTGGGTCGTTGCCGGTCAGGACGCGGGCCCCGGACGGGTCCAGGGCGCTCAGGTCGCCGGGGTGCTGGTTGATCATGCGGCCCCGGTAGCGGGTGAGCAGCTCGCCCTCGATCCAGCGGTGGTAGGCCAGCACGATCAGGTCGAGCGGGCCGTTGACCAACTCCCAGCGGGCGATGCGCCGGTCGAGTTCGTCGTGCCACTGCCGGGCCCGGCTTCGGTAGGCGGCGTGGTCGGCCTCGGTCCGGGCCTGAGAGACCAGGCCGCAGCGGGCGTCGAAGTCGCCGGGCCATGCCTCGATGCCGTGGTCGGCGGCGACGGCCAGTGCCTTGGACCGGGTGCCGTGCGAGGCGACCAGGCTGACCTGGAAGGCGTCCGGCTCGGCCGTCTGAAGATCGATGAGGGTGCGCAGGTTGGCTCCGGTCGCCGAGACGAGCACCCCCACCCGCAGCGGGCCGGAGGTGGACAGCCGGCGCAGGGGGCGCGAGGGGGTGACGGTCACCGGGAGCCGCCGACGGTTTCGAGCGAGGCCCAGCCGGCGTGCGAGGCGGCGAGCATGCCGTCGGGCAGTTCGGACGCGTCCAGCGCGGTGAGCCCGAACGCCCGGTGTGCGGTGCCGGCTGCCAGGTCCCACAGCTCGGGTCCCTCGATGGAACGGCCGATGGCGTTGCGCATCTGCTGGGCCAACGGCTGGGACCCCGCGGCGACGATGCCACCCGCCTGGTACCAGAGGCCGTTCTCCTCGCCCTGCGTCAGGTCCTGGCCGCCCAGGCGCGCCGAGTCGCAGCGGTCGGTCATCATCATCGAGTTCTCCAGGCCCATCAGGACGACCGCGCGGCTCGCGATGTCGAGGTCGACGTGGTCGCCGTCGAAGTTGATGCACGCCGCGATCCGGCCCGCGGCTGCCTCGCGCATGATGGCGCCGGGCACCGGGCCGGCGATCTCGTCCATCGCGTCGAGCGTCCAGCCCGGCAGGTCGTACGAGGCGAGGGTGGCCTCGCGGGTCTGGCGGGCCCGCGTGGTGCGGAACGCGTGCCGGATGTTGAGCGGCATGTCGTTGAAGAGGTGGTCGGTGACGACGCGGGCGCCCTGGCCGTTCCACTCGGCGTCCCACGCGATGTCGACGATGTCCGTCACCAGCTGGGCCGCCAGACGCGGGTCGCTGCGCGTGAAGTGGCCGAGCGCGGGGCGCACTCCATGGCCCATCAGCAGCGGGACGATCCATGCGAAGCCGGGGTGGCGTTCGAAGGTCTGGCCGTGGAAGTCGGAGGCGGGCGAGAAGGCGTCCGGCGACAGGACCATGTAGCAGAGGCCGTAGTCGCCCAGCCGCGCCAGGCGCTCCCACTCGGCGCGGGTCGGCGCCCATACGGTGTCGGCCGGGGTGCCGCCGTGGCTGGAGAGCAGCGGCCCCTCCAGGGCGACGCCGACGACGTGCGGGATCCGGCCGGCCCGGCGCATCGCGTCGTAGCGGTGCATGAATTTCTCGAACTCGGCCAGCCGGTGGTGGTGGAGGTAGAGCGTGGGGATGCTGAGCACGCCCTCCCGTGCGCAGACCTCTTCCAGGGCTTCCAGGTCGAGCAGGGAGAACTCGGAGAAGTCCACGCCCTCGAAGCCGTGGCAGTGGACCTCCACCGGGAGCAGCGGCGCGCGCGTCTGCTCGGCCGAGTCAGACAGGTTCCCCATGATTCATCCCTCATCACTCTCCGGGCCGTCCTGGAATCCACCGGGAATTATTGACGCGATTCCATTCCGGGAAATTTCTGATCTGCTGCCGTCCCTGCCTGAGTCAATAAACAAGGCCTGTCTGGGCGGGCGAGCGCCGACATTACCATCGAACGGGTGGTCTGCAAGGGGTCGAAAGCAGGGAAATTTACGAGCGAAAGATGTCAATACGGACACCAAGACTGCCTGTCAACTTACTCAGTCAATAAACCTTGACTCTCTTGTCATGGCTCAGTATGGTCGCCGGGAAGGCAGAGCGAGGGGGAGTCCGTTGGAACACGAACTGGTTATCTTCGACAACAGTGGTGTCCTCGCGGACAGTGAAACCCTCGGAAACCAGGTCCTGGCCGGCCTGCTGACCGCGCTCGTGGTGCCGACGACCTTCGACGAGGCGGTGGAGCACTACCTCGGCAGGACGCTCACGGACGCCTTGCGGGACCTGCGGCAGCGCACCGGCGCGGTCGTGCCCGAGGGATTCGCGGAGCGCTTCCACGCCGAACTGTTCGAGGTCTTCGAGCAGCGGCTCGCGGCGGTCGAGGGCGTGGAGCGGGTGCTCGACGGGCTCCACGGGCTCGGTGTCGCGCACTGTGTGGCCTCCAACGACACCGCCGACCGGCTTGCCCTGTCCCTGCGCCGCACGGGCCTCTTCGACCGCATGGCCGGCCGTGTCTTCAGCTCCGACATGGTCGAGCGCCCCAAGCCCGCACCCGACCTCTTTCTCTACGCGGCCGCGCAGTTCGGGGTCCCGCCCGAAGCGTGCCTCGTGATCGAGGACAGTCCGCGCGGAGTGGCGGCGGCCCGGGCGGCCGGTATGACCGTGTACGGATTCGCTTCGGTCACCCCGCGCGAACGCCTCGCCGACGCGCACCGGATATTCGACACCATGGATGAACTGGTCGACCTGCTACCAGAGTTGTTTCCCGCGCCGCTCGTGGAGGTGGTCCGATGACCGCCGCCCCCGAGGACCGGACCGCCGGCCAGGACGAGCGCGGCGACCTGCATGTCTGCGATCTCGACGGCACGCTCCTGCGCTCCGACGCCACCCTCAGCCCGTTCGCGCGCGACGGACTCAACCAACTCCTGGACGCCGGGCTCGCGTTGACCGTCGCCAGTGCGCGCAGCGCCGCCGCCATGGCAACACTGCTCGCCGGGGTGAGGCTGCGCCTGCCGGTCGTCGAACTCAACGGCGCCTTCCTGACCGACCTGGCGACCGGGCGTCACCTCGCGCACCGCACGCTCGACGTCGCCGCCACGCTGGTCGCGATCGACACGCTGGAGGCGCTGGGCACCCAGGCGGTCCTCACCACCTGGGACGGCGCCGCCGACCACGTCCACTTCGGCAAGGGGCTGAACGCCGCCGCCACTTGGTACATCGACGAGAAGCGCGCCTACGCCGACCCCCGGCTGCGGCCCTGCGCCGACGTCCGGGCCGTGGCACGCGCCGAGCACACCGCCGCGGTCATCGCCTTCGTGCCGGACGACCGGGCCGAGCGGGCCGTGGCCGAACTCGAAGAGGCGCTGGACGGGAGCGCCGCGGTGCTCGCCGCCGCGAACCGGTACGTGCCCGGCTGGTCCGAGGTTCAGGTGGCACACCCGGAGGCCGAAAAGGGGTGTGCCGTACGGAACTTGGCCCAGAGCGTCGGGATGGCGGACGCGCGGCTCACCGTCTACGGCGACCACCTCAACGACCTGCCGATGTTCTCCGTCGCCGACCGGCGCGTGGCGCCCGCCAACGCGCACCCCGACGTGCTCGCCCGCGCCACCGCTGTCACCGCCGCCAACGACGAGGACGGTGTGGTGCGGTACCTGCTGCGCGAGGAGGGCACGCCGTGTTCCTCGTGATGGAAGGCATCGACGGCAGCGGCAAGTCCACCGTCGCCCGGCTGGTCGAGGAGAAGCTCAACTCCCGCACCTCCGTCCGGACCGGTGCGTGGGGCGGCAAGAAGGCGCTGGGTCCCATGGGGGCCGAGGCCGCCGCCCGGGCCGACCGGCTGCGTCAACTGATCTGGGCCTCGCCCGAGGCGGACGGCGACACCTTCGGCGCCACGCACTGGATCCTGCTCATCGCCTCCTGGTACGCGGGACTGGCCCGGCTGCGACCCGACCTCACCGAGCCGGACCGCATCGCGGTCATGGACGGCTGGTACTACCGCAACATCGCCAAGACCCTGGTGCGCGAGCCGCTGGACGCGCAATGGGTGGAATCGCTCTTCGCGCCCGTCCCCGAACCGGAGTTGACGGTCCTGCTCGACGTCGCCCCGGAGACCGCCTGGGCGCGCCGAGAGAGCTTCAAGGACACCGAGACGGGCCGCTGGGACGGATTCACCGGTCCGCCGCGGGAGGCGTTCCACGCGTACCAGAACGTCGTACGACGCGAACTGCTGCGGATGGCGGGGGAGCGGGACTGGCTGGTGCTCGCTCCGCACCCCGACGAGCCGCCCGAGCGGATCGCGCAGGCCGTGGTCGACCGGGTCCGTACGACGAGGAGAGAGCCATGAGTCCCACCCGCGATGTGGTCGGCACGTCTCATCCGGAGGTACTCGCCGACCTGCTCGGCGATGTGCTGGGCGGCAGCAGGACGACCGCCGAACTCACCGCCTTCGCCGCCGCGGCCCCGTCCGCCGAAGTCCCCGCCCTGGTCCGCTTCCTGGAGTCGGCCGCCCGCCACGCAAGGAGCGGACCGGGCGCCCGGCACACCCGAAGCGCGTGCCGGGAGGTGCTCACCGCCCTCGGCACCCCCGAAGCCCTCGCAGCGCTCTCCGTGCTCGGCGAGCCGACCACCGCCCGCGAACACCCATGAAGCAGCCCCGCATCAAGGAGCAACCGTGATCGACTACCTCGACCGACTCACAGTCGACTGGAACGACTTCGAGGCCGCCGGCCAGATCACCCGCGAGGTGGTGCAGCGCCTCGCGGACGACAAGGAGTCGCTGCGCAAGCTCGTCTACGACGTGGAGCACAAGCCGGAACTGCTCGCCATGTGCGAGCGCCACCAGCTGCTCGACTACATCGTGCTGTACGACGCCCTGGACCGGGGCATCCGGCTGCGCCTGCACATCTCCACGGACGACCACTACGACCGTCCGCACGACCACCGCTTCTCCTTCTCCAGCCGCATCGTGGCCGGCGGCTACACGCACACCTGGTATCACCTCGACGGCGACCTGTATGCCGACGGACCGGACCCGGAGGCGCGGCAGTACCTCAGTCGGCACAACCCGGACCCGCGCGGCAACATCCACCTGGAGAAGCTGACGCCGCACGTGGTGCGCTGGGAGGAGCCCGGCAGCTGCTACACGCTGCACCACAGCGCCATCCACACCACGTTCACGACGCCCGACACCGTCTCCCTCTTCCTGCGCGGCCCGGTCGAGAAGGACCGCTCCGTGATCATGGACAAGGAGGAGGGCACGCTGTGGTGGCGCTTCGGCCGCCAGGACGAGCCCGAGGAGCGACGCCTGCAGAAGGCCATGGGCCTGGAGGCGTACCGCCAGATCCGGGAGCGCCTGGAGAAGCTCGACGTCATCTGACGTCCACCCCACCACCATTGACGACTAGGGACACCCATGAGCATCCAGACGACCGAGACGGCGGACCGGGTCCACGTCAACAACACCCGGGTCGAGCTGTTCGACGACATCGGCCCCATCGACTGGGAGGACCTGCCCAAGGTCGCCGTCCTCACCCAGCGCCTCATCCGTGAGTTCGCAAAGGACAAGGCGCTGTTCAAGCGCCTTCTTCTCGCGGTGGAGCACGACCCGTACCTCTGGGCCAAGTGCGAGGAGGACGTGGTCGAGGACAAGATCGTCCTGTGGGACGACGTGGAGAAGGGGCTGCGCATCAGGCTCCGGATGTCCACGGACCACCAGCAGCAGCTGGCCCACAACCACCGTTTCTCCTTCACCAACCTGGTGCTGCGCGGCACCTACCTGCACCGCAACTACGTGGCGCGCAACGGGTTCGACGAGAACACCCTGCCCGACGACGTGCAGCCCGTGCTGCTGCACCAGGACCGGGCCGGCGAGTGCTTCACCATCCACCACAACGCCCTGCACTCCACCCCGTTCACCGAACTGGGCACCATATCCCTGGTGCTGCGGGGCAACCCGGTCAAGGACCGGGCGCCCGTCATGTTCAAGGAGACCCGTGGCCGCGAGGAGGCGCTGCGGCTGCACCAGGAGCGCGCCGACGGCGACCTCTCCGAGGTCGAGCCGGAGGCCGCCGGGGTCGGCACCATGTTCTGGCGCGTCGGCGAGGACCGCGAGTCCGCCGAGCGGCGCGCCGAGCGGCAGATGACCAAGGAGAAGTACCACTACTGGTGCAAGCGGCTGGAAGAGCTGGGGATCGTCTAGATGACCCTCCATCAGCTTCCGTCGGGACCGGGTCCGTTGCGCTACGGGCTGATCGGGCCCGGCACGCACGCGCAGGAGAATCTGCTGCCCGCCCTGTCGGTGCTGGAGGGCGCCCGGCTGACCGCGGTGGCGGCCCGCAGGCCCGAGGCCGCCGCCGCCGCCGCGCAGCGCTGGGGCGCACAGGTCTGGACCGACGACTGGACCGAGCTCCTGAACGGAGCGGTCGACGCCCTCGTCGTCGCGGGCTCGCCCGAACTGAACGCCGAGGTGGTGGAGTCGGCGCTCGCGCGGGGCGTCAGTGTCTTCGTCGAGAAGCCGCCGGCACCCGGCACGGCCACGCTGGAGAAGCTGGTCGAGGCCGAGCGCACGGCGCCCGACGGCACGGTGGCCTTCGTCGGCTTCAACTTCCCCTACGGGCAGTCCTACCGGAAGCTGCGCGAAACCCTGCGCGCCCACGGCGAACCGAGGACCTTCGACCTGCGCATGGTGTCGGCCAAGCCGACCACCCCGGCGTGGGGGAGCGCGACGGTCCTCGAGAGCCTGCTCCAGGGGCTCGGCACACACGCCGTCGACATGGCCCTGCGCGCGTTCGGCGTCCCGGACCGGGTCACGGCCCGCCGTGCCCTCGTGGGCGGACCGCGTTACGCCGTGCACATCCTCCTGGAGTACGCCGACGGCCGCCTGGCGACCTTGCTGGTCGGCAACTACTCCAACCGCCTCGAAGTCCGCTGCGAGCTGGTCACGGACCAGGGCGTCACCGGAGTCCTCGACCAGCTGAACTCTCTTGTCCTGAGCCGTCCGTCGAGCGCGCCCGGCGCGGGGGCGCTCGACGGCAAGGAGAGCGTGGTCTACGACTGGCCCAGCAGGCGCGGGGGGTACGGCCGCACCGGCTACTCCACCGAGCTGGAGTCCTTCCACCACTCGGTCACGACCGGCACGCCCGGCACCTCACCCCTCTCGGCGTGCCTCGATGTCTACCACGTGCTCGACGAGGTGCTCCGCCAGACCGGTACGGAGGGCGGGTCATGAGCCTGCAAGGACCCGAATCCCCGGGGCCGGTCGGGCCCGCGGACCTCGTCAACCCGGCGTCTCCCGACCTCACCGGGCGCACCGCGCTCGTGACCGGCGGCGGCAGTGGCATCGGCCTGGCCGTGGCGCGCACCCTCGCCGGGCTCGGGGCCCGGGTCGCGGTCAACCGGCTGCCGGGCGCCGGCGCCGGGGGCGGCGCCGAGGAACTCCCCGCGGGCTGCTTCTTTGTCGAGGCCGACGTGCGCGACCGGGGACAGGTCGCCGCCATGTTCGCCGAGGCCCGCCATCAGCTGGGCCGGCTCGACATCCTCGTCAACAACGCCGGGGTCTTCCCCCGGGCGAAGGTCCTCGAACTCGACGAGGAGGCCTGGGACCTGGTCCTCGACACCAACCTCAAGGGCGCCTTCCTCTGCGCCCAGGAGGCCGCCGAGCTCATGATCCCCCAGGGGTCCGGGCGGATCGTCAACGTGGCGTCCAGCGCGGCCTTCACCGGCTCGCCGAAGGGCGCCCACTACGCGGCGAGCAAGGGCGGTCTGGTGGCCCTCGGCAAGTCCCTCGCGCGAGCCTTCGCCGAGTACGGGATCACGGTCAACACCGTGGCGCCCGGGGTGACCCGCACCGGCCAACCCGGCCTGGACGACGAGGGGTTCGCCGCCAAGGGCAAGGAGATCCCGCTCGGCCGGGTCGCCTCCCCCCAGGACGTGGCGTACGCGGTGGCCTATCTGGTGGGTGACGCGGGAAGCTACCTCACCGGGCAGACCATCGGCGTCAACGGGGGCGCGGTGATGGTGCCTTGAGCGCGGACACGCCCGTCCACGACGAACTCGCCGAGAGTCTCGGAGCCCCGCTCGACCGCGTACGCGCCAAGGTCTCGCCCGTCCTGCACGCGTGGCTGCGCGAGTTCATCGCCCTCTCCCCGTACGTGGTCATGGCCAGTGCGGACGGGAAGGGGCACTGCGACGCCTCGCCGCGCGGCGGTGTTCCCGGATTCGTACGCATCCTGGACGAGCGGACGCTGTTCGTGCCGGAGGAGTCCGGCAACCGACTGCTCCAGACCTTGCACAACCTGCGCGAGAACCCGGGCATCGGGCTGCTCTTCCTGATCCCCGGCATGCGCGAGACCGCCAGGGTCAACGGGCGTGCGGAGCCGCTGGGCCCGGAGGACCCGCGGTGGGAAGGGCTGCCGCTGGGAGAGGACGAGCGGGCCCGCTACCGGTGGGGCACCCTCGTGCACGTCTCGGAGGCGTACTACCACTGCGGCCGGGCGAGCAAGTTCAGCAACCTGTGGAACACCGCGGACATCGAGCGCAACCTCGCGAACCCGCCGCTGCCGAAACGGCCTCCCGGTACGCCGGCCCGCTGAGGCGCTCGTCGACGACGGCGTGTTCACGGCAGAACGCATTTCAGACGCAGCCAGGACTCAAGAGAAGGGGGCGGGAGACGCATGTGCGGCACGGTCGGTCTGTTCATGGGTTGCACGGCGGTGAGCCTGTGCCCCAAGCAGGCCCTCATGGCCGGGCGGGACGAGACCGCCGGACCCGGGACCGGTCCCGAGCGGACCGAGGGGCCGGCCGGACCCCTGGCTCCGGACGATCCGTACGTGAGCCCTTTCCGCAACTGGTACGAGCGCTCCACCGTGCGGGCCGGCAAGCGTCGTGAGCTGACCCCGCTCGAACCCGAACAGCACTTCTTCGCTCCGGAGCTGGTCCCGCTCGCCTCACACCCCCTCGTCCAGGGGCTGCGCGAGGACCGCCCGGAGCTGTACCAGGAGGTGCTGGTGCGGCACCTGTACCGGTACCTCGACTTCACCGCCAAGCTGGAACACCTGGTGGTCAACCGCACGGTGCTCGGCATCGCGCACGGCACGATCGGGATAGAACTCCCCGACGCCATGCGGCTGGACGCGTTCAAGATCTACTGCGACGAGGCGTACCACGCGCTGTTCTCGGCGGACCTCGCCGGCCAGGTGCGGGAGACGACCGGTGTGCGCTGCGAGCTGCCTCCGGTCCCGTACTTCATGGCGCGCCTGGAGCGTTTCCTGGAGGAGAGCCCGCAGGACCTGCGGGCTCTCACCGAGATCCTCTTCGTCATCGTCTCCGAGACGCTCATCTCGGCCCAGCTGTCGGAGATGTCGAACGACCCGTCGGTCGTCCCGGCGGTCCGCGAGACCGTCCGCGACCACGCCCTCGACGAGGGCAAGCACCACGCCTACTTCGCCGTTTTCCTGCGTCACCTGTGGGGGCAGCTGCCGCCCACGACCCGCAGGAGGGCCGCACTCCAGGTGCCACGGCTGATCCGTATCTTCATCGACCCGGACGTCGATTCCATGGAGCGCGAGATCACGGGATACGGAATCTCGCGGGACGGCGCCAAACAGATCGTCGGTGAACTGTTCCCCGACACGGCGGTGGACGGCTACGCCCGCAGCGTGGCCCAGCAGACGGTGCGGCACTTCGCCTCGGTCGGCGCCCTGAACGACGCCCAGGTACGCGAGGAATTCGCGGCGTACGGACTGATCTGATGAATGGAATGCTGATGGCACAGACAATCACGGCCGCGGACGGACCCCGGCTGATCGGCCAATTGAAGGAACAGGGACTTCTACCGGATTCCTATCGGTGTGTGTACGCGGCGGGCTCGCTCGTACGTGGCTGGGGAAACGCCACGAGTGACCTGGATCTGTATGTCGTGACGGACGATCCCTTCGTATGGGAAAGCGAAGGCGATTTTCACCCGGTGTCCCTGGAACCGGACCGTGTCGGCGTCGCCGTGCCGCAGTTCGGCGCGCTGCGCGGGGATGTCGAGTACTGGTCGGCCGGGCAGTTCGACCAGCTGATGGCGAAGATCTCCTGGGAGGAGTACCGCAGCGGCCGGGACACGGGCGCCACGGTGAGCCAGATCGAGCGCGACTGCCTGGTCAAGCTCCAGCACGCGGTCGCGCTCGACGGCGCCGACTGGCTGGCGGAGCGCCGCCGGCAACTCGCCGACTCCGCGTTCGGCAAGACGATCGCGGCCCGCAGTCTCGACCTCGCCGACACCTTCGCCGAGGACGCGCTCGGCCAGCTCGGCTCGGGCGACCCGGAGAGCGCGCTGCTCACCGCCAAGCTCGCCTTCGGATACGCGGCCGACGCGCTGCTCGCACACCACGGTGAGTACGGCACCACCGCGAAGTGGCGGTCCAAGAAGTACCGGGTCGCAGCACCGACCGTGCTCCCCTTCGAGCGTTACTGGGAGATCGAGACCATGCGCACATACGACCCCGAGGACCCGGGCCGCTGGATCGAGGACGTGATCGGCTGCGTCCGGCGCGTATCCATGGAGGTGGAGGTCTGATGAGCGAGGCACACACCGTGACGTCCGCGGCCGGCGTGCCGCGTCACAACCTCGAAGTGCGCATCCGCTCCAGCCAGGGCGCGATCCTGCTGGCCCGCTACGACCAGGCCTACGAACTGCCGGAGGTGGCGGCCTTCATCTGGCGCCGCATCGACGGGACCGCACCGGTCACGGACATCGCCGGGGCGGTCTCCGAGCGGTACGGGATCGACGGCCCGACCGCGCTCTCGGACACCGTCGACATGCTCGCATGGCTGGTCGAGGAGAAGCTCGTATTCATGTGACACGCATGGCGTACATGGCGCGCCTGACGCGAATTTCCGGGTATTTCATTTAGCCGACCGAGCCGCACATAGAGCCGTTTGCGATATTCGCAAACGGCTTGGCGGCGTTTCCCTTTTCCGATTTGAAAGACGCCGAAAATAAATCCGAGAACGGACTTGCGAGGGCGGGAAAGATCCTCATAAGCTCATCCACAGCTCGCCGGTCCGGAAGATCCGGGCAGGCGGTAACTATTGAAGGAGTATTCACATGAAGCAGTACACGAAGCCCGAGGTCAAGAAGATCGACTTCAACCGCGTCATGATGAACAACCGCTAATCACGCGGTAAGGGCGCCTCTCGCGGACATCTCCGCCGGAGGCGCCCTTCCTCTTGGTGCACCAGTTGTTCGGTGCACCCGCAGAAGATTCGCTGGAAAGGAATGGGTGGGGAGAATGTGCGGACTCGGCGGTTTGGCGAGGATCGACGGACACGACCTCGGCGTCGAGGCCGACGCCGTCCTGGCGACCATGGCCCGCACACTGGCGCACCGCGGTCCCGACGAGGAGGAGCTGCTGCGCGACGGTCCCGTGGGACTCGCCTTCACCCGGCTCTCCCTGGTCGCCCCGGAGAACGGCGGCCAGCCCCTGCACAGCCCCGACGGTTCCGTCGTCCTCATCGCCAACGGCGAGGTCTACAACCACAAGGAGCTCGAGGCCACCCTGCCGGCCGGCACCCCCTTCAGGACCCGGTCGGACTGCGAGGTGCTCGTCCACCTGTACCAGCAGAAGGGCCTGGACTTCCTCGACGACGTCCGCGGCATGTTCGGCCTCGTGCTGTGGGACCGGCGGCGCAATGTCCTGGTCATGGCCCGCGACCACTTCGGCGTGAAGCCGCTCTACTACACGCGGGACCGGGGACGCGTGGCCTTCGCCTCCGAGATCAAGGCGCTCTTCGCCGACCCGTCCTCCCCGCGCCGGATCGCCTGGGACAAGGCGCTGGTGAACCCGACCGTCACCTCGGCGCCCTCGCTCGACCTGGCCGCGCCCACCACGTACTTCGAGGGCATCGAGTCCGTACCGGCCGCCACGATCCTGGAGATCGACCTGCGCGACGGCGCCACCAAGCGCCACCAGTACTGGCAACTTCCCTCCTTCGACGGTGAGTCGACGCTCAGCGACCGCGAGATCATCGGACAGTTCCGCGAGATCCTCGCCGACTCCGTACGGGCCTGCGCCACCGCCGACGCCTCCATCGGCCTCTTCCTCAGCGGCGGCGTCGACTCCGCGGCGGTCGCGGCACTCGCCGCCGGCACCACCTCGCTGGAGACCTTCTCCGTCCTCAGCGGCTCGACCGTCGTCAACGGGGACGCCCGGCACGCCCGGATCGTCGCGGACAAACTCGGTGTCCCCAACCACCAGATCCGCTTCGACGCCTCGTACGTGCCCGGCGCGGACGAGTGGAAGCGACTGCTGTGGCTCACCGAGATGCCGACCTGCAGCCCGGAGCAGTACTACAAGCACGAACTGCACCGGTACGTGCGCGCCGAGCACCCGGAGATCAAGGGCATGCTGCTCGGCGCCGCGGCCGACGAGTTCTGCGGCGGATACTCGGTGACCAGCTCCGGCGGCGGAGGCTGGGACGTCTTCGAGTACGCGCTCACCGAGATGGCGCGGCGCGGCCGGCTGGAGGAGCACCGGCCCAAGCTCGCGGCCTGGTGGGAGGGCGCCGAGGGCGGGCTGCTCAGCGACGCGGCCCTCGACCACGGTCGTACGCTGCTCGGCCGTGACCCGTACGGCGCGTTCGTCGCCGCGAAGATGCGTGACGTCGAGCAGTTCAACTGCTGGCACGAGGACCGCACCGCGGCGGGCAGCGGCACCGAGGCGCGCGTCCCGTTCCTGGACCGCCGGCTGATCGAGCTGGTCGCCTCCATCCCGGCCGCCCGCCGCGAACGCCTCCTGTGGGACAAGGCCATCGTCCGCGAGGCCGTCGCCGACCTGCTGCCGCCCGAAGTGGTGCACCGCCCCAAGGTGCCCTTCTTCTACGGCCAGGGCGTCCAGCACACCCACCGCCCGTTCATCGCCATGCTCACCCAGGACAACGCCGCACTGGTGGAGGAGGCCCTCTCCACCGAACACGGCCGCACGCTCCTGGACGCCGACCGCGTCAGGGGCCTGCTGGCCCGCCTGGAGCACGCACCGCTCGCCGGGCACGTCGAGCGACTGCTGCCGCTGCTCAACCTGTGCCTGCTCGACCGAATGGTCGCCGACGTCCCCCCGCCGCTCGCGGAGACCGCGCACCTGCTGCCCCCGGTCCGACCCGAGCACCCCTTCGGCGACTTCGACGCGGAGGTGGCGGAGATCGAGGCTCTGGTGTTCGCGCCGCCGCGTTGGGACGGGAAGAGCGTGCCCGCCCTCGCCGACAACGCGACGCTGCTCCAGGACCGCTCCGGCACCTGGTATCTCGCGGTCGACGGAGCCCTCGAATACGTCCTGGAGGAAGACAGCGACTGGCTGAAGCTGCTGCTGGCGCTGGACGGCGAGCGCTCGCTCGACGACGCGGCCGCCACGACAGGGGTGCGGCCCGAATCGGTGAGCGCGTTCCTCGACGACTCCCTCGACCTCGGCCTCCTCGAACTGCCCGGGACCCCGGCGTCATCCCCCACCGACTGAGACGAGGCGACCATGACCGACCACGACCTGGCCATCGAGGCCGCCGGCCTGTGCCGCTCCTACCACACGCGCACCGGCTGGCTGCGGCCCCAACGCAAGACGATCCAAGCCGTCCGCGGTGTCTCCTTCACCGTCGGCCGCGGCGAGCTGTTCGGACTGCTGGGCCCCAATGGAGCCGGCAAGACCACCACGATCAAGATGCTCAACACCCTGCTGCTGCCCACCGAGGGCAGCGCGCGGGTGCTGGGCCACGACGTCGCGACCGATCCGGTCGAGGTGCGCCGTCGCATCGGGTACGTCTTCGGTGGCGACCGGGGCCTGTACGAGCGGCTCTCTGCCCTCGACAACCTGCGCTACTTCGCCGAGTTGTACGGAGTCGAGGCGCGCGAGCAACTCCCGCGCATCCACGAACTGCTGGAGACCGTCGGCCTCAAGGGACGGGAGAGCGAGCGGGTCGAGGGCTACTCGCGCGGCATGCGGCAGAAGCTGCACATCGCGCGTGGCCTGCTGCACCGCCCCGAGGTTCTCTTCCTCGACGAGCCGACCATCGGCGTCGACCCGGTCGCCGCCCGCGAACTGCGCCAGATGGTCGCCGACCTGGTCGCGGCCGGCACCACGGTCCTGCTGACCACCCACTACATGGCCGAGGCCGACCAGTTGTGCGACCGCATCGCGGTCATCGCCTCCGGCACCCTGCGCGCGGAAGGCACCCCCAGCGAACTCAAGGACCGGGTACGCAAACTCGACGTCCTGGAGGTGGAGGTCCACGAGGCCGCGGGCGACGACCAGCTCCGGACGCTGCGTGCGACCCCCGGAGTCGAACAGGTCACCGTGGAGACCCGTGGACCGGTCGACACCGTCACCGTGCACGCCCAGCCCTCCGCCGGCAACCACGGAGCCGTGATGGCGGCGCTCGCGGGGCTGCGCACCGGAAAGGTCACCAGCCGCGAACCCACCCTCGAAGACGCCTATGTCTCCATCATCGGTGCCTCGGGCGCTACGGGGGAGCAGTGATGAACGGGCTCTCCCTGCAACGATTCTGGCGGCTGATGGCCGTCGGTCTGCGCACGCACGTCCTGCATCTGTCGCGCTCCGGCGTGGAGTTGGTGATGGCGGTTTTCACCCCCCTCGTCTTCGCCACCCTGGCCGTCTACCTCTTCCGCGCCGGGGACAGCCCGGACCGGCTGCTGCAGGCGTCGGTCGGTGCGGGCCTGATGGGTGTCTGGTCCGCCGTGCTCTTCGGCTCCGGCGGCGCCATCCAGGAGCAGCGCTGGATGGGAACGCTGGAGACACTGGTGTCGGCGCCGACCCGGCTCTCCCTGATCCTGATCCCCATCACCTTCGCGACCGCCCTGGTCGGCGTCTACTCGATGGTCGCCACCATCCTGTGGGGGGTCCTGCTGTTCGGTGTGCCCTTCACCCCGGCCGCGCCTGCGCTGTTCGTGCCCGCGCTGCTGGTCTGCGTGGTGGCCCTCGGCATGATGGGTCTGCTGATGGCGGCCACCTTCGTGCTGCTCCGCAACGCCAATGCCCTCGCCAACGCACTGGACTCGCCGGTCTGGATGCTCTCCGGGATGCTCGTCTCCACCGCGACCCTGCCGGCCTGGACGCACCCCATCACCTGGGCGCTGCCCACCAGTTGGGGCGCACGTGCGGTCCAGGCGGCCACGTCCGGCGGGCCCGTCCTGTGGCCGTCGGCCGTCGCCCTCGGGCTCGGCGTGCTCTATGTGGTCCTGGCCCTGGTCGCCCTCGTCTGGGTGGAGCGCCGCGCCCGCGGCGCCGGCACCCTCGCCCTCACCTGAGCGCCCGGAACGGAGACAAGTGATGAATTCAGTGACCCGCGCCCTGCGCCTGACGTTCCGCGGCGGAGGCATCTCCTACCGCGCCCTGTTCAACTGGACCACACCGCCGATGTTCATCGGCACGCTGCTCGTCAGCCCGCTGTTCCAGATCTTCTTCTTCGTCCACGTCGGGCGCAGCCTCGGCGTCGCCGACGACCGGTTCTACCTGCTCGGCAACGCGGTGCTCGCCACGAGCGTGCCGTGCGTGTACGGAGCGATCATGGCGGTCGCGAACGAGCGCCGCTACGGGACGCTGGGAGCGGTGCTGCTCAGTCCCCGCTCCCGGGGACTGATCTGGGGCGGCCGGGTGCTGCCGTACATCCTCAATGGCTGTGCGGTGATGGCTTTCATGATGCTGGCGGGCTCGCTCGCCCTCGGGCTCGACCTGCCGCCGCGCGTCCTGTTCGGCCTGGTCCAGGTGTTCGTGGTCGCCGCCACGTCCTGTGCGCTGTTCGGCCTCATGCTGGGCGCGCTCGCGGTCCGCATCCGTGATGTGTTCGTCATCTCGAACGCGGCCTTCACCCTGCTGATCCTGTTCAGCGGCGCCAACCTGCCGCGGGACGCCATGCCCGGCTGGATGAGCACGGCGGGCAGCCTGCTGCCGCTCTCCCACTCCATCGAGGCGCTGCGCGCACTGTTCGCGGGCGCCCCGCTTGCCGAGGTGTGGTCGAGCCTCGGACAGGAGCTGCTCGTCGCACTCGGCTACGGGCTGCTGGCCCTCGGGCTGCTGCGCTTCTTCGAGCGCCGCAGCAGGGCGGACGCGGCACTCGACGTCATGTGAGCCGACCAAGCCACTCGCGCATCCGGACCTCTCCATGAGCAGTCCGCGTGACGAACCTTCGTGAAAATGCTTCCCGAGAAAGAGAGGGACCGCGCCGTGCTGTCCATCACCAAGGAGTTCCACTTCTCGGCCAGCCACCAGCTGGCCAACCTCCCGCCGGACCACCCGTGCGGCCGGCTGCACGGCCACAACTACATCGTGGTCCTCGAACTCTCCGCCGCTCCGGAGCAGTTGACCGAGCCCGGCTTCGTGCGGGACTACGGCGAGCTGGCCGTCTTCAAGAAGTGGATCGACGACACGATCGACCACCGGCACCTCAACGACGTCCTGGGCGACGAGAACCCGTCGGCCGAGCACATCGCCATGTGGATCCATCGCTCCTGGGTGGCGGACTTCCCCGAGCTGACCGCCGTACGGGTCTCGGAGACGCCGAAGACTTGGGCGACGTACCGGCCGGGTGCCCTCGAAACCGTCTGACGGACAGCAACTTGTAGGCGACAACGCCCGGTTGGGCAAGAGGGGGTGGTGTCAATGGCGGTTCCGAAGCTCGTGGTCAACGAGATATTCGGACCCACCTAGCGCCGTACAGGGCGAAGGGCCTTCCACCGGAAGGCTGTGTGCGTTCCTGCGGCTCGGGGGTTGCAATCTGACGTGTCGCTGGTGCGACACGCCGTACACCTGGGACTGGAAAGGCGAGTCGGACACCGGCATCGCGTACCGCGCCGCCGATGAGCTGCACGCACTCGGCGTCGACGAGGTGACCGAGCGGCTGCTCGGCTTCGGCGTCGAACTGATCGTGATTTCCGGCGGTGAGCCGCTCAGCCAGCAGGACCGGGTGCTGCCCGTGGTCCGCGCGCTGGGCCGGCACGGTGTGGCCGTGGAGTTCGAGACCAACGGCACCGTGATGCCCACGGACGCGCTGGTGGAGACCGGAGTCCGGTTCAACGTGTCGCCGAAACTCGCGCACTCCGGGGTGGCGGAGGACCGGCGCATCGTCCCGGACGTGCTGCGCAGGTTCTCCGAACTGCCCACCGCGGCCTTCAAGTTCGTCTGCGCCGACGGCTCCGACCTCGCCGAGGTCGACGCACTCGTCGGTGAACTCGGCCTCAAGAACGTCTGGATCATGCCCCGGGGACAGTCCCCCGAAGAGATCGAGCACGGTATGCGCACGTTGGCTGACGACGTGATCGCACGCAAATGGAATCTGTCGGGACGGCTGCACGTCAACGTGTGGGGAAGCAAGCGGGGTATCTGATGACCAGCAGCATCGAAGTACTGACCGACGACCTGGCTCTGCCGGACGACACGGCGGGCCGGGACCCGCTGGAGGCGATCGCGCGGCGGCTGCTCGTGGAGATAGGCGAGGACCCCGACCGTGAGGGTCTTCAGGACACCCCGGCCCGCTATGCGCGCTGGTGGCGCGAGTTCACCCAGTACGACCCGGGCTCCGTCGACACCGTCTTCGGGACCACCGCGAGCGGCAGCCTGGTCGCCGTGTCCGGCATCAGCGTCTGGTCGCTCTGCGAGCACCATCTGCTGCCGTTCTCGTGCCGGATCACCATCGGCTATCTGCCGCAGGACAAGATGCTGGGCCTGAGCAAGTTCGCCCGCATCGCCCACCAGCACGCCCACAAGTTGCAGTCGCAGGAGCAGCTGTCGCAGCAGATCGCGGACGACGTCGAGAAGCTCACCGGCTCGCCCGACGTGGCCGTGATCGGCCGCGGCGAGCACCTGTGCATGGCCATGCGCGGCATTCGTACGCCCGCCACCATGACGACCGCCGTGTGGCGCGGCGCGCTCGCGGAGGCGCCGATGCGGGCCGAACTGCTCGCACTGACCGCTGCCGACCGCGACTGAGGGGGAGGGAGACACTCATGCGGATCACCGAACCGGCCCGTACCGGACTGAGCTTCGACGACGTCCTGTTCGTGCCCCGGCGCACCTCGCTGACCAGCCGCCGGCAGGCCGACACCAGCTCCGAACTGGTGCCGGGCGTACGGCTGCGGGTGCCGATCATCTCAGCCAACACCCAGTGGTGCACCGGCGACCGGATGGCCGCCGCGATGGCACTCCAGGGCGGCCTCGGCATCCTGCACCGGATGCAGACCGTCGAGCAGCAGATCAAGCAACTCGACGCGGTCAAGTCCGTGGAGCTCTCCACCAAGCAGGCCGAGAAGGCCACGGTCGCCGCGGACGGGCGCCTGCTCGTCGGCGGCGCCGTCGGTGTCACGGGCGACTGGCGGGAGCGCGCCGCCGAACTCGTCGCGCACGGCGTGGACATCCTCCTCGTCGACGTCGCCCACGGACACAGCGATCAAGTCATCGCCGTGGTCGAGGAGTTGCGGGCCTCATATCCGGAGATCCCGCTGATCGCGGGCAACGTGGCCACGCCGGCGGGCGTACGCGACCTGGCGGCGGCGGGGGCCCAGTCGGTGAAGGTCGGCATCGGCCCCGGCGGCGTCTGCACCACCCGCCTCGTGGCGGGGACCGGAGTGCCCCAGCTCACGGCTGTCCTGGACTGCGCGGCCGCGGCCGAGACGGCCGGCGTGACGATCATCGCCGACGGCGGCATCCGCCAGTCCGGCGACATCGCCAAGTCCCTCGCCGCGGGCGCCCACGCGGTGATGCTCGGCTCGGCGCTCGCGGGCGCCGACGAGAGCGAGGCCACCCCGGTGGAACGGGACGGCCGCCACTATCGCGTCAGCAACGGATTCGTGTCCCTCGGCATGGAACTGACCCTGCGCAAGGCCGCCGGCGGCAAGGTCACCCAGGAGGAGGTCGACGACTACGTCCCCGAGGGCGTCGAGGCGACCTTCCCCGCCTCCGGGCCGCTCGCCCGCACCCTGCGGGCACTCACCGGCGGCGTGCAGTCGGCGATGAGCTACTCCGGGGCGCGTGACCTGGACGCCTTCCGCGCGACCGCCGAGTTCATCCGGGTGACCAGCGCGGGACGGGCGGAGAACGTGCCGCACGCCCGCGAGCGTTCGGTGCAGATCGACACGGACCACATCGCGAAGGCGGTACGAGGATGAGTCAGGCAGCGCTCACGGAGCAGCCGGGTGTGGCGGGCGAGCAGCCCGGGATGTGGTCCCGGCAGGGCGCCTACCTGCTGGACTGGGCGGGTTTCGGGCAGCTCACCGACGACATCGCCGACGAGGTGCGTGCCGAGGGCTTCGTTCCGGACGCCGTCCTGGCGGTGGCGCGTGGCGGGCTCACCGCCGCCGGGTACCTGACCTGTGCGTTGGACGTGCAGGTCATGCACACCGTGCGGGTGCGCAGGACCGCCGACGACAGCCGGTACGCGGCCAAGCAGCGGCCCGTCATCGAGGCCTCCGCGGGCCTGGCGCTGAAGCCGGGAGACAAGATCCTGGTGGTCGACGACATCGTCGGCACCGGGGCGACCGCCGACGTGGTGCTCGCGTTCCTGGCCGAGCAGGGGATCGCCGGGGACGACGTGCGGTTCGCCGCGGTGGTGCGCAACCATCTCAGCGCCTATGTACCGGACTTCTGCCCAGCAGTCATCGACGACTGGATCGTCTTCCCCTGGGAGACGACGCGTGAGTCCCTCGACAAATGCCGGCCCTTTCCCCGTGAGCCGAGGGTGCGCACATGACCGCGTCCAGGCCCGGATTCGAGGGCAGTGGGCTGAGCCCGGCGGCTTCCGCCGCCGGGCTCGGCCTGCCCGCCTGCTACGACGCGGTCGACCTCTACACGTACGACCGCCGGATCAGCAGCCGCGTCGAGGCGGCACGCACCCTCGCCGACATCGAGAAGGCGCACGGTGCCCGGCCCACGGTGGTGTTCACCGACATCGCCGAGCGGCCGGGAAGCAGCGTGCTGTGCCACCCCTACCCCCGGGCCGTACTGCTGGCGGCGCTCGCCACGACGGAGGAGAAGCACCTGGACGAGATGGCGCGGCGGCTCGCGTCGCCCGCCCCGGCCCCGTCGCCCGCCGGCGCGGGACCGGTCCTCCGTCAGCAACTTCCCGGCCTGCTCGACGACTTGCCGATCCTCCAGCATCGTCCGGGCGACGCGGGACCGTACATCACGGCGGGTGTCGGGGTGACGTCACGGCCGGACGGCAGCGGCGTCAACATGGGCTTCTACCGGATCCAGGTGGTCGGCCCCGGCGAGGCGCGCATCTTCCTGGACCCGCGCACCGACGGTCACCGCAACATGCTCGCCTGGCACGAGACGGGCCGCCCCATGCCCGTCTCGATCTTCCTGGGCGCCGATCCGGCGATCACCGTGGTCGCCGCCTCCCGGCTGCCCGCCGAGGGAGACGACTACGCGATCGCCTCCCGACTCCTCGGACGCCCGCTCGGCGTCGGCGGGACCCCGCCCGTGCCGGACGACGCCACCCACGTCGTCTCCGGCCACGTGGAGGCGCGGGACGAAGTCGAGGGCCCGTTCGGCGAGTTCAAGGGCTACTACGCCGAGGCGCGGCGCAGCAATGTGCTCACGGTGACCTCGGTCGAGGCTACGCCCGGCGCGCCCTGGCCGACGATCGTGGCGGGCGGCGAGTCGGGCCTGACCCTGATGAGCTTCCAGAACGAGTACCTGATGTACGCGCACCTGCGCGGCCTCGGGTACCCGATCAGGTCCGTACGCTATTCGATCAAGGCGCGGGGCGAGTTCGTCGCGTACATCGAGACGGACCAGCCGAGCCAGGAGCTCGTGCGAGAGGCGATGGTGTTCGACGTACGCTCCAAGGTGATCATCGCCGGCCCGGACCTCGCCAACCCCGGCCAGGCCCTGGCCACATACGGCTTCACCACGCAGGCCGAGCCGTACTACCGCAAGGGCAAGGTCGAGGGCGAACGCATCGGGCTCGCCCTGGTGATCCCGCCGGACGGCTGGCCGACCGAGTACTGAACGAGGACCGCACACCCCATGGAACGATTCGCACGCGCACTGCCCGCCGCCCTGCTGGTCATCCCCGGCCCCGGCGGGACCGTGACGTTCATCCGCCAGCTCAAGGGCCCGTACGCTGACAACTGGCTGCTGCCGGGCGGCGGCATCGAGCCCGGCGAGGCCGCCGCGGCAGCCGCCCTGCGGGAGGCTCGCGAGGAGACCGGGATAGCCGTACGGTCTTGCTCGCTGTTCGCCGTATACGAGTTCACCGGCAAGTGGGAGCAGGGCGGCTACCACCTGCTGATGTTCGCGTTCCTCGCGGACAGCGCCTACGAGATGCCCGAGGGCTTCTCGGGCGACAACGTCGGCGAGATCCGCCAGGCCCGTGTCGAGGACATTCCCATGCACTCGACGGACCTGCGGATCCTCACCGACGCCGGGCTCGCCGCCTACGACGACGAGACCGTCGAGCGGGCGCTGGCGGCGGACGGCATCACGATGCACGCGCACCGGGTGTCCTCCACCACCCGCTTCATCGCGCCGTGAGCGCTTGGCAGGTGCTCTCCCGGCAGCCGATGGTCAGCCGGGCCGCACGCAGCCCTCGGGTCAACGCGGCCCGGGGGCTCGCGCCGTTCACGAGCGCGAGCAGGAAGGCCGAGGCCAGCGCGTCGCCGGCCCCGGTGTCGTCCGTGCAGGGCCCGGCCTCGGCGGGCAGCGTCACGGCCGTCGGCCGTTCCGCCGAGGCCACCGCGGCGCCGTCCGCCCCGGCGGTCACCACGACCACCCGCGGCCCCCGCAGGAGAAGCCGCTCGGCCTGTTCGGCGGGCTCGCCCGGCCGGCCGGTGAGGGGCGCGGCCTCCTTCGCGTTGAGCACGAGTACGTCGTACAGCCCGAGCAACTGGGCACGCGGCCCGAAGTCGGCCTGGCGCGTGGGCATGCAGCACATCGGTATCGCGTTCCGCCGGGCCTCTCGCGACACCCAGGCGAGCACGTCCTCGTCGAGGCCGCCCTCGGCCACCACCGCCTTCGCCCGGCCGATGACGGCGCCCAGGTCGGGCCCGCACAATGCCTTGGCGGCCGCGGGGTCCGGGAGCTCGATCGTCGACGTGATCTGGCGGCCCCGCTCGTCGAGCAGCACGTCGAAGCGCCCTATGCCGGCTGCGGTGCGCAGGACTTCGAGGTGCACGCCGAGCCCACTCAGCTCAGCCTCCAGATCGACGGCGTCCTGCCCGAACCCGGACAGGCCCGCGAACGCGGTACGGCCGCCGAGCCGGGCGGTGTTGACCGCGACATTGCGTCCTACGCCGCCGTGCTGGCGCTGCACGCCCCAGACCGGCAGTGCCGCCGCGAACGTCCCCGCCGCGAAGTACTTGCGGTCCATGACGAGCGACCCGAGTACCACCACGTCGCACGCGGCCCCAACGGGATCGCCGACGTCGTAGCCGAATTGCGTGCTCACAGGACAGACCTCCGACAGTTTCAGGATGGGGTAGGGCTTCATGGCAGCGGAGAACGAAGTCGCGTTCGGCGACGGAGAAATCGATCCGGTCCCAGAGGGACACCGGCCAGAACGCGGGGATGAACGCGGGGATGAACGCGGGGAAGTGAGCTTCGAAAGGCGCGAGGCACGCGCGTTCTGGTGGAAGTTCGCTCTCATTTACCTGGCGGGCGTCACCGCCGCCACCAGCATGGGAAAGATATCACCGGTATCTGTCGCGCTCCGTGCGGATCTTCATCTTTCTCTCGCCCAAGTAGCCTTGATCGCCTCGCTGGTGACCTTTGTCGCGGCCGTTCTCGGAGTGTTCGTCAGTTACCTGATCCGGCCGCTCGACCCGCGCCGGATGCTGATCGCCGGGCTCGTCCTGATGGGGCTCGCGGGGCTCTTCTGCGCCCGTACCGAAACGTTCGCCGCCATGCTGGGCGGGCGCCTCGTGGAGAGCGTCGGATATGTGGTCGTGGTGATCGTCGCGCCAGTGCTGCTGTTCGCCCTCGGCGACGGCCGCAGACTGACCGGGGCGCTGGCGATCTGGGGCACCTTCATGCCGGTGGGGCTCGCGCTCGGATCGTTCGCGGGCGGGCTGCTCTCGAGCCGGCTGGACTGGCAGAGTTGGCTCATGCTCACCGCGGCCGGAACGCTGCTCGTCGCCGTGGCGATGACCCGGCTGCCGCGCGCACGGGGCGAGTCGACGGCCGGGAAGCCGGACGGCGGGGAGGCCTCCGGGACACCGGCGGCCGTCAGGCCCGGTGCCCGGATCGCACGGCTGGCCAGGCCCGCCGCGCTGGGCGCGGGATTCGCCACGATCAGCGGGTCGATCGTCACCGTCGTCACCCTCTACCCTGCCTATCTGCACGAGGAGTTCGGGCTTGCCGCCGGGGCGGCCGGCACGCTCACCGGAACGGTCTCTCTGGTCGGGGTGGCGGGCGGTTTCCTCGCGAGCTGGCTGCTGGTCAGGGGGGTCGGCGTCAAGTACCTGTTCCTGGTCGCCCTGTTGATGCCGGCCGGAGCCCTCACCGCCTTCGCGGGGGCGGGCGGGCTCGGGGTCTCGGTGGGCAGCGCCCTGGTGATCGCGCTCGCCAACGAGCTGGTGGTGGCCTGTGTGTTCGCCGCGATTCCCCTGACCGTACGGGCCGGTTCGGATCTGGGGGCCGCCAATGGCCTGGTCGCCCAGTTCGGCAGCATCGGCGCGCTCGCGGCGCCGCCGCTGGTAGGGCTCGCGGTGACGGCGGCCGACGGCTGGTGGGCCGTCGGGCCTTGTCTGCTCGCGGGATGCGTGGGAGGGCTCGTGCTGTTGCAGCTGGGGGTGCGGGAGAAGGCGTACCCGAAGGACAGCGAAATCGAGAACGGCCAGGACGGCCAGAACGGCCGGAACAGCCAGGAAGAACAGAAGGAGAAGTCGGCGTGACCGTCAAATATGTGGTGTTCGACTGGGCGGGCACGCTCACCCCTTGGCACACCGTGGATCTGCCGGGCATCTGGCGGGCGGCCGCCGAAGCCATCGACGGGGTCGCCGCAGACGAGGCGGCGGGTGTCGCGGACCGGTTGTTCGCCGCGGAACGGGAGCTGATGGCCCGCTGCCGCGAAACGCAGAGCTCGGCCACTCTCGACGAGGTCTTCGAACGGGCCGGGGTGACGCCCGGGCCGCGGGCTCTCGCCGCCTACCGGCAGGCATGGGAAGCGCACACGCTGCTCGACCCGGACGGCTCGGAGATGCTGGTGGGGCTGCGTGAGCGTGGTTACGGGATCGGCGTGCTCTCCAACACCCTGTGGCCGGCCGAGTGGCACGAGGAGATCTTCGACCGGGACGGGGTGCTGGGACTTCTCGACGCGGCCGTCTACTCCAGTGAGGTCGCCTGGACCAAGCCGCATCCGGAGATCTTCGCGGCCGTCGTCGAGCAGCTCGGCGCGGACTCGCCGGCCGAGTGCGTGTTCGTCGGCGACCGGCTCTTCGAGGACGTGTACGGGGCCAGGGAGGCCGGGATGCGTACGATCCTGGTGCCGCACAGCTCCATTCCGTCCGAGGAACTGGGTGCTCGGGGCGGCGAGCCGGACGCGGTCGTGGCGACGCTCAAGGACATTCCGGCCGTGGTGGACGAATGGAACGGCAGAGCACGGACATCCTGACCAATGGTCAATAGAAGTTGTACCGAGCGTGATTCCCAGCGCACTGGGGGTAAAGTAACTCGAGTTGCACGGCCTATTACGGGCAGTGAGGCTTTCGCGCTCAATCGGTCACTTTAGTGACAAATCTTGTTGACCTGTCCGTCTCGTTTGGTGTAATGCTAAAATAGATTCCATCGATATGGATAGAGGTAGTGATGGCGGACCATCAGTCCCTCGGGGGGAGAATCCGTGCGCTCCGGCGCCAGCAGGGGCTGTCGCAGGCACAGTTGGCCGGCGACGGCATCTCACCCAGTTATGTCTCCCTGGTTGAGGCCGGCAAGCGGATTCCGTCACCCGAGGTCGTCTCGAAGCTCGCGGTCAAGCTCAAGTGTCCCGAGTCCGAGCTGCTGTCCTATCTCGGCCGCCAGCAGGACGACGAGCTGGAGCTGGAGGTGCGGTACGCCGAGCTGGCGCTGGCCAACGGCGATGCCAAGCACGCCGTCGAGCGCTTCTCGGCACTCCTGGAAAGGATCGGGTCCTCCGGCAACCCGGGTCTGACGGTCGGCGCCACATGGGGACTCGCCCAGGGGCTGGAGCGATCCGGAAAGCTGGAAGAGGCCGTACGTCTCTACGAGCGTCTGCGCACCTGGCCCGACGGAGCCGCGGCGGAGCGGGTGGACAGGACCGCGGTGCTCATCGCGGTCTGCCGCTGCTACCGCGAACTCGGCGACCTCGGGCGGGCGATCGACGTAGGCGAGCAGGCGCTCGCCGTGCTCGAGCAGTTGGACCTGGTTCCCAGCCCCGAGGGCATCGAGCTGATCTCCACGATCGTCGGCCTGTACTGCGAACGCGGCGACATCCACCGGGCGAGCTACTTGGCGGAGATGGCCGTCGAGCGGGCTTCGGCGCTGGACAACCGCAAGGCGCTGGGCGCCGCCTACTGGAACGCGAGCATGGTCGCGTACGAAGCCGGCCGCACCTCGGACGCGCTGCGCCTGGTGCAGCGCGCCCAGGCGCTGTACGCCGAGAGCGACAACGAGCGGGCGGTCGCCCGGCTCCGTACGGCCCACGCGGCGGTGTTGCTGCAGGCCGACCCGCCGCAGCCGGTCGAGGCACGCGGACTGCTCACCGAAGCGGTGGAGTCCTTCCGGCGCATCGGTGGCGATGTGGACATGGCGTACTGCCAGACCGAACTCGCGCGGGTGGCGCTGCTGCTCGCCGAGCCGGAGGAGGCCGAGAGCTGTGCGCTGGAGGCGCTGCGGGGGCTGGGGGACGGGCATCGTCTGGAGGCGGCACGGGCAACGCTGATCCTGGGGGCGGCCCGCAGTGCGCAGGGTGACGCGGCGAGAGCGCGGCAGGCGTACGAGCGGGCGGCGCTGAGCCTGGAGGCTTCGGGCGCCGGCCGGCAGGCGGCCCGGGTGTGGACCGAGCTCGCGGAGTTCCTCGACGCCCAGGGCGAGGCCGAGCGCGCGGTCAAGGCGTACCGCGAAGGTATGCGGTGTCTGGGCTACCAGTCCTCGGACCGGGCCAGAGGGCCGCTCCTGAAGGGGCAGCGTTCGGTGTAGGGCCGGCCCCGTACGCGGGGCGCGGGGGAGTGGTTCCCCTCATCGCGGAGTGTTCTTGCCGGGCGGACGCGCAGCGCCCGCCCGGCAAGAACACTTTTTTGTGCGTGGGCAGGCTCAGCAGCAGGGCGGGAAGCCGATCAGGGGGGTCTGCGTCTGCGCGGCGGCGGTGGGCGCGGCGGCGGTGGCGACGCCGTTCGTTGACGCGAAGCCGAGAGCGGTGAAGGCAATGGCGATAGCGGCGGCAACGATGCGCTTGCGAAGCATTGGGGATCCCCTTTTTTGATGATCTTGTCGGCGAGCGACCTAATCATGTGAAACTTGACTCAGCCTGTCAAGGGTCGAGTCATGCCTCGGTTTTGGGGCGTTTTGTTACCTGATGCCGACCTATCGACCGACTGATTCTCGCCGTGAGGGCCGACTTCCTTCGGGAGATGGCTCCGGGCATGACTGCTGTCATGACACCTGTCATTATTGATGTCATGGGGTCGTTTGCAGGATGCTCGGATACGTTCGCCGCCGATTACCTGGTGGATCACGGATATGCGCGGGTGCCCGCGGGACCGGTCGCCGGGGCGGACGAGGCGACCGCGCTCGCGCACCCGCACCGATGGTGGAACTGGCCTCGGAGAGGAGGGCTCGCCATGGCTTCGCCCGCCGTGATGTCCCAGTGGTGCGTCCACCCGCACGGCATCAATCCCTTCGGGCCGCAGACTCCCGGCTCCGTCGAGTGCGTCACGGCCGTGGCCTTCTCGCGCGAACACGGATACCAGCGAATTTTCGGCGACGTCCTCGGGATGCTCCGCGCGGCCGGAGTCGACGCGGCCGGCCTCGTCGGCCTCGTCGAGGGTGACGAGGCCGGGTGCGGCCGGGCGACGGGAATCGCCAAGTCCCTCGCGGCGTGCGGTGTTCCGGTGGTCGTCCGCGAGAGCGGCGGTCCCGAGGGCGGTGGCCCGGTCCTCGTCCGGCTGCTGTACGACCTCGGCGCGGACTGTTCCCCCGACTGCTCCCCAGGCTGCCTCTGTGGCCGCCTGCTGCCCCTGGCCGAACTCGACCTGACGCACCGTCACCAAGGCTGCCTCGGCCTGTTGGTCAGGGCCGAGGGTGTCGCGGCGGCCGCGAGGGCGGGCGGCGGTGCGACCGGGTTCCCGGACATGGCGGAGCTGCGGGAGTGGGTCGCCGGCCGTTTGGGTGATGACGCGGCCGACGCGGCCGCGCATGCCGCCCGATCGCTGGCGCTGCTCCTCGGGCTCGGGGTCGTGCCCGGTCCCCGAGGCGCCGGCCACGTCGTACGGCGGCTCGTCACAGCCCAGTTCACCCGGCTGATCACGGGACACGTGCCCCTGGACTTTCTCGACGACATGGTGTGCCGGGCGGCCGAAGTGTTCGGTGGCGTCGCGGGATTCCCCGTCTGCGACGCGCCCCTGTCACGCCGACGGCTGCATGCCGAACGGGTGCGGTTCGGTCGGGCGGTGGGCAGGGCGCGACAGCGCTATGTGCGCACCGTGCTGCACCGTCCGCCCGGTGATGACGCGGCCCGTGCCCTGGCTGTGCTGATGTCCGAACACGGCGCGCCGCTGGGGCTGTTGGTGACGTGGCTGGCCGACGACGGGATCGTCGTCCCGAGCCGGGAGTTGGCCCGGTGGACGCTGGGGGAGCGGTCGTCGGAGCGCGCGTCGGGTCGACGGGGCGGCTGACGCACGGTTCGGCCGGCCGGTCGGCGGGGGCTGGCCGCGATTTCCGAGGCCCCCTGATTTCGCGGTCCCCCGGTCTCAAGTCCCCTGATTCCAGGGCGGCCAGGCACGCGACCTCTTGACGGCGCTGGTTCAGACCTTTAGCGTCACGGCACACGCAGGTTCACAGGTGAACGCGTTGTTCACTCACATGAACAGTGGGTCCCTTGCCGTCTGGTCCGGACGATCGCCAGGAGGGACGCCGCCATCACCGGGCGGACCGGTTCACACCGGACCCGCGGAACGCCTTCCGTCCCCCACGATCAGCGAAGGACGTCAACATGACCCGTTCCAGCCTTCTGACGACGGCCACCGTCGCGGGCGTCGTCGTCGCAGCGACCGTCCTCGGCACCGGCGGCGCGGGCGCCGCCGACCCGAATGTCGCGCCCGGCGGCAACTTCGACCTCTCCGTCTGGCAACTGCAGGAGCCCGTGGGCTCCCCGGGCTCGCCCACCACCATCTCCTCGTCCCGGCTGCAGGGCGCGAACGGCTACCAGGACGCGTACTTCTACACGGACACCCGCGACGGCGCGATGACCTTCTGGGCGCCCGAGAAGGGCGTCACGACGCCGAACTCCTCGTACGCCCGCTCCGAACTGCGGGAAATGAACCGCAGCGGCAGCGCGGCGAACTGGTCACTGAGCGGCAGCCACCGGCTGAGCGCGACGCTGCGGGTGGTGTCGGTGACCTCCAACGTGTGCGTCGGTCAGATCCACCTCGGCACCGGCGGATCATCCACCAAACCGCTGGTGGAGCTGTACTACCGCTCCAGCGGCGACATCGTCGTCGGCACCGAGAACTCACCGTCGGGCGGTCAGACACCCCACACCGTCGGGCATGTGGCGGTCGGCAAGACGTGGACGTACACGATCGCCGTCTCCGGCGGCAACACCATCGACCTGACGGTCAACGGCAGCACCACGCACTACCCGATTCCGTCGTCGTTCTTCCCGTACAAGCAGTACTTCAAGGCCGGCTCGTACAACCAGTCGTCCTCCGACAGCACGACGAAGGGCGCGCGCGTCGCGTTCTACGGGCTGAACGTCTCGCACGGCTGACGGGCCGGTCCCTGCGGCAGAGGGGTGAGCACGGCGAAGACGCCGCGCTCACCCCTCTGCCGCAGGGAACGCTCGGTCAGAGCGACGTCATGACGTGCTTGATCCGGGTGTAGTCCTCGAAGCCGTACGCGGAGAGGTCCTTGCCGTAGCCGGACTTCTTGAACCCGCCGTGCGGCATCTCGGCGACGAGTGCCATGTGGGTGTTGATCCACACGCAGCCGAAGTCGAGGTTCTTCGACATCCGCATGGCCCGCGCGTGGTCCTTGGTCCACACCGAGGAGGCCAGCGCGTAGTCGACACCGTTGGCGTACTGAACGGCCTGGGCCTCGTCCGTGAACGACTGGACGGTCATGACCGGGCCGAAGACCTCGTTCTGGATGATCTCGTCGTCCTGCTTCAGGCCCGAGACGACGGTCGGGGCGTAGAAGTAGCCCTTGTCACCGACCCGGTGACCGCCGGCCTCGACCCTCGCGTGCTCGGGCAGGCGCTCGATGAAGCCGCTGACCTGGGCGAGCTGGCCCGCGTTGTTGAGCGGTCCGTACAGCACGTCCTCGTCGTCCGGCTGACCGGTCCTCGTCTCGGCCGCGGCCTTGGCGAGGGCGGCGACGAACTCGTCGTGGACCGACTCGTGGACCAGGACGCGGGTCGCGGCCGTGCAGTCCTGACCGGCGTTGAAGAAGCCGCCGACCACCAGGTCCTCGACCGCCTTCGCCAGGTCGGCGTCCTCGAAGACCACGGCCGGGGCCTTGCCGCCGAGCTCCAGGTGGACCCGCTTGACGTCCTTGGCCGCGCTCTGGGCGACCTGGATGCCGGCACGGACCGAACCGGTGATGGAGGCCATCGCCGGGGTCGGGTGCTCCACCATCAGGCGGCCGGTCTCACGGTCGCCGCAGACCACGTTGAAGATCCCCTGGGGCAGGCCCAGCTCCTCCAGGACACCGCCGATGATCTCGGCCATCAGCACGGTGGAGGCCGGAGTGGTGTCCGAGGGCTTGAGGACCACCGCGTTGCCCGCCGCGAGCGCCGGGGCGAACTTCCACACCGCCATCAGCAGGGGGTAGTTCCACGGCGCGACCTGTGCGCACACACCGACCGGCTCGCGGCGGATGATCG
Organism: Streptomyces sp. NPDC002935; assembly: GCF_040611295.1. NCBI lineage: Bacteria > Bacillati > Actinomycetota > Actinomycetes > Kitasatosporales > Streptomycetaceae > Streptomyces > Streptomyces sp. NPDC002935. The sequence goes on from NZ_JBEXNW010000006.1 coordinate 171,101, forward strand.
AGGTCATCCCCTCCATGTACTCGCCGGCCGAGCGGCCCTCCAGCATCCGGGCCGCGCCCGCGAAGAAGCGGACCTGATCGATCGCGGGGGCGAGTTCCTCACTGAGGGTCAGATGCAGCGGCTTACCGGTGTCCCGGCTCTCCGCGGCGACCAGCTCCTCGGCCCGTGCCTCCATCACGTCGGCGATCTTCAGCAGCGCCCGCTGCCGCACGGACGGAGTCGCGTCACGCCAGACGGGGAACGCCGCGGCCGCTGCCGCCATCGCCGCGTCGACATCGGCCGCCCCCGAGAGCGGGGAGGTCGCGTAGACATCACCGGTGGTGGGGTCCACCACATCGAGCGTCCGGCCGTCCGCGGCGTCCGCGAAAGCACCGTCGATGTAGTTGCGGAACGTGCTGCTCATGGAACGTCTCTCCTGGTCAGGCGGTGGTACGGGCGGACAGGTGCTCGTGGACGGCCGCCCAGGCGCCGTCCGCGGAGCGGGCGAAGACGATGGTCTCCCGCTCGTGGACCGTCTCCTCGCCGGCGTTGGTGGCGACTCGGGTCTCCACGTCGTGGCTGAAGACGGCCGTGTCGCCGAAGGGCTGGATCAGCTGCGCGGACGAGGTGCACCCGAGGATGCGGAAGCCGTCCTGTTCCACCCACTGCTGCCACAGGGCGCGGTACTCGGCAGTGGAGCCGAGCCGCTGCGGCGTGCTGTGGAAAACGAACGTCGCGTCCGGCGCGAAGGCCCCGAAGTAGTCGTCGAGGCGGCCCTCGGCGAAAGCGGCGACGAGCGCGTCCGCGGCGGTCCGGACTTCCTGCACGGTGGTGGTGCTCATGCGCTGCTCCTGGTCAGGGGCGCCCGGCGGTCAGGACCGGGCGCCCAGTCGGGGGTGTCGGTGACGGTGAGGACTCAGAGAGCCGCGGCGGGCTCGGGGGTCTGCTCCTCGGTGCCACCGGTGATCGGCGCGATGTCGGCGTCGGTCGCTCCGACGAAGCGGGGGCCGGCGGGCCCGTACACGGCGCGCGGCTCGGGGAACAGGGCGAGCGCGGCGAGGTAGAGCACGACCGCCAGACCGAGGCCCACCGGCAGCGAGATGTCCGCGCCGTTCGCGAGGTTGCCCAGCGGGCCGACGAACTGGCCCGGCAGGTTGGTGAAGAGGAGGGCCACGACGGCGCTGACGATCCAGGTGCCCATGCCGCGCCAGTTCCAGCCGTGCGCGAACCAGTAGCGGCCACCGCGCTGACGCCGGTTGAAGACCTGCAGTGCCTCGGCGTCGTACCAGCCGCGCCGTGTGACGTAGCCGAGCGCCATGACGACCATCCACGGCGCGGTGCAGGTGATGATCAGCGTGGCGAAGGTGGAGATGGACTGCGTGAGGTTGAGTGCGAAGCGGCCGAGGAAGATGAATCCGATGGACAGGACACCGATGAAGAAGGTGGCCTGGACGCGGTTGAAGCGCGGGAAGACGCTGGCGAAGTCCAGCCCCGTGCCGTACAGGGACGTCGTGCCGGTGGACAGGCCGCCGATCAGGGCGATCAGGCAGAGCGGCAGGAAATACCAGCCGGGGGAGATCGCCAGCAGTCCGCCCACGTAGTTCGGGGCGGCCGGGTCGACGTACTTCGCGGCCTTCGTCGCGATGATCGACGCCGTGGCCAGGCCGAAGACGAATGGAAGCAGGGTGGCGATCTGGGCGAGGAACGCGGCGCCCATCACCCGGCGGCGCGGGGTGTTCGCGGGGATGTAGCGCGACCAGTCACCGAGGAACGCGCCGAAGGAGACCGGGTTGGAGAGCACGATCAGCGCGGCGCCGATGAAGGACGGCCAGAACAGCGGGTCGGCGGTCGAGGCGAAGGCGCCCGCGTATCCGGGGTCGAAGTCACCGGCGAACGCGAACGCGCCGAGCACGAAGAGGGCCGAGGCCGCCAGCACCGCGATCTTGTTGACCAGCAGCATGAAGCGGAACCCGTAGATGCACACGACGAGCACGAGTCCGCCGAAGATCGCGTACGCGATGCCGTAGGTGACGTCCGACTCGGGGAGGTTCACGAGCCGGTGCGCGCCTCCGACGAGCGCGTCTCCCGAGGACCACACCGAGATCGAGAAGAACGCGATGGCGGTGAGCAGGGAGAGGAAGGAGCCGACGACCCGCCCGTGCACGCCCAGGTGCGCGGAGGAGGAGACGGCGTTGTTCGTGCCGTTTGCGGGGCCGAACAGTGCCATCGGGGCCAGCAGCAGCGCACCCGCGACCAGGCCGAGGACGGTCGCCGCGAGCCCCTGCCAGAAGGAGAGGCCGAAGAGGATCGGGAAGGCGCCCAGCACACAGGTCGCGAAGGTGTTGGCACCGCCGAATGCGAGCCGGAACAGGTCGATCGGCCGGGCCGTGCGGTCCTCATCTGGGATTCGCTCGACGCCATATGTCTCGATTTCGGTGACCGAGGTCGTCACGGGCCCTCCAGTGTCCGTTAGTGCACCGTTCAAATCGGTGGCCTCCACAGTGTGGGGCCCCCGGTGACCTGCGACAATGGTGTCCATCACAGATGCGTACGATGTCATTTGTGGCCAGCAACAAACTCACCATCCAGGACCTGCTCTCCTCCCCGGCCCTGCAGCTCACGCTGAAGGCGGGCGGCGGTCTGGACCGGTCCGTCTCCTGGGCGCACGCCAGCGAGCTCGTCGATCCGACGCCGTGGCTCCTGGGGGCCGAGGTGATCATGACCGCGGGCCTGGCGATCCCCCGTACCGCCGACGAACAGCGCGCCTACCTGGAGCGGCTGGACGACGCCGGGGCATCCGGTCTCGCGCTCTCCGCGCAGCTGCACATGCCCCCGCTGCACGACGCGTTCTTCCAGGCGGCGGAGGAGCGGGACTTCCCGGTCCTCGAAGTGCCGCTCGCCGTTCCCTTCATCGCCGTGGCCCAGGAGGTCGCCGCCTCGGCCCAGGAGGAGGCCCGGCACCGGCTGGGCGCGCAGCTCCAGGTCTTCGGCGCGCTGCGCTGGCTGGTCACGGAGGATCTCGACACCCCGACACTCCTGCGCCGGCTCGAAGGCCTGTCGGGCTACGACGTCCTCCTCTGCACACCTCAGGGCCGCCCGCTCCTGCCCGGGGTCCCCGTCCCGGATCCCGCCGTCCTGCCCACGTCCGTCGACGCTCCGCCGACGATTCCCGGCGGATTCGTCCTCCCCGTCCCGGCGCCCGGCGGCCCTGCCGGCTTCCTCGTCGCGTACGAGCGCGCGGGCGCCCGGCCCGCGGGACTCGCCGTCGTCCAGCACATCGCCACCGTGGCGGCGCTACGGCTGGCCATGGTGCGCAACGAGCGCGAGACGCTGCGCCGCGAGGGCGCGGAGACACTCGCCGAACTGCTGCAGGAGGTGCTCGACCCGGAGGCGGCCCGCCGCCGGCTCGCTCGGCACGCGATCGAGGGCGACACCGTCCTCCTCATCGTGCGCCACACCACCGACGAGGCGCTGCTGCGCTGCCTGGAGGACCGGCCTCATCTCCTCCTCACCCGGGGCGAGGACCGTTACGTCCTCGGGGCGCCGGAGCTGGCGGCGGCCGTCGGTGAGCTCCCGGCGGTGGCAGCCGGGACCAGCCGCCCCTTCCGGCCGGGCGCCGCACTCAAGGTCGCCCAGCGCGAGGCGCTCTGGGCGGTGTCGAAAGCCGTCGAGTCGGGCCGTCCCGTCGTCCACTACGGCGACGACGGCGCGGGCCGGTGGCTGCCCGACGACCCCGCTGTCCTGAGCGCGCTGGTCGAGCACGTCCTCGGTGACGTCCTGCGCTACGACGAGACCCATGACTCGCAGCTGCTGGTCTCCGCCCGTACCTGGATGGAGCGGGACCGCCGCACCGAGACGGCCGCGGCGGCCCTCCACATCCACCCCAACACCCTCGCCTACCGGCTGCGCCGCTTCGGCGCTCTGTCCGACCGTGATCTGACGTCGACGGGGGCCCTGGCCGAGGTCTGGCTGGCGATCCAGGCGGCGGGAGCTCTGGGCCTCACCGACTGAGTGGGCCCGTGGGCGGCTCGGCGTGATCGGCCTCGAACTCGATTCGACCTGGGCTTGGGCTCGTGGTCGGCCCGGGCGGCTGTCCGGGCCGTGGTCAGTGGGGTTGGCGCAGGCCCGCGATGAGGAGTTCGACCAGGCGTCGTGCGTCGTAGCGCTGGTCGTTGTGGGCGCCGATGCAGAGGTTGCCGACGCCGCGCATCAGTTCGTACGCCGTCAGCCCGGGCCGGATCTCGCCGGAGACGGCCGAGGCGTCGAGGAGTTGGGTACATACGGGGAGAAGGCGGTCGAGGAAGTAGGAGTGCAGGGCGTCGAAGGCGGTGTTGTCGGGCTGGAGAACGGCGGCGAGTCCGTGTTTGGTGACGAGGAAGTCGACGAAGAGGTCGATCCATTGCGCCAGCGCGGCATGGGGGGATGCGCAGGTCCTCAGCAGGGCCGGCCCCGCCTCGGCACAGGCTTCGACCTGGTGCCGGTAGACGGCGACGATGAGATCCGCCCGCGTCGGGAAGTGACGGTAGATCGTGGCCGTCCCGACGCCTGCCCTGGCCGCGATGTCGCGTACGGGCGCTTCCACGCCTGACGTGGCGAAGACCGCGGCGGCCGCTTCGAGCAGCGTCTCCTGATTGCGCCGGGCATCGGCTCGTCTGGGCCGGGCCGGCTGCCCCGCGCTCTCGTCGCTGTCGTTCATCGCGCCCTTCCCTCCGTGACCCGGCCGCCAAACGGAACGGTGTCCCGTATCGCCTTGCTAAGCGGGACAGTGTTCCGTATCGTCAAACGGGACGGCGTTCCGTTTGCCCATGATGGCAGATCAGGGACCAGGCAACCAATCCACGCCGCCACCACGCTTCACCCGCAATGGAGGAGTCACGGTCATGCAGTACCGCACCTTGGGCCGCACCGGTGTTCAGGTCAGCTCCCTCGCGCTCGGCGCGATGAACTTCGGCAGCATCGGGCGCACCGGCCAGGACGAGGCCACCGCCATCGTCGATGCCGCTCTCGAAGGCGGGGTCAACCTCATCGACACCGCCGACATGTACGGCGACGGCGAGTCGGAGGAGATGGTCGGCAAGGCCATCGCGGGCCGCCGCGACGACATCGTGCTCGCCACGAAGGCCGGCATGCCGATGGGCGACGAGCGCAACCACCGGGGCGGTTCGCGCCGCTGGCTGGTCACAGAGCTGGACAACAGCCTGCGCCGTCTCGGCGTCGACCATGTCGATCTCTACCAGATCCACCGGTGGGACCCGGACACCAGCGACGAGGAGACGCTGTCGGCCCTGACCGACCTGCAACGCGCGGGAAAGATCCGCTACTTCGGCTCCTCGACCTTCCCCGCCTACCGCCTCGTGCAGGCCCAGTGGGCCGCCCGCGAACACCACCTGAGCCGCTACGTGACCGAACAGCCCAGCTACTCGATCCTGCAGCGGGGGATCGAGACCCATGTACTGCCCGTGACCGAGCAGTACGGGCTCGGTGTGCTGGTGTGGAGCCCGCTGGCCTCGGGCTGGCTGTCGGGCGCCGTCCGCGAGGGCCTGGACGTCACGACTCACCGCTCGACGGTCATGCCGCAACGCTTCGACACCACCCTCCCCTCCAACCGGGCCAGGCTCGACGCCGTCGAGCGACTGGCCGCGGTGGCCGACGAGGCCGGTCTGACCATGATCCAGCTCGCCCTCGGATTCGTGACCGCGCACCCCGCCGTGACGAGCGCGCTCATCGGCCCCCGCACGCCGGACCACCTGCACGCGCAACTCGCCGCCGCGGACACCGTGCTCCCCACCGACGTCCTCGACGCGATCGACGCGGTCGTCGCCCCCGGCACCGACCTCGCCGCCCACGAGAAGTTCGACACTCCGCCCGCGCTCCTCGACCCGTCGCGGCGACGCCGCTGATCACCCGGGGTCGCCCTCCGCGCCGTTGCTCCCGAGTCCGCGGACATCGCGCGGGTGCCCGGCGCCCGCCGAGCGACCGCTCTTCCTCCAGCCTGCCGGAGCGCTGCGGTCGGCGTCGCCGGCGTCGAAAGGACCGATGGACCCATGCCGCACATACCCCGGCCCCGTTTCGGCATCATGACCGCCCCCTCGCAGGTCGACTACCACGACGTCCTACGGGTCTGGCGCGAGGCGGATGCGATCCCACAGATAGAACACGCGTGGTTGTTCGACCACCTCATGCCGATCTTCGGCGACCAGGACGGACCGACGTACGAGGGCTGGACACTGCTCTCCGCCCTGGCCGCCCAGACCCGACGGCTGCGGCTCGGCGTGATGGTGACCAGCAACCGGTTCCGGCCGCCCGCGATGCTCGCCAAGATCGCCGCGACCGTGGACATCGTCTCCGCCGGACGGCTGGACTTCGGCATCGGCGCCGGCTCACGCCCGGGCCATCCCCTGGCCCGGCGCGAGTACGCGGCACACGGGCTGCCCTTCCACGACTCCGCGCACGCCGTCGGGAGCCTTGCCGAAGCCTGTACGGTGATCCGGCGGCTGTGGACCGAGGAGGAGCCGTTCGATTTCCTCGGCACCCACCACCAGCTCACCGGAGCGTTCGGCAACCCCAAGCCCGTCCAGCGCCCCCACCCGCCGATCCTCATCGGCGGACGCTCGTCCGCGACGCTGCGCGTGGTCGCCGAACACGCCGACCTGTGGAACATCCCCGGCGGCGACATCGACGACGCGGTCCGTCGCGGCGCGCTGCTGGACCGCTACTGCGCCGAGATCGGCCGCGACCCCGCCTCGATCTCCCGCTCCATGGTCCTGCCCGTCTCCTACGACCGGCCCGACATGACCCGGGACGCTATCGGTGACGCGCTCGCCGCAGGCTTCAGGCACATCGTCCTTGGGATTCCGGCGCCCTACCCCGCCGACGTCGCACGGTGGGTCACCGAGAAGCTCATCAGCCCGTCGGCCTGACCGGCCCGTGACGGAAGCCCTTGGCGGCCCCGGCCCGGACCAGAGATCCGGGCCGGGGCCGCCACGAACACGGAGGAACACGGAGGCACGCGGAGGAGAGTCCCCGTAGTCAACTCAGCCGCTGTAGGCCTCGAGTTCGGAGAGTTGTCCCGCGGGCCAGCCGGTGTTGCCCGTGATGAGGACACGCAGATAGCGGGTGGGGGTGCCGGACAGGGTCAGGGTCACGGTGTTGCCGCTCGACGGGTCGAACGTGTACCCGGCTGAGGGCTTGAGTGTGGTGAACGTGGAGTTGTCGGTGCTGCCCTGGACACTCAGGGTCTGCGTGCGCGTGGCCCACGCGGCCGCCGGGGGAAGCTTGAGGACGACACGCTTGACCGCTTTCGCGGCGCCCAGGTCGACGGTGACGGACTGCGGGAAGGCGTGGTTGGCGCTCTCCCAGTAGCTGTCGGCGTTGCCGTCAACGGCGTTGGTGGCGGGGTAGACGTCGGTGTGACTGGTCTCGGTGACCGGCCGGTTCTTGGCGAGATTCAGGGTGGGGTCGGTGGGCGGGTCGGTCGGAGGATCGGTGGGCGGGTCGGTGGGCGGTGTGCCCCCGCCCGGCACCCCACCGTTGGTCCATTTCGGCTCCGGCCAAGTACCCGTGCAGACCGGCGGGTCGGCGTACCAGCCGCTGTTGCCTGCGCCGCGGGTGATCTGGAAGCCGGAGCCGACGCAGTTGTGGATCGGGTTGGACTGGCCGATGTTCGTGGCCGTGACATTGCTGAACGAGGCTGTGCCCGGCGCCTGGATCTGGAGGGCGTAGGTGCCGGCTCCGTCGATCCGCACATGGTCGAAGTGCAGGCCGTTGGTCGCCCCCTCGATGTTCATGATCGCGGCGTAGGAGCTGTCGAGGATCTCGCTGTCGGTGATGTTGACGGTCGCGTTCAGGGGCTCGTTGAGGCCGCTGAACCAGACCGCGCCGACCCCGAACTGCCAGTTGTAGTCGTTGTTCCCGGTCCGTATCAGGGTGTTGCGGGCGGCCGTGGTGGTTCCGGAAACGGCCGTGCCCTGGCCGGAGTTGACCCCGGGGTAGCGGTTGGCGACGTGCAGGCCACCGCCGTTGGTGATGGTGTCCGCCATGACGTTGTCGGAGATGGTGATGTCCTTGCCGCCGTACGTGACGATGTTGTTCGCGAGGATCGGCAGGATCACCGTGTTGAAGGTGAACTTGTTCTTGACGTTCGGGACGCTCTCCGCCCACATCGCGAGGCCGTCGTCACCCGTGTTCCTCACCAAGGTGTTGGTGACGGTGGAGTTGGTGACGCCCATGTGGAAGTTCACGCCGTCGGCGGTCTGATCGAGGATGCGGCTGTTCTTGACGGTGAAGTTGTCCATCGGCCCGTCCATCCAGGCCCCGCACTTGGTGTGCTGCATCCACACGTTGTCGACCGTGGAGTCGGACATCGCGCCGCCGATGGCGTTGACCTGGTCGTTGTCCACCCGCTCGCGGATGTCGCCCATGATGGCGAAGTTCTTGAGGGTGACGTTCTTGCTGCCGCCCTGGCTCGCGTACTTGCCGTAGACGCCGACGGCCTTCGACCGGTCGACCGGGTCGCGGCCGGTGAGGACGCTGTACCAGGGGCCCGCCCCGGCCAGCGTCACCTGGTCGACGACGATGTGATCGCGTACCTGGAAGGTGCCCTGCGGGATGTACACGGACTTGCCCTGCGCCTTGCCGGCGTCGACCGCCGCCTGGAACTTGGCGGTGGAATCGGATGCTCCGGTCGGGTCCGCGCCGAAGTCGCCGACGACGTCGAGGGCTCCGGACGGCTTGCCGACGGGTGCGCCCACCTGCTCGAAGTCGGCGAGGTCGATGGTGAACGTGGGTGAGGCGCTCGTGGAGGAGACCTGGAGGCGCACCTTGCTGCCGGCCGGCAGCGTGGAGCCGAACATGGTGCGGGTCTCGTCGTAGAAGTGGTGCGGGTTGGTGTCGCCGGGGTTGTTGTTGAACGGGTAACCGCCGTAGTACCAGCCGTACTTGGAGGTCACCGGGACGCTCTTGAGCTGGTTGCCGTCGACCTTGAGGTCGAGGCTCGCGTCGCGGCCGCTGCCGGCCGCGTTGTCGGGCAGCGAGTAGCGGAACGACATGGCGTTGGCCGGCGCGGTCAGCGTGAACTCGACGTACTCGCCCGTCGCGTCCAGCGTCACCGCCTGGCGCCCGGACGCCTCGGAGGGGAGATGACCGTACAGGCGGTCCGGACCGATGAGGGCGCCGTTGGTGGCGGCGTACTCGGCCTCCTGTTCCTTGAACGGAACATCGGCGCCCCGGCCGGAGATCCCGACGGGGGAAGGGGCGGGCACTCCCGCCGCGACCGCGCTGGGGGCGAGCGCCACGGCCGCGACCGTACCGGCCGCCGCGAGTGCCAATGACACGGATGCCGCTACGCCGCGGCGCAGGGGTCTGCCTTGGGGAGAGGAAGTCACAGGCGTGCGTCCTTAGGGCTCGTGGGGTGAGCGGACGCAAGAAGGCTAGGAGTGGCAGTAAAGGAAGTCCATGTACGTGCGCAAGATTGATACTAGCAGCCGCAAATAATTGACTGCGCGTCCCGGAGAAGACCGACCCCATCCGCAACCGAAAGAAGCGCGGCTCCCTCGGCGGCCGACCGGCCAAGTTCGACAGGTCGACTACCGTGAGGGCCACGCCGTGGAGTGCGGAATCAGCCGCCTGAAGAGGCACCGCGCCGTATCAACGCGATACGACAGATCGGCCGTCCGCTGCTGAGCGACCGTCCTGGTCGCCGTCATCAACGAGGTGCTGTGACCAGCGCCTTCCCAGCGGACCTCAATCCTTGATGTCGAGCGCCGTTCCGTACATCTGGTCCACCTTCAACCGGATGACGACGCGGCGTTCGGCGACGAGCTGCCTCAGGAACGCATCTTCGTCTTCCGGCTCCGCGCCCTTCGGGATCATCCCGAGCAGTTCCCGCCCCACCTCGTCACCGGGAAGCATCGTCACCTCGGAGACCGCGGCCTTGCCCTCGGCGACTGCGAAAGACCACACGTCGTCGCCCTGCACATGCAGGGCTGCATGCGGGTCGCGCCGCAGGTGCTTGACCTTGACGCGGTCGGCTGTCGTCGAGAACCGCAGGATGCGGCCCTCGGCATCCCAGCTGTAGAGCATGGTGGTCAGGTGGGGATGGCCGGTGCGCTTGACAGTGGCGAGGGTACCGAACTGCTGCTTGCCGAGCAGCTTGGAGAGGGCTTCGTCGGACAGTGGGCGAGGAGCGGGTCCTTGACTCATGACCTGATCAACGTCGGTGGCTACACAGGTATTTCTGGCGATCCAGTTCGCAACAGGCCCTGGTTTGCCGAGGTGGGCGAGGGCCGCCGGACCGTGGTCCCCGACCGTGAGTTCCGGTCCGGCGGCGGGGTCCGTCAGTCCTCAGGCCGCTCGGGCGCCAGCAGCTCCCGGAGTTCGTCCATCGCCTCCCGGAGCCGGTCGGCGAACGTCCGCATCTGCGGGGCGACCGCCAACGGCGTGCTCAGGTAGAGGTTGAACCGCTCGGGAAGCAGCACATAGGCGACACCGATGCACTGGCTGCTGGTCGACCCGAAGCCGAAGTACTGGATATTGACGGACGGCGCGGAGCTCGTGCTCAGGTAGTCGTCCCGCATGGTCAACCAGCCCGGCGTCCGGTACAGCGCGGGCTGCTCGGTCACCCCGAGCTCGGCCCCCCGCCGGCGCTGGATCAGCTCCAGCTCCCACAGGTGCTGCTCCGGCACCTGCCCGGCCTGGCACGCCTTCGCGCGCGCCACATGGGCCTCCGTGGCTGCCCGAAACGCGGCGCGCCGGGCGTCCGCGTCCGCTGCCGGGTCCTCCATCGCCGCCACGAAAGCCACCATCTCGGTGGTGACGACGCGCATCGCCTCGGTCCGCCCGTGCCGGTACTGCCGGGTGGCGATCGACTCGTACGTGGCGCCCAAGTGCCCCTTGGCGCGCTGGTGGGCGAGCTGGTAGGCGGCCTGGACGAACGCGTCCGGCGAGACCCCCAGCACCTTGGCCGCGCTGCTGCCGAAGTCCGCGAACGACAACGTGCTGGTCGCGGTGTTCTCCCCGTACGCCGCGAACGCGTCGGCGGCGGAGCGCGCCTGGTCCCGCAGCGCGTCGTCCAGTTCGAACACGATCGGCTCCAGCGCCGGCAGCCCCTGGGAGCGGGCTCCGGACTGCCGGGACTGCTCCTCTGCCGGGGTGTTGAGCAGGGCGTCGGTGAAGGTGAGGATCGTGGTCCCGTCCAGCTCGCAGTGCTCGACGTTGATGCCCGCCCGTCCGTCGGCGAAGACGACGAAGGACACGGCCTTGTCGAACCAGCGGTTGCCGCGGTCGCCGTACAGAAGCTGGTCACAGGCGTCCTGGACGTCCGCGGGGGCGAAGTCCTCCAGAGCGACGCAGAACAGCGCGGTCTCGACATCGTCAAGAGCGTCGGCGTTGCGGGGGTGGCAGGCGAGAAGGGACTCCCGGGCGGCCGCCCACTCCGCGCGGGCCATGGTGGTGAGGTGGCCCACCGAGGTGTCCGCGTCGGCCGGGTCGGCCTTCATCACGGCGCGCAGCCCCGCCTCGATGTCGTCCAGGCTGTGCGGGACACCGTCCGGACCCAGCACGTCCAGCCGGAACATGCCGCCCCGGAAGAACACCACGACGTGCCGGGCCTCGGACGGGCCAGGCCACTCCTCGGTGTAGGGGGCGCGGACGGTGTCCTGCCGCGCGCCGGGGATACGCGTGTTGGAGAACAGGAACTTGTTCTGCACCATCGACTGAGGTGCTCCGCGCTGCACCACCGGTGGAATCAGCCCCTGATCGAGCTGCCGCTTGTAGTTGAGGGCCCCGGCGACGAGCCCGGCCGACCGCTCCACCTGCGCCTGGCCGGAGTCCTGGAACAGGAAGAAGAAGTTGGCGTTGAGGGCGATCCGGTCCCGGCGGCCCAGGTAGCGGTACGGCCAGAAGGTGTCGAGCCAGCTGTGCACGCCCTCCGTGGCGTCGTGTTCCTCCAGCGCGGCATGCAGTACCCGGCCGGGGCCACCGGGTCGGAGAAAGGCGGCGACCTCCGCCTCGGTCGCCGACCGCTCGTCGGCGGTCAGCAGCGGCGTACACCAGGCGAGAAACCTCTCGCAGCTCGCATCCAGCGTAGGCAGCGGCACGCGCGGGAGGCTGTCCTCCTGGGCGAAGGTCGCGTTGCCTGACGCATCCTGACTGATCTTCAACTCTGTTCTCGATTCGGATCGTCGGTATCTGTGATGTCGTACGGCCGGGAAAGGTAGAGCTGTGCGTACAGCCAGCCTTCCGCCTCCAGGCCCCGTGGATCCACCCCTGCGGCCGACATGCTGTCGAGCACGAGCGCCTGCTCGTGCGGGGAGGCGAACCGCCGCTGTCTGAACACCTCGTCGACGCGGACGGTCCGGTAGCCCAGACTCGCCAACGCGCGCTCGACGGAGTCGAACGGGAACATCCGCAGTACGAAGTGCGCCATCCAGGGCCGGCGGATGCCCTGCGCCTGGACGACTCGCGTGAGCGTCCGCTCGGTGACGTAGCCGACGCAGCCCGTCGAGATCACCAGGTCCGTACCCGAGAGTTGGGCGCGCTGTCGTGGTGTGGGCTCGTGCTTCTCCAGGTCGGCGTGCACCACGTCGTCGAGGAACCCGGCCTCAAGAGCGTAGGACAGCGCGCTGCCGGAGGTGTCGAGGCCGACGAAGCGGACCGCTTGCGGGGGTTGGCGTGACCGAGCGAGCTCCCGGTCGCGGGCCAGCAAGGCCTCGCGGGTCTCACCCGCACGCTCCTCGTCGCCGTAGCGCGCGTACAACTCGTCCATGGTCGCGTCATACTTCAGCAGGGCGGCGTTGATTCCGTACGAGCAGCCGATGTCCAGCACCTTCGGTACCGCGACGTGCTGGGACTCGCGGTACTCCGTGATGATCTTGCCGAAGTAGGGCTTGGCCTGCTGAGGAACGCCGTAGTCGAGCGGGCGCAGCGCCGTGAAATAGGTTCGCGGGTCGGGCTGGTCGTAGATGTGGTCGAGTGAGACTTTTCCGGTCACGTCGAAACGCACAGGGCTTACTCCTCCGTGGGATCGCACAGGGGGAAACGGCCTACGGCGACTACGGGTTCTCTTCGCCCGCTAGTCGAGGAGCCGGTCGCCGCGGACCGCACGGCCCTCGGCCGCCAGGTGCTCGGGCAGCACCCGGCCGAAGAGCTGCCGGGTTCGTTCCACGCTCCCGATGACGCCGGGGCGCTCGCTGTAGGCGAATATCGCGGAGTGGCGCGCGACCTCGCCGCGCACCGGGCTCACTCGGTGCAGCGAGTAGCGCCCTTTGAACAACTGCAGGTCACCCGGTTGCAGGGGGAGGCGCCGGGTCAACCGCTCGCCCCGGCCGTCCACTACGTCCCGGACGTCGTCGAAATTCTCGTCCTGCGCGGTCCGAATGTTCGGGCAGTACTCGAAGACGCCGCCGGCCTGCGCCTGCTGGGTGAGCATGCTCACGGTGAACTCGTTGGTGTCGAAGTGCCACGGGTGCTCCATGCCCGGCGCGATGACGTTGAGAACCAGCCCGGAGAGCGGGTCCGCCAGCTCGTGCAGCTCCGGCAGTTCGAAGCAGCCGGCGATGAAGTGCCGGAACACCGTGTCGGAGTAGAGCCGGCTGATGAGGGAGTCCACGGGGATGCGGTCCCGCGCGACGAAGGCGTTACCCCGCTCGAAGGTCTTCCGGCCCGGATGGTCCTCCGGCAGCGCCGAGTCCACCGCGATGTTGTAGACGTTCACCGTCTCGACGTCGTGATGCGCCCGGGGGGCGATGGCCGAGCACTCCTGCCGCAGCACATCGCGCAGTGACGGGCGGACGAAGTCCGGCAGCACGGTGCAGCCGAGAGTCGACAGGTCGCGCCGGGCACGGGAAACCACGGCCTGTCCCCTGGGGCTCGCGAGTTCCGACAGGGGATAGCGAGCCGTATCGACTACCTGATCAAGCGTCAGGGCTTCCAAAGAGCGCATTCGATCCTCTCCACTCCGCATGCGGCCGCCCCTCTCGCCGGTTCCCTCGCCGGCCCGCGGTTCCACCTCGTACGCACACACGGGACGAGCGAGCAAATCCGTGCGGTCGGCCGGACCTCACTCTCGGCTTATCGGTAACTCGGCTGGCAGGAAGGGCACTTGAAGTTCCCACAGCGGTGCCGTGTTGTCTGTGACGCGTCACACTGCCCAACTGTGCGCTCCAACATGCCTCCGCGGGTTCGATATGGCCCGCCGACGCTCACCCTCGGCCCGCAGCCTCCTGGTCCGTGGCCGAAGCGCCGGACAGGCTCTGGCCGATGGTTCCGTACGCAGCCATGAACATGTCCAGGAGTCCGTCGACCGCGTCCTCGTCGATGGGGCGGTTCGACAGCAGGCTGCGGTAGTACAGGGCGCCGCACAGCACCTCGGCGGCGAACTCCAGGTTCGCCTCCGCGTTCAGCTCACCGGTGCGCTGGGCGCGGGTGATCCTGTCGAGGGTGCTCTGCTCGACGGTGGCCAGGAAGCGTTCGTGCAGGGTCGCCCGTAGCGTGGAATCGGCCTGCGCCTCGGCGATGACCGCTCGGTAGACGGGGCCGATCGGCGGGCTGGACAGGGCGAGGCCCGAACGGAGGAACTGTTCGCGCAGGTCCTCGCGGACGTCCCCGGTGTCGCGGTAGTCCAGGTCGCTGGTCCATACCCGGCTCAGCGCGTCGAGCAGCAGTGCCGCCTTGGAGGGCCAGCGCCGGTAGATCGTGTGCTTTCCGACCCCGGCCCGTCGGCCGACGGCCTCGATGCTCAGGCCCGCGTAACCGACCTCCGCGGCCAGATCGAGGGTTGCCTGCAGCAGTTCGTCGGTGCGCGCGGCGCCCCGGCGGCGTGGCGTGGCAGGCAGGTCGGTCATGAAGCCATCTTATCGGCACGTGCCGTGCCGTTGACAATGCCGACGACTGAGCGGAGGATTCATTCCATCATCGGCACGCTGCGTGCCGATGATGGAATGGTGGCGTGTCGCCACCTACGAGCCCAAAGATCCCGCACATCAGATCCTCAAGGGGACATCTGCCATGAGCACCACCGAAAGCGGTAAGCACGAGGGATTCACGGCCGAGGAGCGGGCCGCGATGAAGGACCACGCCCAGGAGCTGAAGAAGGAGGCCCGCCGCAGCTCGCGCGCGGACAAGGCCGCCGAGGCGGAGCGGGACGTACTCGCGAAGATCGCCGAGATGCAGGACTCCGACCGGATCATGGCCGAGCGCGTCCACGCCGTCGTCAAGGCCGTCGCTCCGGTCCTCGCGCCGAAACTCTGGTACGGCATGCCCGCCTACGCACTGGACAGCAAGGTCGTCTGCTTCTTCCAGAGCGCGGAGAAGTTCAAGGCGCGCTACGCGACGCTCGGGTTCAGCGATCTGGCGAAGCTGGACGACGGCACGATGTGGGCCTCCGCCTTCGCCCTGACCGAGCTGACGCCCGAGTCGGAGGACCGGATCGGCGCGCTCGTGAAGCAGGCGGTGAGCTGAGGCGCACCCGGACACCACTCCGGCGAGGTCGGCGAGGCACGGACACCCTTCCGGGCCGTGGGAACGGGGGCGCTCTCCGCGGCATCGTTCGACGAACCGGACCTCACCCGGCTCGATCGAACGCGAGGGCCCGGAGCGTCACGCCCCGGGCCCGCGCGGGACGGGCGCCGCTGAGGACATCTCGTCCGGCGTCAGCGGCTCTTGCGCACCCGGGCCGCCGCACGGGCCTCCGCGGCCTTGCGGGCGTCCGCGGTCTTTCGGGACTCCTTGGCGGGACGCCCCGGACGGGTGCCGATGCCGCGGAAGGGCGCGTTGCCGGTGGGCTTCGGCCCGGTCGGCGGGCGCTTGGCACCGGTGATGGCGGTCAGGGCCGCCTCGCCCGACCGCACCTGGGTGACGATCGGCCGGATGCCGGCCTCGGACATCATCCGGTTCACGTCGCGCCGCTGGTTGGGGGTGACCAGGGTGACCACGCTCCCGGACTCCCCGGCGCGAGCGGTGCGCCCGCCCCGGTGCAGGTAGTCCTTGGCGTCGGCGGGCGGGTCGACGTTGACGACGAGGTCGAGCGCCTCGATGTGGATGCCCCGGGCGGCGACGTTGGTGGCCACCAGCACGTTGATCTCACCGTTCTTGAACTGGCCGAGCGTGTGCGTGCGCTGCGGCTGCGACTTCCCGCTGTGCAGGGCGGAGGCCCGGATGCCGCTGGCCCGCAGGTGGCGGGTGAACTGGTCGACTCCGGCCTTGGTGTCCAGGAACATCAGCACCCGGCCGTCCCGCGCGGCGATCTCGGTCGCCGTCGCGTACTTGTCGGCGCCGTGAATGTTCAGCACGTGGTGTTCCATCGTGGCGACCGAGCCCGCCACCTGGTCGACCGAGGCGAGAACCGGGTCGTGGAGGTAGTTCCGTACGAGCTGATCGACGTTGTGGTCGAGCGTGGCCGAGAACAGCAGCCGCTGCCCGTCGGAAGGGATCTGATCCAGGAGGTCGGAGACCTGCGGCAGGAAGCCCAGGTCGCACATCTGGTCCGCCTCGTCCAGCACCGTGATCCGCACCTGGTTCAGAAGGCAGTCACGGCGTGACACCAGGTCGGTCAGTCGTCCCGGTGTCGCGATGACGACCTCGACGCCGGTCCGCAGCAGCGCCTGCTGCCGGTTGATCGACAGGCCGCCGACCACCGTCGCCAGTCGTACGTTCATGGTCTGCGCGTACGGTTCGAGCGCGTCGCTCACCTGCTGTGCGAGCTCCCGGGTCGGCACCAGGACCAGTGCCAGCGGCCGCTTCGCCTCCGCTCGCCGGCCAGCCGTCCGGGCGAGCAGGGCAAGTCCGAAAGCCAGCGTCTTGCCGGAACCGGTCCGTGCCCGTCCGAGGACGTCGTGACCGGCCAGCGCGTTGGGCAGCGTCGCGGCCTGGATCGGGAAAGGATCGGTCACCCCGAGGCCGGACATCTTCGTCACCAGCTCCGGCGGCAGTCCGAGCGCGTCGAACGACGCCGCGGGAGGCAGACCCGTGGAGACCGTCTGCGGTGTCGAGACGTCGCCCTGCGGCGCTGTCGTCGGCTGGTGCCCGCCAGCAGAGGAGCGTCCAGGGGCCGGCGGCTTCGCGTTCATGGGGGAACCTTCCTCAGTCTGACGCCCGGAACGCCCCGGGGCCCGTACCCCTCGGCACGGGCCCCGGCGACACGAAGCGTGTCCTTATTTTACCAGCGGGCACCAAGGCGCCCGTTGCGGTCCGCGTCCCAGTGGTGTGCGTGCTCGCCTTACGGCGGACGGCCGCGCGGCACGCGCGACAGGTACATGGCCGAATCCGGGCAAGGCCGCCATACCGACTCGACTCATTCGGACAGGGTGGCCCGGATGTGACCTTTTCCATTGCGACCGGCGGACCGGTACGGCAAGTGTCTCCCGCAACGAGTCTCCGAAGAACTGTTATCCGAGGTTCTGCGGGCGGTCTCCCAGGTGACGGCAGCATCGTTCGGAGTCGAGGACAGGGAAGTTTTCATGAGGAGACAGCACGGGGTGGCGACGGCGGCACTGGTGACTGCCGCCCGAGGGGGCGACCCGGAGGCCCAGGACGCCCTGGTCGGCGCTTTTCTCCCCTTGGTCTACAACATCGTGGGGCGAGCTCTGAACGGCTCCGTCGATGTCGACGACGTCGTGCAGAACACCATGCTCCGCGCCCTGGACGGTCTGGAGGGGCTGCGTACTCCGGAGAGCTTCCGCTCCTGGCTCGTGGCGATCGCGATGAATCAGGTCCGAGCGCACTGGCAGGACCGGCAGCGCGCCCCCGGCACCGTGGAGGAGGCCGAGGACCTCGCGGACCCCGGCGCCGACTTCGTGGACCTGACCATGGCGCGGCTCCAGCTTTCCGGCCAGCGCCGGGAGACCGCGCTGGCGACCCGCTGGCTCGAGCCCGACGATCGCGGCGTTCTCTCGCTTTGGTGGCTGGAATGCGCCGGTGAACTGACCCGGACCGAGGTGGCCGAGGCCTTGGAACTGTCGCCTCAGCACACGGCGGTCCAGGTACAGCGGATGAAGGCGCAGTTGGAGACGTCCCGCGTGGTGGTACGGGCCCTCGACGCGCGGCCGCCCTGCGAGGAACTGCGTGGTGTCCTCGCCTCCTGGGACGGTCGGCCCTCGGCTCTGTGGCGCAAGCGCATAGCCCGGCACGCCCGCGACTGCGCACGCTGCTCCGGCCTGTGGAGCGGGTTGGTGCCCGCGGAGGGACTGCTGGCCGGCCTGGCGCTGATCGCCGCATCACCTGGCCTGCTCGCGGCCCTGCGTACCACCTCCGACGGGATGGCTGCCGCAGGCTCGGCGTCACAGGTCACGGGCGCCGCGGGCCGCGGAGAAGCGGGCTCGGCGGCGGTCGGGCACCGTGGGCCAGGTGCCAGGTCGACCTCCCGCAGCGAGGCTCGCCGACGCCGACGTGTCCGGCGCCGGGCCCTCGGCGGCGCCCTTCTGGCGGTCTGTGTGGCGGGCGGCGGACTCTGGTACTTCGGTATCGGGCCCGGAACGCGAACCGACGGGGCGACCTCCTCGCGGACCGCGGGCGACCCCGTCATGGACCTTTCGGCCCCCGGCGCCGCCGGCCCCTCCGCGTCCGACACGGCATCGGCCTCTCCCTCTCCGTCGGCGTCCGGTTCGAAATCGCCGAAGGCGAAGCCTTCCAAGAGACACCGCTCGGCCAAGCCGAGTGCGTCGGCTGCCGCGACCTCGACTCCGCCGACTCGGCGGGTGTCCGGCACACCGCAGGCGCAGTCGGCCCCGTCGACCACCGTGGGCCAGGTGGTCGCGCTGGTGAACAAGGAGCGGGCCGCCGCCGGTTGCGGTCCTCTCACGGAGGACGCGCAACTGGAGGATGCCGCCCTGGCCCACTCCGCGGACATGGACGCCCGCGACTTCTTCGACCACAGCAACCCCGACGGCACCGACCCCGGTGAGCGCATCACGGCCGCCGGCTACCGCTGGTCCACGTACGGCGAGAACATAGCCATGGGCCAGCAGACCCCGCAGGCGGTGATGGATTCGTGGATGAACAGCCCGGGCCACCGCGCGAACATTCTCAACTGCTCGTTCAAGAACATCGGGGTGGGTGTGCACCGAGGTTCGGGCGGCCCGTGGTGGACACAGGACTTCGGGGCCAAGCTGTGAGGTCTCGTGATCCCTCCGGCGTGGGAAATCCGTCGGTCGTGGTCGTCCCACAGGCCTCAGGTGACGTGCCAGCCCGGTTCGAGGCGGTCGAGGAGGGCGTGGAAGGCCGCGTCGGCCCGGTCCAGGTCGCCGTCGGGCAGCGAAGCGATGAGCACACCGAAGGTCGCGTCGACCAGGACGGCGGCCTCGGTCCGGGCACGGGCCTCGGTCATTCCGAGGTCGCGGAAGGCGGAGCCGAGCAGGCCGGTCCACTCGGTCAGGATGTCGTGCAGGACAGGCCCGTACCGCTCGGTGTGGAGCAGGCCGGCGGTCATGATCTCGAGGTAGAGGGGGAGCGCGGAGCGCAGGTCGGGAGCGCGGAACTGCTCCCAGACCTCCTCCATGAAACGGCGGAGTTCCGCCGGGTCCCGGGGGGATCCGACGTGTTCGAACACGCTCCGGGCTCGCAGCAGTGGGCGCCTCTCGTCCAGGGCGAGTGCCTCCGCGACCATGCCTTCCTTGGTTCCGAAGTAGTAGAGGAGCATGCGGTCGCTCGTACCCAAGGCCTGCGCGAGGGGGCGCAGGGAGAGGTCGGCCAGGCCGTTGCGAATCAAGTACGCGCGGACCCGGTCGATCAGGTCGAGGCGTTTGGCCTGGTCGGTCGGCCGTGGCATGAAGGCTCCCCACTGTGGCTAGGGTGTGGCGACGTAAGACCGAATGCATCCCATACGCCTGGATGAGTAGCATTAGCATGCATATTTACCGTAACGAGTGCTACATGTATATTTGTTATCGTGACGAGCGCCACGTGAACGCGTGACCTGGCACATGCTCGGACCGGTCGGTCGACGGATCCGAGCCGCTCCGGCAGTCGTCGTCGCCAGCAGTGAAGAAGGGACTGATTCCCATGGCCCCGGGGGCCATCGATCTCCTGGCGACCACTCGTCGGGGGCGCTTCGCCCGGTTCTACCGCCGGCGCGAGCAATCGGGGCACGAGGACGCCGCGAACCGCGCTCAGGAGAAGGACCCGTCCTCAGCGGCCGTACCCACGTCGTGGATCGCCCGCAACCAGGCTCTCTGGTCACGCGCGCTGCAACCCATACGACCGTTCGACGCGCCTCGGGCCTGTGTCACCCCCTGGGACGCCTCCTGGCCCCTGTCGCGGGAACTGACCTCGGCCCGCCGGGCCCGCCAATTGGTGACCGCGCAACTCGGCGAGTGGGATCTGGAAGGCCTGGCCGACACCGCCGAGCTCCTGGTCAGCGAACTGGTCACCAACGCTCTGCGCCACACATGCGGCCCCCTGCGGCTCAACGTGTGTGTGCGTGACTCCCGCCTGCGGTGCGAGGTCGAGGACACGGACCCCGCCGGCCCCGTACGCCGCGAGGCCGACACCGACGCGGAGAGCGGACGCGGTACCGAACTGCTCGATCTGCTCGCCGAAGCCTGGGGCAGCAGGCGCATGCCGACCGGCAAGACCATGTGGTTCGAAATACCGACGGACACGTCTTCGCAGTTCCTGCTGTAACCGGTCTTGCTCTCATCGCTTCTGAGCAAGTCCCCGCCCGGAGCCCGCGGCGCCCATGAGGACAGCAGCGGCCCGTTCTACGGGTCCTCCGCGACGGGCCCGGCCCCCCGCCTGCGCACCCCGGCACACAGTCGATCAGGCGGCGCCCGCAGACCGCCTAACGCCGCCCCTCCCGCCGACGCGGAAACAGCGCGCCGAGAGTCGCCGCCACGGCCGTCCCGAACAGCAGCCCACCCCAGGGCAGCGCCCCGAGCGCCCGGTGCCGGAACAATCCGTACGCGATCACGCCGAGCCCGCCTCCCAGGAGGAAGAAGGCTCCGCCGCGCAGCCCGAACCACCATCGGGGGCGCTCTCTCTCCGACATCATGACGAGGATTATCCCCTTGCGACGCCACGGCGGGGCGAAGTCAGTGTTCAGCTACGGGTGGCCACATGGGTGGCGAGGAAGTCCAGCAGCGCGGCGTTGAACCGGCCCGGCTGTTCGGCACCGGGGAGGTGGCCGGCGCCCTCGACGACGGTCAGGATCGCGTGCGGCACGAGGCCGTGGATGGCCTCGGCGTCGGCGACCGGCGTGAAGGCGTCGTCGGCACCGACGACGATCAGGACCGGGGACTGCACGGCGGCGAGGGTGTCCCGGTAGTCGGGACGTTCGGCCCGGCCGCGCAGGGCGGCCGCGGCGCCACGGGGGTCGGTGGCGCGCATCATCCGCAGGACGTGCGCGGCGACGTCAGGCATCGCCATGACGTTGTAATCGGCGAGCATCTTGCCGATGACCTCGTCCGCGTAGCCGTCCATGCCCTCCGCCAGGAGACGGTCGGCCAGCCGATTGCGGAAGGCCTTGCCCTCGTCCGTCTCGGCCGGCGCGGAGGTGTCCGACAGGACGAGGGCACGTACGCGATCGGTGTGGCGGCGCTGGAGTTCCATGGCGATCTGGCCGCCCATCGAGACACCGCCGACCACCGCCCGGTCGATGCCCAGGTGATCCAGGAGTCCGACGAGGTCGTCGGCGAAGTCGGCGAGCAGGACGGGGCCGGCGTCGACCCCACTGTCCCCGTAGCCGCGCAGGTCCGGGGTGACCACACGGTGCCCGGCCGTGACGAGCGCCTCGACCTGCGGGGCCCACAGGGTCCGGTTGAAGGGATGCCCGTGGATCAGCAGGACGGGCAGCCCGGCCGAGGGACCGGCGTCGTCGAAGTGGAGCGTGGTGCCGCGCAGGACTATGGAGGTCATGCCCGGCACCCTAGTCTCAAGATCGTTTCGAGGGAGAGTACGGAACCGGTCTACTCGGCCATCCGCGGGACGCTGTAGGCCTCATCGGCGCCCGTGTCGATGTAGTGGGAGGCGTGCTCATGTGCGGCGGGCCATTGAGGGGAGGCGGACGACCAACTGTCGGCCTGCGGGCCGTGGTGCGCCGTCGACGCCGACGCGGTCTCGATGCCCGGCACCGGCACCGGCATGCGGGTTCCGCTCACCGCGGCCGCGGAGCGTCCCCGGGCGGACTTGTTCCACTCGCCCTCTCCGAGGATCAGGACCGGGTCGAACATCACGATGGCCGCCGCCAGGATGAGGAAGATGACCGGGCCCAGGAGCATGGGCAGCAGCAGGGAGGCGCCGGACTGGCCGCTCGCGGCCTCTTGCGTGCCGGTGTGCAGATGGACGCTCACGGCGGCCATGCCGGTGTAGTGCATGCCGGTGACCGCCAGGCCCATGACGAGGCTGGCGCCGAGGGAACGAAGGACGCCCTGCACGGAGACGGCGGCCCACAGGGCGGCTGTCGCCGCGACGAGGGCGATGACCAGGGACATGGCCACGGTGAACACGTTGTAGCGGAGGTCGCCGTTGAGCCGCATCGCGAACATGCCGAGGTAGTGCATCATCGCGACGCCCACACCGGTGACGCCACCGGCCACGGTGAGGGAGGTCCGCGTGGCGCCGCGGTAGCCGACGATGAACACGCCCGAGGAGACCACCACGATCGCCACGATCAGACTGAGCACGGTCAGAGGGACGCCTGGTAACGATGACAAATTCTCAGGCCAGTGCTGTTTGAAACTTGCACGATTGTTATCGGTGCCCTGTGGGGTGGTCGGCCCTGCCGGTCGGCGGCACGGCTGACCCCTCTCCGGGCCCAGGGTCCCGACCGGGAATTTCGACCGGCACTTTCGGCCTTGTGCAGATCGGTGCCGTGTCGCTGCGAAGGCGGGGGAGAGATGGACCGCCGAGAGTGCGCGCGGCGGCGCCTGTGCGAGTCTGTCGGAGACAAGGAAGAAAGGGTGCGTGCGATGAGCCGGAACGAGGAGAAGGCGCTGCTGGCGGGCGGCTGTTTCTGGGGCATGGAGGATCTGATCAGGACGTTCCCGGGCGTGCTGGACACGCGGGTGGGATACAGCGGCGGCGATGTCGCCGACGCGACGTATCGCAACCATGGCACGCACGCCGAGTCGATCGAGATCACGTTCGATCCCACGAAGACCGACTACCGGACGATCCTGGAGTACTTCTTCCAGATCCATGACCCGTCGACGAAGAACCGGCAGGGCAACGACATCGGTCTCAGCTACCGGTCCGCCATCTTCTACGTCGACGACGAGCAGAAGCGTGTCGCCGAGGAGACCATCGCCGACGTCGACGCCTCCGGGCTGTGGCCGGGGAAGGTCGTGACCGAGGTGGCACCGGCCGGTCCGTTCTGGGAGGCGGAGCCGGAGCACCAGGACTACCTGCAGCGCTACCCCGACGGCTACACCTGCCACTTCGTACGTCCGAACTGGCGGCTGCCGAGGCGCACGGAATCCTGAGCCGGGTCTGAACCCCCAGCGCCTGCGCGCACTGCGCGCGCGGGCCGTGCATCCCCATACCGACGTCGGCCGGGCCGCCACCGTTCAGCGGTGGCGGCCCGCTGCACGCGCTGCCGTTCGCCCCCAGAGAGGCGTTTTTAGAGAGGTGCCGCCGACGGTGTGCTCTCCGCTCCGGAATTGCCCATGTGCCCTGGCCGAACTCGTCGCCGATGAGGGGGATCTGCGGGCTCTCCGGCTCTAGACCGAGGTGGAGGCGCGGGTGAGGGTCTGGTGCAGCGCGGCCAGGCCCTGCGTGTAGATGCCGTGGAACAGGGTGACGGCCTCGCTGTCGCTGATGCCGTCGGGCGTGAAGGTACCGGACCATTCCACGCGGGCCCTGTCCTGGCGGGGCGTCTCGTGCACCGTGAGAGTGGAGCGGTAGCCGGTGACCGGGAACGGGGCCCGGACGATCGAGTAGCTGTACGTCCGGGCCTGGTCGTCGAAGGCTTCGAGCCGCTCGATGATGACGTCGCCTTGCTCGTTCTCGAGGCGGCGCAGGCGTCCGCCGTCACAGAGGTCGCTGGTGGGGATGTAGGGGAGCCAGTCGGGCAGCGAGTCGAAGCCGCCGATGAGCTGCCAGACGCGGTCGGGTGATGCGGCGATGTCGATGGACGCGGTGGTCGTGGCCACGGGATTCTCCTGGGAGTGTGCGGGTGGGAAGGGTCAGGCGGCGGGGACGGGAGCGTCCTGCGCGATGAGCCGCTCCTCGCGCAGGTCGGTCCAGAACGCGGCCGGGATCGTCTCGCCGAGAGCGGCGACGTCCTCGGCGATGCGACCGGGCCTCGTCGCGCCGGGGATCGCGGCCGCCGCCGCCGGGTGGGAGAGGGAGAACTGCAGCGCGGCGGACTTGATACCGACTCCGTGCCGCTCGGTGAGCGCCTTGATCCGCTCCACCTTGTCGATGATGTGCGCGGGCGCCTTCTGGTACTCGAAGTGCGTACCTCCGGCGAGGATGCCCGAGCTGTACGGGCCGCCGACCACGATGTCGACGTCGTGGGCCGCGGCGGCGGGCAGCAGACGCTGCAGGGCCCGGTCGTGGTCGAGAAGGGTGTAGCGGCCCGCGAGGAGGAAGGCGTCGGGCTTCGGCTCGTCCAGGTCCAGCGTGAGCTCCAGGGGTTCCACGCGGTTGACGCCGAGGCCCCAGGCCTTGATGACCCCTTCCTCGCGCAGCTTCTGCAGCACTCGGAAGGCGCCGGTGCGGGCGCTCTCGTAGCAGGCCAGCCACTCGTCCCCGTAGAAGTCCTGCGCGACATCGTGCACCCACACGATGTCGAGGCGGTCCGTCCGCAGACGCTTGAGGCTGTCCTCTATGGAGCGCAGGGTGGCGTCGGTGGTGTAGTCGTTGACCATCTTGTTCGGGCGGCCGTGCTCGAACAGGCCGCCCTTCTCGCCGAGGTCGCGGGCGGCCGGGTCCTCGGTCTCGTCGAGGACGACGCGACCGACCTTCGTGCTGAGGACGAACTCGTCGCGCGGGTGCTGTGCCAGGACGTCACCGAGCCGGATCTCGGAGAGGCCGGCGCCGTAGAAGGGCGCGGTGTCGAAGTAGCGGATGCCCTGGTCCCAGGCTGCCTCGACGGTGGCCGCGGCCTCCTCGTCGGGGATGGCGCGGAACATGTTGCCGAGCGGTGCGGTGCCGAAGCCGAGCGCGCCGGGCAGGAGGGACTTGATGCTCATGGGGGGATCCTCGCGGTGGTGGTTCAGACGGAACTGTCACGGAACGTGCGATCCGTCGGGCTTGCGTGTTCGAGGCTAGGATCCGTAGATGAGACTGTCCAAGACTTGCTTGGACACAGTTGAGTCCTCCGAGGTCCTACATGCTTGACCTGCGTCAACTCCGCTACTTCGTCGCTGTCGCCGAAGCCGAACACGTCGGCCGTGCCGCCGAGCGGCTGCACATCTCCCAGTCACCCCTCAGCCGGCAGATCGCCCAGCTCGAGAAGAACCTGGGACTCACCCTCTTCGAACGCAGCCAGCAGCGCATCCGGCTGACCTCCGACGGCAGGGTCTTCCTGACCGAGGCGCACGCCCTGCTGCGCCACGCCGACCGGCTGGAGAACCTCGGCCGACGGCTCGGCCGCGGCGAGGAGGGCGGCCTGTGCATCGGCTACGTGGCCGATGCCATGCACACAGGCGTCCTGCCGTCCGCCCTGCGCACGCTGCGTGACCAGCGACCGGGTATTCACGTCGCGCTGTACGACCAGGAGTCGGCGGAGCAGTTCGAGGGCCTGCGTCAGCGCAGCCTGGACATCGCCCTGGTGCGTACGCCGCCGCCCGAGGACGACCCGGACCTGGACGCGGCGTCCTTGCTCCGGGATCCGCTGCTGCTCGCGCTGCCCGAGAAGCATCCCCTCGCCCTGACGGAGGAGCTGACGCCCGAAGTCCTCGACGGTCAGCCGTGGATCGCGGTGGGCGACGCCCGGGATCCGGCGTGGCGCGACACGTTCGTGGCGTCGTGCGTCGCCTCCGGCTTCACGCCGGACATCCGTCTCGACGCGGCCGACCCCCTCACCGCGCTCGGTCTGGTCGCGTCCGGACTGGGCCTCGCGCTCATTCAGAAGAGCATGGTGCGCGGCACGTCCGACGGCGTCGCGGTACGCGAACTGCCCTGGTACGAGGGGTCCGTTCAGCTGTGGGCGGCCTGGCACCGGGTTGACCTGCGGCCCGTGGTGGCCGCCTTCCGCGCAACGGTCCTCGATGATCGGACCGACCGGTGATCGGAGGCGGCGGCGAGTACGCGGATACAGATCGCTCCGCAAGCAGCGACCGGTGTGGCCGCCGACCTCAGCGGTAGTCGTTCTCCTTGAGTTCGATCACCCATGCGCGGCGTTCGCAGATCTTCCCGTCGCGCATGCGGAACACCTCGGCCATCGACATGCGCATCACGTCACCTGCCTCGCGCTTCACGTTTCCGGTGAGCTCGGCCACGACCACGTCGTCCTCCTCGACCATGCGTACGACCTCCAGCTGCGGAGGCGGGACGAAGCCGGAGCCTTCGATGGCGGCGTCGTACGCCTCCTTGCCGGTCAGATGGAAGCCGCCGAACACGGTCCACTCGATGTCATCGGTCAAGCAGCTCAGGATCTGTGCGTGATCGTTCTTGCGGAAGCCGTCCAGATAGGTCTCGACGGTCTGCTTGTTCCGGGACATGGTTCCTGGTTTCCTTCCGCTTGCGCCGTGCAACTGCTCGCACACTATCCGCCACCACCCGCGGAAGGGCTCGACTGCGGGGGCGGCGCCGGCCAGTGGCTGCGACTGGTGGGGACGGCCGGTACGCCCGAGGCTCCGGCCAGCGCGACGGGGGTCACGATGCCGGCCACCACGGCCTGGATGAGGACGTCGTTGGCGGCCCGTTCGCTGCCGACTCCGGCCAGGTAGAGACGCACGGAGACGGCCACCATGAGGGCCCACCAAGGGGAGTGGAGCCAGGTCAGAGCGGCGGTCAGACCCACGATGGCGTAGGCGACGTTCTTGCGGAACTCGGCCTCACCCACGGCGCGGTCGTACTCGTTGAACAAGTCGTAGTTGGCGATGAGGAGTTTGGTGCGCAGTTGCCTCGTCTCGCCGAGGATGTCGCGGGCGACGAGGTTCATCACCAGGCGTTCGCCCTGGGTTCGCGCGGGCTCCCCGGCCGCGTCGGCGCCCGACGACGGAGCCGGGATGCGCCCCTGTTCCTGGAGGAACGAGATCAGGTCGTCGAACGCGATCCGGGACACCCGCGGTGTGAGGGTGGCGCCACCCTTCCAGAACCGTGCGGATTTCGGTGCTTCATGGGTGTTCACGGGCACGACGCGGACCGCGAGCATGGCGCCGACGAGGTAGGCGAGAAAGGCTCCGGCCGCGAGCACCCCGGCGGGCCCCACCACGGCGCCCAAGCGATACAGCGAGGCCCACACACCGCCGGCCTGTTGCCGCGTCGGGACCCGCTCCTCCAGGAACAGCCAGAGCGTCAGAAGCCAGATGCACCCCGTCGACAGGGGCGCTCGCACATCCCGCAGTCCGGGCAGCAGATTCGTGAGCACACCGTCCCCCTGATCCTTTCCGCGGACCGCCACTTTCCGACCAGGCAGCGTGGCACACGTCCTGGATGCTCAGGCGCGATCAACCCAACCTCTGTACGGCAACTCCGCCAAAACGACCGATACGAAAGGGACAAGAACGGCAAACGGGGCCCGGTTCGGTATGGCAAGCCCGGCAATCCGGCTTGCGGACCGGGCCGCACGCCGTCGACGCACCTCCATAGCGCTGTTGTGTGCAGGAGGCAAGCACCGCTCACTCGAAGGTGTGGTGGTCTACGGCAGATAGAGTGACCGTCCTCGAAAGGCGTAGTGTCATATGCCTGTTGCCCAGGGCAGAGGGGTAACTCGCAGGCGGGGGCCAGGGGAGAGGACGGCATCACGAGATGACGAGCACCGACTGGAGCGACCGGGGACTGTGCCGTACGGCCGACCCCGACGACCTGTTCGTCGAGGGCGCCGCGCAGAACCGGGCCAAAATACTGTGCAGCGGCTGCCCCGTACTGACCGAGTGCCTCGCCTACGCGCTGGACCATCGCATCGAACACGGCGTGTGGGGAGGCATGACCGAGCGCGAGCGCCGGGCCCTGCTGCGCCGTCGGCCCACGGTCACCTCCTGGCTGCACCTTCTGGAAACAGCCCGCGTGGAACACGAGCGCACACACGACGCAACGGCGGTCGCCCACAGGGCGAGTTGACGCCCCGAAGTACCCAGGCGCGCGCGGCACTCGGCGATACGGCGCCCGGACCCGGTGTGCGACGCAGTGAGTGGTGCTCGGATCGCCGCTAGCCTGTGAGGCATGTATCAGTTCCGGCGGCGCGACCGGCGCCCGGCTCGCCGTGGGGGACCGGAGTCCGCTGAGCGCCGGGCTGTGCCCATCGAGGTGGCGGGGGCCAATGTCATGATCGTCGGCTACTTCTCCGCGAAGGAGAAGAGCTACGTCGCGCTCATGGATGCGGCGGCCTCGGAACTGACGGCGCGCGGTGCTCGTATCGTCGGGCGGACCGTGCAACGGCGTGGCGTATCGGACGGCGGGGTCAAGAAGATGGCCCTGCCGTATTCCTCGCGGACCCTGCTGAGTTCTGGGAAGGTCCGCGAAGTTGCGGCAGCCTGTGAAGGGGCCGATGCCGATGTCGTGGTCTTCGTGGCCTCGCTGACGGAGCATCAGCAGCGTGTGCTGACAGGGATACTCGGCCGCCCCACCGTGAGCCTCTCCGAGACCCGCGCTGCTGACTGACGGCCCACTCGGCTGGAGACCGCTTCCGCCGCTCCCGACCCGCTCCCGCGCGACACGTCAGAGCAGTGAAGAGAACTGCAGCGGGGACTCCGGCGCACGCGACCGCCGCCAGAGCCCCCTTGGGAGTCAGTAGGCGGCGAGTCCGTGGACGTCGGTGCTGGTGAACAGCAGCCAGAAGTTGGTGCCGTCCCTGACGTCGGTGGCGGCCAGCCCCCAGGTGTTGGCGTAGACCGTGCGCCAGCCGTTGCAGTAGTAGCCGCCGCTCGTGGGTGCGAAGCAGGTCTGCACGTCGATCGTCCGGGTGATCTTGACGTTGATGTCATTGCAGTTGGACGTGGTGTACGTGGAACCACTGGGCGGCCAGTGGCCGTTGTCGTCGGTGCCGTTGATGGTCTTGGCGCTGCCGTAGCACGAGGTGGCCGCAGCGGACGCCATGGGCGCGGGGGCGAGGAACAGCCCGGCCATGGCGGTGGTCGCCGCCGCGAGCGCGATCATCCTTCGTCTCTTCAATGGTCCTCCCCTGTCGCGCGCAGAGAATTCTGCGCGGTGGACGCGGGGCCAGCATGTCGGCACCGGGTGCGGGGCAACAATGCCGTTCAAGCCTCGTGTTGGCGTGTTTTGCATCAGGCGCAGCTTCAGGTGGGGACTGGGGCAACCGACTGTCGAGCACCATGCCGATGACCCGCGCCGCGAGCTCGGCGAAGTCCAGGCACGACACCTGCTGGACGAGGTACGACCCGCGCTGTACGCGGCACGGCAGGCGTTGGCCACCGTGCCCACCTTCCCCGAACACCCCATCCTGCGTCCCCGTGGCACGCCCCCTGCGGCCCTGCGCCCCCCGGGGCACGCACTCTGCGGCCCTGTGCCCCCGGTGGCACCCTGCGGCCCCCGTGGCGCCCCGCGGCCGCCTCGGCCACTCCGTCACGGCGGATAGGATGAAAGGGCTCGGCTGCCGCCCCGGCTCCAGGCCCACGCAGCCGGAGAGGACTCCGTAGTGACCCAGCATCCTCCGGCCCGTGCGGCGGTGTTCTCGGCCGGGTCCTGGGGTACCGCGGTCGCCAAGATCATGGCCGACGCCGGCGCCGACGTCATCGTGCACGCCCGCCGCAGCGAGATCGCCGACGGCATCAACACGAGGCACCGCAACCCCGGTTACTTCCCGGACGTCGAGCTGCCCACCTCCCTGACGGCCACGACCGATCCTTCCGCCGCGCTGGACGGCGCGCACTACCTCGTCCTGTCCGTCCCCGCGCAGTCCCTGCGCACCAGCCTCGCCGCCTGGGCGCCGCACATCGGATCCGGCACCGTGATCGTGTCGCTGATGAAGGGCATCGAGCAGGACACCGGGAAACGCGCGAGCGAGGTCATCACCGAAGTGACCGGTCTCTCCGCGAGCAGGGTCGCCGTGCTGTCCGGACCGAACCTCGCCCGCGAGATCATGGCAGGCCTGCCTGCCGCCGCCACCGTCGCCTGCCCTGATGCGGACACCGCCCGACGCGTTCAGCAGGCCAGCCACACCCCCTACTTCCGGCCCTACACCAGCGCGGACGTGGTCGGCTGCGAGTTGGGCGGCGCGGTGAAGAACGTCATCGCGCTGGCCGTCGGCATCGCCGCCGGCATGGGCCTGGGCGACAACGCCGCGGCCCTGCTCATCACCCGCGGGCTGGCCGAGACCACTCGCCTGGCCACGGCGATGGGAGCCCGCCCGGCCACCCTGTCCGGTCTGGCCGGACTGGGTGATCTGGTGGCCACCTGTACCTCCCCGCTCTCCCGCAACCGCACCTTCGGCACCCACCTCGGTCACGGTCTCAGTGTCGAGCAGGCGGCGGCCGCCACGCGGCAGACCACCGAGGGCGTCAAGAGCGCGGAGGCGGTCCTCGCCCTGGCTCGGGCCCATGACGTCGAGATGCCGATCGCTGAAGTGATCTCCGATCTGCTGCACGGGAAGGTCACTCTCGACCAGGCCGCGACCGCGCTGATGCAGCGGCCCCCCAAGCCCGAGAGCTGACCCTCGGCGCCGCGTAGCCGGAGCCGGATCATTCCGGCGAGGCGGCCCCCAGGCCCCCCAGGCCCCCCCCAGGCCCCCCAAGTCCCCCAGGCTCTGCGGGCCCCCAGGCTCCGCGAGCCCCCGATCGCCGGATCGACCCTCGATGCCCAGACCACCCCGTCACCCCGGTCGGCCTGGCCGACGGCTCGGCGGACAGGGATACTTCGGTAGCCTTGCGGCCGCTGCCGACCAAGAGCCGACTCGGTCGCACGCCGGAACACGCCTCCGGCACTGGGAATTTGAGTGCCGGGGTCGGCAGAGACCCTCACGTCCGCGCATCAACACCCACTCACAGAGGTCCGATGCCCACTCTCAGATTTGGCAAGTACCTGACATTAGCGGCTGCCGCCCTCCTGCTGCTGGCCACCGCTCCCGGGGCGGTCGCCGCCACCGCCGATCCGGGGGACGGAGCACCGACGGCCTCGGCCGGTGCTCTGGCGACCGAGACGTGGCAAGCGCCGCTGTCCACCCGCGGGCGTTACATCGTCGACGCCGACGGCAACCGTTTCCGGCTGAGGTCGGCCAACTGGGACGGTGCGCAGGGTTCCTGGACAGGCAGCGGCAGCACGGCCGACCCGGCCAACCACCACGCCGGCCAGAACTCCTACGGCATCCCCCTCGGCCTGGACCGCGTCCCCCTGCCCCAACTGCTCGGTGACTTCCACCGACTCGGCATCAACAGCATCCGGTTGCCCTTCTCCAACGAGATGATCCATGCGACGACGCCTGTTCCGGACGTCGCCGTCACGGCAAACCCGGGGCTGCGCGGCAGGACACCCCTGCAGGTCTATGACGCTGTCGTCGCCGCCCTCACGCAGGACGGGTTCGCGGTTATCCTCAACAACCACACCAACACCTCGCGTTGGTGCTGCGGCGTCGACGGCAACGAACGGTGGAACAGCGGGCAGTCGACCCAGCAGTGGGCGGACGACTGGGTCTTCATGGCCCGCCGCTACGCCGGTGAGCCACGCGTGGTGGGCGCCGACCTCTACAACGAAGTACGCCGCGACATCCTGGACGACCCCAACTGGGGCCTGGGCGACGCCCACGACTGGTACGCGGCCGCCCAGCTCGCCGCGGACCGTATCCTCGCCGAGGCCAATCCGCGTCTCCTCGTCGTCATCGAGGGGATCAACTGGACCGGCCTGCCGGTCGACGGGCTGCCCCACGGCCGCCCCACCCTCACCCCTGCCCGTACGCTCTCGCACACCCTCGTGGCCAGCCACAAACTGGTGTACTCCGCCCACTTCTACGGCTACACCGGCCCCAACCACAGTGGCGCCACCGGGATCGGCGAAACGCACGACGCCCGCTACCAGGACCTCACGCGCGACCAGCTCTACCAAGTCCTCAACGACCAGGCCTTCTTCGTCTCATCGGAGGGAAACCAGCACTTCACCGCGCCCGTGTGGATCAGCGAGTTCGGCATCGGTGCGGGAGAGACAGGCACCGCCGCCCGCACCTGGTTCGGCAACATCACCGACTACTTCGCCGACCACGACGTCGACTTCGCCTACTGGCCGCTCGTCGGGTGGGAGGGCCACGACGACTGGTCCCTGCTGCGCTACGACGCCTCGGGCAACCGGTACGGCATCCTCGACCAGGCCGACTGGCGCGGGACCGCCTGGAACAGGCTCATGACCGCCCCGACTCGCACCGGGTCCGTCGCCTCGGTCCCCAGCTGGAACATGCTCGCCACCGACCACGGCGACTACGTGCAGTCGCTGCGGGTGCGAGCGAACGGTGACTGGAACTCCGGTGCCTCCAAGGCCACTTGTCCCGATGGTCAGAGGCTGCTCGGCCTCGGCCACAGCGGCGTTCGCGGGCTGTGCACCGATGTCTCCACCGGTGACCTTCGTGCCGCGGGCACCGCCCAGACCGTCGTCGCGGACGAGCGCTATGTGCCCGCGGGCGGCGACTGGGCGTCGGGATACACCAAGTACCAGTGTCCGGCAGGCGCCTTCCTCATCGGCTACAGCCGCCGAGGCAACCGGACGTCGGCGGCCCTGTGCGTGCCCGCCGGCCACTCACTGGCGGGCGCCGGGCGAACCGTGTGGTTCGACCGGTCGGACAACCGGCCCGCCAACGCCTCCGGCGGCGACTTCGCCAACGGCGACTACAAGGGCCAGTGCGCCGACGACGAGTACGCCGCCGGCATCGCCTTCACCACCCGAGTGGGCGCCAACCCGGGCCCCGCCGCCCTGCTGTGCCGCAAACTGAACTGATCAAAGGCATTGCAGCCGAGGCCCGGTTGGCCAAGTGCCACGCACCAGCGCCAACCGGGTCCGCACGGTGTACATGCACCCCAACTCGCCGTGCTTCACCGCTTCGTGGCCGAGTAATTCGGTCGCGTGTCCTGAGGCCGGCCGCTAACTTCCGCCTGTGCGTGATGAGGTACGAGACGGCACGGCGAAGGGAACCAGGCATGGAGATCGCAGGCGCGCGGACGGACCGTTTGGGCTTGCTCCTCGACCAGTTCGACAAGGCCAGGGAGATGGCCCAGGTGCGGCTGGCAGGGCTCGGTGACGAGGAGTACCTGTGGGAGCCGGTGCCCGGTTCCTGGTCGATCCGGCGCCGGGGCGAGGCGGCGACGCCCAGAGCGTTCGGGCCGGGGGAGTGGGTGCTCGACCTGGGCGACCCGGACATCCCCGCGAACGAGTACGCCGAGGTCGCCCGGCAGGCCGCCGGAGGCATGACGGTCGAGAAGATCGCCGATGACTGGAGCGTGAGTGTCGAGCGGGTCGAGCAGATCCTCGCCCACACGGGTACGCCGGAGCCTGACGAAACGCCGATCACCACCATCGCGTGGCGGCTGGGACACCTGCACTTCCACTTCGCGGGCGGATGGGAGTGGACCTTCGGCGAACGGCGGCGGGAGCCGAAGCAGCTGGTCGACTTCACGCCCTCCGCCGCCGTGGCACTCGACCGTTTCTGGGCGCTGATCGACCGCTGGCGCGACAGCGTCGCAGGCGTCACCGAGGAGCAGCTCGACACGGTCGGCTTCTCGCAGTACCCGTACGGCTCCGACCCCGACGACCCGTTCATCGCAGTGCTGGCGGGGGCGAATCTCGAACTCATCCACCACATGGCCGAGATCGCGTTGCTCCGGGACCTATGGAGGGCCCGTTTCACCACTTCCGGGTAGGCGAGGGCCGCGCCCGGTTTCCGGGCACATGGACGAGGCCGCGATGGGACGCAGCACATCGGACCGGACACGGTCGACAGGATGCCATGCGTGGTGGAGGGGAGTGAGGGCCCGAGACCGGGCAGGGATTCGGGCCCTCACGTGCCGCGCATCCGTCGGGGGCGTTTGCGCGATGACTTCTTCAACGAGCTCCGTGCCCGACGGATACGATTCGCCTCAACGGCAGAGCCGAACCTCCGGTCCTTCAGGACAGATACTCGATGAGTCGGCCGGCAAGGGGGGCCGGGTGGGACAGGGCGGCCAGGTGCCCGCCGGGAATCGCTTCGGCCTTGATCCCGAGACGCTCATGGGCCACTCGGCGCTGGAACTCCAGGGGGAAGAACCGGTCTTCGGCTCCGGCGAGCACGTGGGTGGTCACGTCGGGCCACGCTCGGATGTCACAGGGCTGGCTGAAGGCGATGTCGGCCTCAGGTTGCTGATGGTCTGCCCCGGCGGCGGCGACCTCGGCCGGCACGTCGTGCAGGAAATAGGTGTCCAGGTCGAATTCGGTTCCGTATCCGCCCGCTTCGGCTGCCGCGAGGCGGGCAGGCTCGGATCCGGTGTTGCCCCACCACTGCCCGGGCGTCTCACCCGGCAGCGGGACCATCGCATTGACGAGCACCAGTCGTCCCACGGGAACGCGGGCGCATGCCATCGGCGCGGTGAAGCCACCCATCGACTGGGCCACCAGGACGACGCCGCGGTGGTCGCCGATCGCCGCAACCACCGCGTCGGTGTACTCGGGCAGCCCCGCGGACTCGTCGGCGCCGGGCAGATCGACAGCGACCGCCTCGTGCCCCCTGGTACGCAACTCGGACACGACCCGATGCCAGAACCAGGCCGAACCCCCGGCCCCGGGAACCAAGACAAACACGCTCATCCTCGCCTCCGTCCGTTTCGCTCTCAGGACGTACAGACCGCCGGAAGCAACGAAAGTCATCGCCCGCAACGCTGTCCGTTCCTTCGGCACGCAGGAGAATGTACGACTCGATCGTCGACTTCTGGGGCACGACCCGGACGTGTCACCGAAGCGATTCGCTCATGCCCGGACCACCAGCAGCCCGCCCTTCCTCGGCGTCGAGCTGGTGGTCGGCCCAGACGTAGCTTTCGGGCAGCAAGTCGGTGACAAGGACGGTTCGGACGCGGTCGTCCTCGCCGACGATGACCTTGAGGGCGGGAAAGTAGTCGAGAAGGACCTGACGGCACCGGCCGCACGGGGGAACGACCCCCCGGTCGCGGTCGCCCACGGCGACAATCGTGTCCAGCTCGTAGGCGCCCTGGGCGGCTGCCGCGCCAATGACGACCAGCTCGGCGCAGGGGCCTCCCGTGAAGTGGTAGGCGTTCACCGCCGTGACGATCCGGCCGTCCCGGGCGCGGGCCGCGGCCGCCATGGTGTGGTTGTCGCCGCGGCAGCGAGTGCGAGCGACGTGCGCCGCGGCCTGGATGAGTTCGTGGTCGACGGGGTGGGTCTGCGTGGTCATCTTCTCCGCCTTCGTCAGCTGTCAGGCGACGTTTGCCCGCGTGACGAGGGTGTGCAAGCGAATATCGGCGCTGTGCTTGTTCCGCTGCCGCGCGGATGCTCGCGCCCGACATAGCGATATCCCCGTCCCGGCAAGTTCATGCCGGCCAACCTGGACCGGCGCAGCCATGGAGGAGGGCCCCCGTTCCACGTCGCGCAGGTCATCGGGCTCACCTCCTTGACCGTGCGTAGCCCTCACGGGGATCGGGCGGACCACGAGGGACCGCAACCACCGTCAGATGGACGGCGTGTGATCCGGTGGGACGGCATTCGTGCGTCCTGGGCCGAATGTGAGGGGGAGCCGATGACGCAGGACCCGGCCGGGGAGGCGACGTCGCAGATGAGACCGGGCGCGAGGCGGACCGGGACGGTGAGAGGGCGTGTCGTGCGCGCGATGTTCCGTCTCTTCATGGCTGCGCTCATCCTGCTGCTCGCGGTGCGCACTTACGAGGAGACGGCCGTCGCACTCGCTCGGCCGAACGGATCACTGCGTATGGTCGGGGCCACCGTCACGGGGCTCACCGACCACACAGAATCCGGGAGGTCGGGCGGAGGCCAGGACGGCGGCAGCGGCGACTGGTTCGTCCACACCGAGCACACGATCGAACTGCGCGTCGGCGACCAGCTGAAGACGGTGGACGGTGTCCCGGACGACGCGGCGGACACCCTCCAGGAGGGACAGCGGGTCGAGGCGGGGCTGTGGCGCGGGCGGGTCGTGGAGATCGACGGGCGTGACGTGTGGCCCGGCTGGCATCCCGGAGCTCGGGACATCACGCTGTTCGCGCTGTACCCACTGATCGTGGGGTACCTGATCGCCCTCGCCGTGGCCGCCGCCGCGTACGTGACCTGCCGTGGCGACCGGGTACGGCTGGAGCGGCAGGACCGGTCCGGGCCCTGGCTGCTCGGATTCCTCGTCGCCGTGGCTGCGATTCTCGTCCTCATCGTGTGCGCGGCATTCGGGACCCGCCCCGCGTTCTGGCCGCTCGTTCCAGTCGCCGCCGGAACCGTGGCTGCGCTGGCGAGGCTGCGGGTGGTGGTCCGGCGCACCCGGGCCGCCCGCGCGATGGATGCAGCCGGCGGGACTGGATCGGCCCCGGTCTGAGGGCGTTTCATCAGGGTGGTCACCTGGCCGCGGCCGCCGTCGTGCCGGACGTGGATACGGGCGAAGGATCGAACAGGGGGCTGAGCACGTCGAGTTGGGTGTCGATCTCGTCGAGGGCGGCGAGGACGGGGACGGTGGCGAGCACGGACTGGTTGGGTGGCGCTGCCCCACCAGTCGTAGGGGGCCGTTCCGAAGGTGTCGCTCCCGCGGCGGCGGGCGGGGCCGGGCGGCGGCCGATGGCGCGGCGCACGGTGAGGGCGTGTGCCGCCAGCCGATGACGGCGTTGTGTCACGACCGGATCGGAGGTGAGCGCGTCCGGTGCCGCCCTGATGGCGCGGGCGAGCTCGTCGACGGGGCCGACGCAGTGCCGCAGGGTCGTCACGGACCGGATCGTGAAGTGGTCGGGGTGCCGACGAGAGGACAGGGCCCCGGGTGCCGGCAGAGCGGCCAGGATCCGCATCGGCGCAGTCACGGCTGCCAACTGATCGACACGGTAGGTGAATCGAGCCTGCGCCATGCGCACGGCCGGGGCGTCACGCCAGTCGGTCTCCATCATTTCGCCCAGACCGGACAGCGCCGCGGCCGTCCGGGCCCGTATCACCGCCTCGGTACGGATGGGCAGCACCAGCCAGGACGCCGTCACGCCGAGAACCGCACCGACCGCGATTCCCGCCAACCGGGTGTGCAGAAGATCTCCGGGACTCTGGCCGAACCAGTCATAGAGCAGCGAGAGTACGGCGGTGACGCAGGCCGCCCAATACGCGTAGCTGAGTTCACGCAGCCACGTGGCCACGGCCAGCACGACGAAGATCAGAACGACCGCGGTGTCCGACCGCGGTCCGAACAGTCCGGAGACAGCGGTGGCGACCACCGTGCCGGCCGCGGCGCCGAGTGTTCGCCAGGCCCCTTTGACGAGCACGTCCCCACGGCTGCGCGCACCGCTGCACACCAGGAAAGCCGTGAGCACCACCCACGCCCAGTGGTCGGGCCACAGATTCCGGCCGATCGCGAACGCGGCGGTCAACGCCGCCGCCATCTGCAGAGCCATCCGGCTGCTTGGCGGCATCCAGCGGTGCGGGGCGCGGGTCGCCGTGGTCACCCGTGCGGAGGGTGGGCGCGCTACGAGACCGGTGCGCTGCGCCGTCCGCGTCAGCACAGCTCCCCAGGCGACCGCAACCAACGCCGTCGCCGCCGCCCATACGGTGCCCGTGTGCCCGCTCACGGGTGGTGCCCCGCCGGGCACCACCAGGACCGCTATCAGCGGCAGCACGACGAGCGTGCCCGCCCGGGTGGCGCGCGCTCCGAACCGGCGTACCCAGATCGCCCCCGCGACCCCCAGGACGAACACCGCGTCACCCGCGAGGGGGTGCCGCTGGATCAAGGTGCTCAGCTCCGTGCCCCCGGCCGCCGCGCAGGGCAGCACGGCGCAGGCCAGCAGCCGATCGGCGCGGTCGAAGAGGCGTTGCACGCGACCGAGCGCCGAGGCGATCACCACGGCCTGCACCACGCTGTCCACGCGCAGCCCGGCCTCGTGCTCGACGAGCAGCGCCCAGGCGTACGTGCCCAGAACCGTGGCCATGGTCACGGCCGTCGCACGCAGGTGCACCCC
Organism: Streptomyces sp. NPDC002935; assembly: GCF_040611295.1. Lineage (NCBI taxonomy): Bacteria > Bacillati > Actinomycetota > Actinomycetes > Kitasatosporales > Streptomycetaceae > Streptomyces > Streptomyces sp. NPDC002935. The sequence continues at coordinate 209,239 of NZ_JBEXNW010000006.1, forward strand.
TCGCGGGTCGAAGTGCAGCGCACGACGTGTCGACCTCGAAATGGTACGCAGCACGTAGAATCACCGCCAGGAAGGCCCTTGTAATCAGCCATATAAGGTTTCACCCTCAGGTCGTATCGTAAGTGATACCTTAGCAATGTGATGGGAGAGCGAACAGAGACCGAGGATGCGGAGCGATCGGTGACCGAGGGCCGGGACGGCCGGGCGTCCGCCGAGATCCGACAGGGCGTCATCCGGCTCGCCCGCAGGCTGAGCGCGGAGCGCCCAGCGGACGGGCTCAGCCTCAACAAGAGCAGCGTTCTCGGTCACCTGCGGCGCAACGGTCCCATGCCGGCCGGTGCGCTCGCCGCCGCCGACCATCAGCAGCCGCAGTCCCTCACGAGGGTCTTCGCCGACCTCGAACAGGAGGGCCTGATCAGCCGGACGCGCGACATGCACGACGGGCGACAACGCGTGCTGCAACTGACCGACGCGGGCCGCGAGGCCCTCGCCCGTGACATGGCACAGCGCGACGCATGGCTCGACGTCGCCCTGGTCGACGTCACCGAGACGGAGCGTCAGGTCCTGCTGCTGGCCGCCCGCCTGATGAACCGCCTCGCCGACTCCCCGGCCGCCGCGCCCGGTTCCACGACCCGACCCCACTGACGGAGGCTGCCGTGTCCTGGCCCGACCACGCCATCTGGTGGCACGTCCACCCGCTGAGTTTCCTGGGCGCGGAGCCGACCGCCCTGCCCACCGACGCACCCCCGCGGCACCGCCTGCCGGTTCTCGTCGACTGGCTGGACCATCTCGTCGGCCTCGGCTGCAACGGCCTCGCCCTGGGGCCGGTCTTCGCCGCCGAGAGCCACGGCTACGACACGACCGACTACTTTCGTATCGATCCCCGGCTGGGAACCGAGGACGACCTGCTCGAACTGGTCGAGCGCGCCGCGGCGCGCGGGGTCCGCGTTCTGTTCGACGGCGTCTTCAACCACGTCGGCCGATCCTTCGCCCCCTTCGTCGACGTGACGCGGCGCGGTACCGCCTCCCCGTACGCGGACTGGTTCGTCCCCGAGGGCGACGACTTCCGCACCTTCGAGGGGCACCACCATCTGGTCGCTCTGAACCATGCGCACCCCGCCGTCGCCGACCACGTCGTCGCGGTCCTCGACCACTGGCTCGACCGTGGAATCGCCGGCTGGCGGCTGGATGCCGCCTATGCCGTTCCGCGCCCCTTCTGGCGCGCCGTCACCGATCGGGTCAGGGACCGCCACCCCGACGTGTGGTTCAGCGGGGAGGTGATCCACGGGGACTACGCCGCGTACGTCACCGAGGGCGGACTGGACTCCGTGACGCAGTACGAGCTGTGGAAGGCGATCTGGAGTTCGCTCAACGACAGCAACCCGCACGAACTGGCCTGGGCACTCAAACGGCACAACGCCATGATCGACACCTTCGCGCCACAGACATTCGTCGGCAACCACGACGTCACGCGCGTCGCCAGCCGGCTGCGCGAGCCCCGCCACCTGGCCCACGCGCTCACGGTGCTGTTCACCGTCGGGGGGACGCCGTCCGTCTACGCCGGGGACGAGCGCGCGTGGCGGGGTGTCAAGGAGGAACGCGCAGGCGGGGACGATGCCATCCGTCCCGCGTTCCCCGCCTCCCCTTCGGATCTCGGTCCCGGCCAGATCGCCGTGCAGCGGCTTCACCAGACCCTGGTGGGCATCCGCCGCCGCCACTCCTGGCTCGTAGGCGCCCAGGCAAGGACGCACACGCTCAACAACACCGTCCTCAGCTACACCCTGGCCGCACCTGACGGCGCTTCCACGCTCGCGGTCGCCCTCAACTTCGGCCCCGATCCGGCCACTGCCGGCATTCCGGCCGCGCCTTGGGCGCATGCCGCGGGTGACGCTTCCGCCGATCCCGCCACCGGCTCCGTTTCCCTGCCCCCACTGGGTTGGTTCATCGGTACGGCATCGGGAAGCCACAACTGATCCTTTGCCGCCTCACCCTCCATGTTCCAGACATCGGGCCAGGGAGATGTCGGCATGCCGACTACGGAGTCGTGGCGCGGAAATCATTGATGGATCAAATCTGTACGGTCGGAAAACGTCTCGGCCGTCTTAATGGCGCTGCAATCTTCAGGCGTTGAGTTGTTCTCGGCAGGTGATTTCAGACAGTCGGCTCATGCGGCATGGGCTCCGAATGCGCGAGCCCATGCGTTGCGCCAGAGCGTAACCTGGCGCCCCTGGTGACCACATGCTCGAACATAGGCGACGAGGAGTTCCTCCGACGGCATGCGAAAACCGGACAGAATGTCGGCGACAGTGCTGCGGGGCAGTGGTCCTGCCCCGAGGTCGCGGGCCTTCTTCTCCATTTCACGCAGGGACGGCTGACCGGCGGCGAGCCGTGCCTGATGCATCGCCTCCAGGAGATGAGCCGGGTGGTATACGAGTTCGAGTTTGCGTCCGATGCGTGGCACGGACGGAACCTCGCGGCCGTCGGGAGTCTGAGCGGATCGCCGGGCCGCCTGCTCCCAGCGCAGTCGGGCTTCACGCCGTGTGGCACCGCAGACCTGCGCATACGCTTCCACGACATGGCGACGGGGCAGAAAGGTGCCACGGTCGGCCCGGGAGAGAGTGACGGCTGAACAGGCCGGATCCGCGATCCGCAGTCCCTCGGTCAGCTCCGCCATCTGCCGGTAGGTGAGCCCGGATCGTTGGCGCAGCGAGCGGAGCCACTGAGCCAGTTCGTAGCACTGCGCGGATTGCGGGATCGGTGTTCTGCTCCGCCCCACCACTGCCCCCTGGATGTCGAGACTGTCGGATGCGCGACGCTTCCGATGGTATGTCGATCGACGGCGATCACTGATTCGGTAGATGTCGGGACCCGAGGGTTGCGTGCCCTATGAGGGCCCGTTTTGGTCTTTACTTGGGCACTCGTATATCGACGCTATGGACGGCCTCGATGAAGAGTCAAGGAGGCTTTACTTTACTTTACTCTGCATGGGCATCCCTTGCCTTCAGGTGGTGCTTGGTTCATTTTGTCCGGGAAGCGGAGTGATGGCATCCGTGCGTCCACGTGGGGTTTTGAACCGAAGTTCCCTAAACGGCCCAGTGGCTGTCCAGAATCCTGTTGCATAACGGCCTTGCTGGCTCATTCGCGGCTCTGCTGACATGGATTGCCCGGCCGGAGAGGCCGGCCGCTCCTGATCCTGCAGAAGCCGTGGAGGAATGCAATGACAACCGTGTCCAACGCTGCTCTGGGCGAAATCATCGAACTGATCAAGGAAGTCAAGCCGGGAACAGCCGACCAGCAGGTCGAGCCGGGGCATTCCGTGGTCGAGGACCTCGGCCTCGACTCGCTGGACCTGCTGCAGCTCGCCCGTCGTATCAACCGGCACTTCGGTGTCGAGTTCGACCTCGACCGGTGGAACGCGGAAGCCGACGAGCACCACCGAAGCGTCGCCTCGATCGTGGCCCTCGTAGCCGCCGGCAGCCGTGCCTGAGCCGGCTGCCGCCGCCCGCGTCGCACTGGTCACGGGTGGTTCGCGGGGGATCGGTGCCGCTGTCGCACACCGCCTCGCCGCCGACGGAGTCGCTGTGCACCTCGTGTGCCGAAGCGCCGTGGACGCCGGGCGTCGCGTGGTGAAGGAGATCGAGGCCGCCGGCGGCCGCGCCGCCCTGCACCAGGCGGACGTCGGCGACGAGGCCGAGGTCGAAAGCCTGGTGGAACGGGTGACCGCACAGGAGGGCGCGCTGCACATCCTGGTCAACAACGCGGCGGTGATCGACGACCAGCTCCTCGCGGTGACGCGTACCGACCGCTGGGAGAGCGTGCTGCGGACCAATCTCACCGGTCCGTTCCTGACCAGCAGGGCAGTTCTGCCGGTGATGCTGGACCAGGGCTGGGGCCGCGTCATCAACATCTCGTCCAACTCGGCGCGTACCCCCGGCCCGGGACAGAGCGCCTACGCGGCGTCCAAGGGCGGCGTCGAGGCCCTCACCCGCGCCCTGGCCGTGGAGGTCGGGCGCAAGGGCATCCGGGTCAACTGCGTCGCACCCGGCAAGGTCCGCACCGAGATGACCGCTGCCGTCGCCGACCGGCTCGGCTCGGACGGCGACGGAACCCGCTGGGGGCTGCCCGAGGACATCAGCGGACTGGTCGCCTTCCTCGCCGGGGACGAGGCGGACTACATCCAGGGCCAGACGTTCACCGTGGACGGCGGCCGCATGGTCATGCGCGGCCCGGGCCGGCGACCCCGGTGAACCCGGGGCGAACGGAGGAACAGCCGTGGGGGCAGTGAAGTACTGGGAGGACCTGGCGCACGCACCGGTGCGCCGGTTCGGGCCCGTCGTGTTCGGCGGCGCGCTGCTGGACCAACTCCTCGATCTCATGGGAGAGAAGCACCCGGTCCACGACAGCGACGACTTCGCCCACGGCACGGACCGCAGGCAGCGCATCGTGCCCGGAGGTTTCATCCACTCCATCACCTCGGGCTGGGTGGTCCAGTACGGGTCCCCGGCCGCCATCGTCGGAATGCGGAGACTGAGCTGGGACTTCGTCAGGCCGCTGTACCCCGACACCCCGTTCTGGTTCACCACCGCCACCGACCGGGCGGAGGAGATCGACGAGCGGCTCGGCCTGGTCGAAACCACGCGCCGGGTGCTCGACGAGAACGACAGGACGTACGCCATCGGACGCATGAGCGTCGTACTGCTGCGGCACGCCGCGCAGCGGACCGCCGCGGCAGGGAGGGCTCAATGATGGACAGTCAGTACCAGCCGCTCAAGGGGCGGGTGGCCCTGGTGACCGGTGGTTCCCGAGGCATCGGCGCGGGCATCACCCGCAAACTCGCGGCCTGGGGAGCGACCCTGGCCGTCAACTACGTCGACCGGGAGGGCCCTGCCAAGGAACTCGCCGCCGAACTCGGCGAACAGGGGACGGAGGTGACCCTGCACCGCGCCGACCTGAGCGATCCCGCGGAGATCGAGAACCTGATCGCCGAGATCGGAGAGATCCACCAGGACCTGCACATCCTCGTGCAGAACGCGGCCGCCACCAAGTTCGCCAGGCTCGCCGAAGCCTCACTCGGCGACTGGCAGTTCGTGCAGGACACCAACTCCCGGGCCACCTGGCTGCTCGCCAAGCACGCGCTCCCGTTGATGCGTGACCGCGCGGGAGCCCGCTTCATCACCATCACCAACTCCACGACCACACGCATCATCCCGCGTGCCGGTCTCTTCGCGGCGGCCAAGGCGGGACTCGAGGCGCTGACCGACTACCTCTCGTACGAACTGGCGCCCTACGGCATCGTCGCCAACTGCGTGCGTCCCGGGCTCGTACAGACCGGGGTCTTCAAGGTCCGTCCCGACTTCGCCCACGGTGTCACCAAGGAACTGGCCGTCTCTCCGTGGCCCGGTGACCGCATGACGACGCCGGGGAACAGCGCCGACGTGGTGGCCCTGCTCTGCCTGGAGGAGGCGTCCTGGATCGCCGGGCAGACCATCACCGTGGACGGCGGATACCGCCTGTGGGGCGGCATCAGCGGGGGAGGACGCCGTGCCGAGTGAACGCGGCGGGCGGCCGGACCGTCCCGAGATCGTGGTCACCGGTACCGGTGTGATCTCCCCGGCCGGCATCGGCACAGCCCGGCTCTGGGAGGCCATGGCCGCGGGCAAGACGTTCTTCGACACCGGCGGCCACGACGGGCCGGCCCCCGCGCTGCCCTGGCCGTCGGCGGCCGTCGACACCGCGGAGGTCACCTGGCCCGCCGGCCGGGACTGGGCCAACGCCGGCAAGTACGCCAACCAGTCGGCCCGTTGGGCGGTCAGCGTCGCGCGTCAGGCACTCGAACAGGCCGGGATCACCGGTGACACGGAGGACGTGCGGGGCGGGACCGTGATGGCGGTCGGCAGCAGCAGCGACGAGCTCAGTGACGTCATCCCCCAACTGGCCTCCCGGTTCCGCAACGACCCCAGGCCGCTGGCGAAGTTCCTCCACGACGAGGTGCCCGACTACTCGTACATCCGCGGCATCCCCTCCCAGCTGGGCCAGTTCGTCTCCATGGCGAGCGGATTCCGCGGCTCGAACGTCGCGGTCTACGGCGAAGCGGCGGCCGGCGGCACCGGCGCACTCGCCCTGGCCGTGCGGCTGTTGGAGAGCGGCGAACTCGACCGGACGCTCGTGGTGGGCGTCGGAGCACCACTGTCGATCACCGCGATGGCCGCCTTCGACCAGGACGAGCCGTTCGGCACCCGCGCCACGGCCGGTGCCGGCCCCTTCGACGTCGACAGGTCGGGGACGCTGATCGGGCAGGGTGCCGCCGCCGTCCTGCTGGAGCGTGCCGACACAGCGCATGGAACGGCTCGCGCCCGGCTCGCCGGCTGCGAGGTGCTCGTCGCAGCCGACGTCACCTCCTCAGCGGGACTTGCCGTCGACGCCGTACTCGCCGACGCGGACACACCGACCGTGTGGTGGGCACACGGCGCGGGCTCGGCCCGCCTGGACCGCCTGGAGACCCTGGCGGTACTGCCACGCGTGGGCGACGTCCCCGTCACCGGGTCGAAAGGGACCATCGGCAACGCCTTCGAGTGCTCGGCACTCATCGACACCGCACTGGTCGTCGAGAGCCTTGCACGCGGCGAACTTCCGCCCGTGGGCCTGCTGTTGCGCCCCGACCCGGGACTCGGCGGTCTCGATCCGGTCATGGGGGAGACCCGTCCCACAGGTTATGCGGCGACAGCGCTGGTCACGGCGTTCAACCAGGGACACCACTCGACAGCGGCCGGCGCCATCGTCATCGCATCGACGGACCGGACCTCGGCGGACGACGGGAAGGCACGGACATGAGCGGCGACATCGTCATCACAGGCATGGGGGTGATCACCCCCATCGGCGCGGACGTCGAGACCTTCTGGTCGGCCAACCTCGAAGGCCGCTCCGGCGTGGTCCTGGAAGAGCGGATGGACACCGCAGGACTGCCCTGCGGCTGGACGGCCGGGCTGATCCCGGAGGACGTCAAGAAGAAGGTCGCCGCCGACTACGGCGCACCCGACCGGTCCTGGGGCGACACCCTCATGCTCGCCTCCGTGGACCAGGCACTCGTGGACGCCCGCCTCACCGAAAGGCCCGCAGACGATGGTCCGGCTGCCCTGGTCTACTCGCGCGTGTGGCCAGGCCCCACGGGATCGTTCCCGCAGGACTACGTCACGCACATGGAAGACCTCGCCGAACGCTACGACAGGATCGGCAACGCGCCATCGGCCGTCCTGGAACACCTCCGCGACAGGCATCTCCCGCCCGAGACACGTGACTTGTCCGCGTATCCGGGTGAGATCACCGAACGCCTGGGGACGGCCGTCATCCCCGTCCGTCTGGAAGCCACCTGCTCCGGAGGTCTGCGCGCCATCGTGGAAGCCGCCCGGCTGCTGCGTTCGGGGCGCGCGCAGTACGCGGTGGTGTCGGCGGCCGTCTCCCGCAACACGCCGTACGTCCTCTCCCAGTACGGCCAGCTCATGGCGCTGTCGCGCTGGAAAGGAGACCCGTCCCTCGCCTCCATGCCCTTCGACAAACGCCGCACGGGCATGGTCATCAACGAGTCCGCGGGAGCGCTCGTCCTGGAGACGGCCGAGCACGCCGCCCGCCGTGGCCTGGCGCAGTCGTACGCCGTCATCGGCGGCTGGGGCCTGGCGGTGGACACCCGCCATATGACCGCTCCCCGCGTGGAGATGATCGAACGGGTCATGCGTACCGCTCTCGAAGAGGCCGACGCGAGGCCGGACGACGTCGACACCATCAACGCCCACGGCACGTCCACCCGCCTCAACGACGTCACCGAAGCCCGCGCGCTGCACCAGGTCTTCGGCGAGCGGATGGCGGAACTCGACGTCAGCGCGGTGAAGTCGCTGACCGGGCACGGCTCCGCGGCGTCCGGTGTCGTGGAGACCGTGGTGGCGGCCCTCACGATGTGCCGGGGAGTCGTCCCGCCGGTCGCCACCTGCACCGAGCCCGACCCCGCCTGCGCCGTGCGCACCTCCCTCACCCCGGTCCGGCGACCGATCGGCACGGTGCTGAAGAACTCCTTCGGATTCGGCGGCCAGTACGCCTCGATGCTCTTCCGCCGCCCGGCCACGCCACGGCCGGCGCCCCAGCCGGTATGAGCACGATGGACCGGCTGGAATACGAGGCGATCGATCCCGCCGGACCGCACCGCGGCACCGTGGTGTGGCTGCACGGCATCGGCCAGGCGCCGGGCGATCTGGCGGTCGTGACCGGGCGGTTCCGGCTCGCCGAGGCGGGTGTGCGCGGGGTGTTCCCGAGCGCGCCCGTCGCGGCCCCGAGCCTGCTCACCGGATTGTCGGTGCCCTGCTGGTTCCCGCAGAACCTCCTCGCGATCGACCAGATCGACGTCGAGGGCCTCTTGGCGGTGCACCGGCCGCTCGCGACGCTGCTGAAGGCGGAAGCGGAACGGATCGGCGCCGGACGGATCGTGCTGGCGGGCTTCTCCCAGGGAGCCACGGTCGCTCTGACACTGGCACTGACGTATCCCGAACGGCTGGCGGGCGCGGCGCTCTACGCGCCCTTTCTGCCTCCGGATCTGCCCGCGCTGCTCCCGGCCGGCCGGCCGTCGGCTGCCAACAGCGGCCTTCCGGTGTGGATCGGCCATGGAGCACGGGACTGGGTCGTCCCCGAACGCAATGGTGCCCGATTGAGGGACCTGCTCACCGGCTGGGGACACCCGGTGACGTGGCAGCGCTATCCCGGCGGACACCAACCCTTCGCCGGAGTGCGGGCGTCGCTTCCCGCCTACCTCAATGACGTCCTGGACATCCGCGTGCCGCAGATCCCCGGACCCGGCCCGGCAGCACGGGCAAGTTGAGCACGCCGACGCGCGCGCGGACCGCAATCGGTCGCTGCACCGGGAAAGGACGGGCTCCGGTGGTAGTGAGGTCGGCGCGACGTAGGCGGAGGAGGCGACTCGGGCCGGCGCACGGGCGATCCGTATCCCGGTCGGCGGTGCCTTCCACACACCCTTGATGGCCTCGGCCGGGCCGCGCCTGGCCGAAGCCGTGGACCGTACTCCACCGGACGAAACCCGATAGCAGCCGACCAGCACGAACAGACCGGCGGAGAGCCATACTTGACGCCATGGATACGCGTTCCACACGGGTCTGGTTCGGGGGAGGCAACGTCCGGTGAGTGGTGTCGGCAAGGGACTCGCGAAGGTCGAAGTGAAGCTGCGGTGGGATCCCAGTCCCTGGGGCCAGCCGCCGCGCCATCTCGACATCATCGCGGCGACCTATTCGGTGGACGATCCTTATGGACGTCCGGTGTACGTCGTCCACACCGAGAGCAGGTCGCCGGACGGCACCATCAACATGACCCGGCACAGCGAGACGGGCCAGGGTTACGGATTTGTCGAGGTGATGGTTCTGGAGCTCGACCGGCTTGCGTCGTCCTACGCTCGGGTCGTGGTGGGTGTGGCCATCCATCAAGAACATGGCCCCCGGACCTTCGGCGACATCGCGAACGCGGGGGTACTGATCGTCGAGGGCTACACGAAGTTGATGACGGACGACTTCGCGCAGGTGGCCGGGTCGACCGCGACGACGGTCGCGGAATTCACCAGGGGCGACTCCGGAGGGTGGGCGCTGCACGCGACGCTCCGTGGGTTCGACAGCAGCCCGACGGTCTTCGCCGCGGAGATGGGCACCGTCCGGCAGCCCTGACGCGGGATGAGGTACGGCCGAAGTGGATGACGTACGGCCGAAGCGGCCGGGCGTCAGAGATCCTGCGCGGGCCAGTCCAGCAGTCGCGCCCCGATCACCGCGGTCTGGAGCATGTAACGGTGAGCCGGATCGGCCGGATTGGCGCCGGTGAGCTTGTGGATGCGCTCCAGCCGGTAGGTCAGGGCGCGCACGCTCAGGGTCAGACGGCGGGCGGCCTCGGCGGCGACGCAGCCGCAGTCGAAGTACGCGGTGAGGGTGTCGAGGAGGGGTTGGGCGCCGCCGCGGGCCGTCGTGAGCGGGCCGAGCGCGTCCAGGACGAGGTCGGCCATGGCCTGGCGGTCACGGGTCAGGACCGGGTAGACGAGCAGGTCGGCGGCGCGCAGCACCGGTTCGTCGAGACCCAGGCGCTCCGCCAGTTCAAGGGCGTTGAGTGCTTCCTCGTAGGAATGGACGACCCCTCCGGGGCCGTGCTGGGGGCGGCCGATGGCGACATGCCCGCCGTTGGTGGCGGCGTATGCCTGTTGGGCGAAGTAGGCGAGGATCTCGTCCTGATGGCCGGGGGCGATGCACAGCAGCCGGCCGTCCTTCGTGGTGATCAGGATATTGCGGTCGCCGAAGCGGCCGATGAGCGCGTGCTCCACCTGCCGGGGTACCGCGTCGCCCTCGTCGTAAGCGGCCGGCCCCTGGGCGACGGCGACCGCGTGCGCGTGGGACAGCCGCAGGCCGAAGCGTTCGGCGCGCTCGGCGAGGCGGCCCAGATCGCTGCGGCCGTAGAGGAGGTCGTCGATGAACTCGCGTCGCGCGGCTTCCTCTTGGCGTACGGCCTGGCGCTGGGCGCGTTCGTAGCCCTCGGCGAACGCGTCTATCACCTGCTGTACGGCGGCGAGCGCGGTGTCGGCGGAACCGAGCGCGTGCGGCCAGGCGGATCGCGCGGCGGTCAGGTGTTCGCTGATGAGGGTGCGCAGCCCGTGTCCGGCGTCCGCGGCCTGTTCGCCCAGGACGCGCCGCGACTCGATCTCCTCGCGCGTGAGGCGCCGACCGGTGGCCGAGACCTCGGCCAGGATCTCGGCGTAGCCGTGCAGAAAGCGCACGGGATTCTCGCGGTCGGTCACGTCTTCCCCCGAATCTTGACGCGCCGGTGACGGTTTCTTAGCGGCTCACCGGCATGCAGACCCTAGTGAACACTGCCGGGAGTCGGCAATGCGGATACGGTCCCCGGCCGTGCACCATGACCTGCGGGGAGCACTGCGGGGGTTCTGGTGCCGGACACCGGCAGGTGGTGCCCGGCCCGGAACCCGGAGGGGAGCAGTGCGCCGTCGAGGTGTGCCGTGAGCGGGAAGGGGGCCGGGAATGCGGACGTTCGTCGAGGCCGCCACCGGCCTGCCCGGCATCCTCTTCACCGCCGCCCTGGTCGTGGCCGCCTGCTTCTGGCTGCTGGTCGCCGTCGGCGCCGTGACCGTGGACAGCTTCGACGCGGACGCCGACCTCGGCGCCTGGAGCATGGGCGGCGTGCCGGTGACGGTCGCGTTGTCACTGCTGACGGCGTGCGCCTGGCTCGTCAACGTCGCCGTGACCGTCCTGCTCACCGTCCAAGCGACCTCGGGCACCGTCACCGGTGTGCTGCACCTGCTGGCGCCGGCGGGTTCGCTGCTCGTCGCCTGGCGGCTGACCTGCCTGTTCGTACGGCCCCTGCACCGACTCTTTCCCGACAACTCCGGGCCGCCCGGCGACCGTCGGAAGGACCGACGCCAAACACCCCGGTGAGCCGCTCGCGGCTCAGGCCCACGCCGCCCGAGCCCACCTCCGTCGGGACCGGTCCCGCCTCCTGTTCCCCGCTTCAACTCCTCTACTCAACTCCTCTACGTCTGAAGGACTTCTGGACCTGATGGCATTCGCCGAGCTCGCAACACGCCGCCGGCCGGCAGAGGCGTGGCGTGCCCCGCACGTCTCCGGCCGTCACCGGGGCACCGACGCCCGCCACGTCCTCGCCCGTCCGAGCGGGCGACACGCGACCGCGCGACAGGAGCAAAGATGACGTACTTCATGGCACCTCTGGCCGCCGCCCTCGCCGTCGTGGCGCTCAGTACGCTCATCCTGGTCCGCCGGGACCGACGGCGGATGGCGTTCCGACGGCCGTTCCCGGGCGAGCACGACTGAGAGAACCGCGGGCTGCGAGGCGCATGCGGGGCGGCCGAACGGAGAGCACCGGCCGCTCGGGCTCGCGCCTTGCCGGGAATCGGCAATCTGACGCCTTCCGGAGTGCCCGGCAACAACCTGTCAAAGGCGCGTCAAGAATCGGTAAGGTTCCCAGCGGTGTGCCGGGAAGCCTGGTCGGCGAGCAGGGGATCACTCTGTCTTCCGATCGGGGCGTCCGACATGGTGCTGGTGGTGGTGTTCGGCGTCGCGCGCAGGACGGTGCAGCCCCTCGCCGGAACCGGAGCACCGTGAACGACTGGCACGGCTGGGCCGCGATCACCGTGTTCGTCGGCGCGTACGCCCTGATCATCAGCGAGAAGATCCACCGCGTCGCCGTAGCCCTGGGCGGCGCGGGCCTGATGCTGGCTATCGGAGCGACCGACGACGTCTCGGCCTTCTACTCCGCGGACTCCGGCATCGACTGGAACGTCATCTTCCTGCTGATGGGCATGATGATGATCGTCGGTGTGCTCAAGAAGACCGGCGTGTTCGAGTACCTGGCCATCTGGTCCGTGAAGAGGGCGAAGGCCCAGCCCTTCCGGGTGATGGCCATGCTCGTCGTCTTCACGGCGGCCGCCTCCGCGCTCCTCGACAACGTCACCACGGTCCTGCTGATCGCCCCGGTGACGCTGCTGGTCTGCGAGCGACTCGCGCTGCCGGCCGCGCCCTTCCTCGTCGCGGAAGTGTTCGCCTCGAATATCGGCGGCACCGCGACCCTCGTCGGCGATCCGCCCAACATCATCATCGCCAGCCGGGCCGGGCTGACCTTCAACGACTTCGTGGTCCATCTCGCCCCACTGGCCATGCTGCTGGTCTTCGTTCTCGTGGCGCTGTGCCGAGTGATGTTCCGCAGATTCTTCGTCTACGACGAGGACCGCGCCGCCGAGATCATGGCCCTGGAGGAGCGGGAAGCCATCAAGGACCCCCGGTTGCTGGTCCAGGGTCTGATCGTCCTCGCCCTGGTCGTGACCGGGTTCGTCCTCCACCCGGTGCTGCACTACGAACCGAGCATCGTCGCCCTGCTCGGCGCGGGACTGCTCGTCGCCGTCTCCAGGACCGAGACCAGCGAGGTCCTGGCCGAGGTCGAGTGGCCCACTCTCGCCTTCTTCGCGGGTCTGTTCATCATGATCGGCGGCCTGATCGACACCGGCGTGATCGACGAGATCTCCAGGGCACTGGCCGATGCGATCGGCACGAACGAACTCGGCGGCTCCCTCACCCTGTTGGGTGCCTCGGCGGTTCTGTCCGGTGTCGTGGACAACATCCCGTACGTCGCCACCATGGCGCCGATCACGAGCCACCTGGTCCACACCATGGGCGGCGGCAGCCACGTCATGTGGTGGGCCCTCGCCCTCGGCGCCGACCTGGGCGGCAACGCCACTGCGATCGGAGCCTCCGCGAACGTCGTCGTCCTCGGCATCGCCGAACGCAACCGCCGACCCATTACCTTCTGGCAGTTCACGAAGTACGGCCTGATCGTCACCGCCGTGACGGTGGCGATCTCCCTCGGCTACATGTGGCTGCGCTACTTCGCTCTCGCCTGACCCGAGGCCGCGGTCGACCGGGGACCGCGGTGAGAGGGGCGGGGCGGTCGGATTCGAACCGACGTCCTCCGAGATGATGTCGCGGCGCACTACCTCTGTGCTACGACCCCGCCTTGCTGGTGATCATATGGCCCAACTCCGCTGATGGAAAAGGGATATCGGCGTGACGAGGATGCTTCAACGACCTGGGCGCTCTGAGTACGGCGCTTCCTGCCCGCCCGCCGCTCCACGTCCCCGTGCGTGTTCCCGGTGACGACAGAGCGCCGACGTGAGGTCTGTCGTGCTTCGGGGCAGGCAGCGAGTCACCCCGGCGGGCGCCGCGGCTTCGCCCAGGGAAGCTCCTAGCCGATGGCCAGTCGACGGACAGTGAGGGTAAAGTGGGCGTTCGGTGTGTGGGTGACAGGGGCCGATGAAGGCAAGACCCGAGCGGGAGCAAGCGAACGTGCTCAGCGAACGAGAGCCCGACGTCCCGGTGGTCAGCCGGTCCGCCCAGGCGGCGGCGACACGGCAGCAGATCGTCGAGACGGCCCAGCGGCTCTTCGCCGACCGCGGCTACCAAGCGACCTCGTTGCAGGGCATCGCGAACGAAATGGATATCACCAAGGCCGCGGTCTACTACCACTTCCGGACCAAGGCGCAGATCCTTCAGGCCGCGCTCGATCCGGCGGTGGAGGAAATGACGGTGCTTCTGGACGAGTTGGCGGGCATGCCCTCGCGCCAGGAGAAGCTGGACGCGTACGCCGTCGGCTGGGTCGACTTCCTGGTGCGCAACCGCGAACTCGGAACCATGCTCCTGCACGATCCCGAGATTCGGGCCGCCAGCGTCTACGCCGAGAACGACGGGCGAAGGCGCCGCATCCTGCGGGTTCTGTTCGGCACCTCACCGACGCCGGCGGAACGCATGGCCTATGTGATGTGCGTGTGGATGCTGGAAGGCCTCGGCGAACTCTCCGACCTCTCGGACGATGATCTGAGAGCCACGCTCCTCCTGACCGTTCGTGGTCTACTCGCCGTCCCGGGCGAGACGAAGGTCGGCGACGCGAAAACCGGCGACGCGAAAACTGGAGACGCGTGAGCCGACGTCGGTGACGGCCACCATCGGGTGCTGGCCGCGACGGACGACGCGGCCTCGCCCCGGTGGGACCACGTCCTAGGTACGGAACGTTCGGAGCGCTCCCTGGTCAGCGTGTGCTGCGGGGAGCGAAGGGTGCGACTCGGGCGAGACCTTTCCCGGAGTGGGACCAAATTCACTAGCCGTCGGCTAGTGAGCGGCTATTCGTTGGTAAAGTATCGGCGGGTGCCTGAGAGGACCTGGGGTGGCACTCACGCCGCGCCGTACCGGACCCTTGCGTGCAGATACCGCCCCCGAGCAGTCCCTGGAGCCCTGACCACGATGACGACGACCGCCACAAGCCATGCCGCGACGCCCGAACCCGAGGAGCCGCACCCGGTCTGGCGCGTGCTCACCGAGCGCGCGAGGGTCGGCAGCCGACCCGGCGCACGCGAAGACGGGCACCGCGTCGCACTGGCCATCGAGGGCGGCGGGATGCGCGGCATCATCGCCGGCGGAATGGCCCTGGCGCTGCACGAACTCGGACTCACCAACAGCTTCGACGCCGTCTATGGCGCCTCCGCCGGTGCCGCCTCCGGTGCGTGGCTGCTGAGCACCAGCCCCCAGTCACTGCGTTTCTGGGCGGTCCCCAAGTACGCCAGAACGCTGATCCGGCGCTCGAACCCACTGCGCGGGCGGCCGCTCGTGGACCTGCACGCCTTCTACGAGGTGCTCTACCGCTACGGCGACCAGGACTGCGCGCCGATGGACTTCGCCTCGATCCTGGCCAGCGATGTCGAGTACCACCCGCTGGCCACCGACGCCGCTACCGGGGAATCCACCGACCTTCGGCCCTTCATCGGCGACGCCGCGGAATTGCGCCTGGCGCTGCGGGCCAGCGCCGCCCTGCCGGTCCTGGCGGGCGACCCCGTGATGCTGCGCGGGCGCCGGTTCTACGACGCCGGCGTCTCCGAATCCGTGCCGTACCGCACCGCGCTGGCCCAGGGCGCGACCCATGTCATGGTGCTGCGATCCCGGCGTGAAACGGACACGGCGCGCCCGTCGCGCTCGGCCCCGCTCATCGCCAAGACGCTGCTGCGCCGTGAACCCGCGGCCCTGCGCCAGGTGTTCCTCGACCGCGACGCCCGCCTGGCCGAAGACGACGCCCGCCTGGCCCGCCACTCGGACATCGTCTCGATCCGCCCCGCCGCGGACTCGCCGCCGGTCGGCCGCCTGGCGCACGAGGGCGACCTCCTCGAAACCGCGTTGGAAGCCGGGCGCACCGCTGTCCACGAGGCCTACAACCACCTGGACGACGCCACAGGGCCCAACGGCAACTGACTGATGCGCGAGCCCTCGCACGCATGGAGACTTGAGGAGAAGCCTGCACCAGGACGTCCTCGGCCTCCGGCGAACTTCCCGTCGCAGTCGTCCTCCTTGGGTCCGCCCGCGGTCAAGCGGGCATGCCTTCTGGCGTGTAATGGCGCAAGTAGTCACGCAACTGAGGCTCGAGCCCGGACTGGTCATTTCCGTGGAGTGCGTGCCAGAGACGGTTCTCGATCCAGAACCGATGGGCGAACTCCTCGAAAGAAGGCGCACACCAGAGGATCGCGGCTTGTTGTTCCTCCGGATCGTCGAGGTTGGACTCCGTCTCGTCCCCGGCGCGCTGCGCCTCGTACGCGTACTCGTAGTCGAGATAGGAGGTCACCACGAACACCTCGCCCGAAGGACGGAGGTAGAGGTACCAGATGACGCAGTCCTGCTGGTCCCGCAGGAATCGTACGAGGAAGGCCCCGGGCTCGACCGGACTGGGCAGAGGCTCCGAGATATCTGTCCAGCAGCTGGTTACCGAGACCTCGTCCAGCGAGTGGCGCAGCTTCGAGTCGGCCTGAAAGGTGACGAAGTCCCGCGGCAGCGTCAAGTTCCTGGCCGCCAGGTCCTCTGCCAAGCGATCGAGCTCCGTGACCTGTTCGGGAACAGGTTCGCCGGTACCACCGAGCCACTGAAAGGCGCCGGTGAACTGCGTGGAGTCGAGAGGCGGCAGACTCTCGTACGGGTAGTACTCGTAGGTGTACCGGCAGGTTCGGTATTCACCCAAGTCGGTGGCGCACCACGCAGAGTCGAAACCGACCGAGGTCAGGTCGGACTCGGATCGTTCGCCAGGCATCGGACCACCTTTGGTCACCGTCAGCGGAATTGACGGAGTCAGCATGGCACCGCCCACTGACACTCCGAGCCGCGCCTGAGACAGCGTTCGAGACCTGCCGTGCCTCGGTGCGAAGGGCCAGGTGGTGGCCGTCTGCGTCGTTGCCGCGAACAGCAGGATCGCGATGGCGCGAAGGGCCCACTGCTGTGGACTCGGCTCGACCACCCGGGCGGCCGGAAGGTCTGGGCCGACCAGCAAGAGGATCAGCTCCTCGCCTCCTGTCGTGCGGCCGCAACCCGTGACGGGGTTCCGCAAGGGGAATGGTTGGATACGAGGATGGACACTGGCGGCCACCCGGAATCAGGTCTTTCCAAGAGCGTCTGGAGCGACGCCGACTTCTCGGAGATGGGCTGGCACGACGCCACCATCCACGGTCTGTCCGTGCAGCCGACAGACGACATCTTGCCGCGCCTTCTCCTCGACCTCGACTACATCGTCCGCTGGGTCCACCCGGTCCCGCCGGCGACGTATTTCTCCTTCTGGATCGCCCCGGCGACGCTTGTCTTCGAAGACGTTTGGGACCTTGAGGGGGACCTCGACTTCAAGGGCACGTCCCCGGACCTGGAGATCGATGGCGTGCACCGACTGGTGCCGGACGACGGACGGCAAGACCTTCCGCTCTGGCACATCGAAGGGCATGCGTTCGACCTGAAGTTCCGCGCATCCGGCTACCGCCAGTACTTCCGGCAGGCTCCGGCACTCGTATCTCGACGGGCACTGCCTCACGTGGCGCGGGGTGGGTGCGCCTTCACCGAGGTCGGCTTCTGCTGACACACCAACTCCTCGGCCGGCGGTCAGCAGCAGGCCTGGCACACGGCGTTGGCCAGATCTCACATACGGTCCGAGGCCGACGGCCGACTGAACTCCGGCACGTCGCGATGACGGCCATCGTGGGACTTGGCTCGTGCGAGTCGGCAGGTCAGGCTCAGGGGCGTGGATGCCATCCCTGTGAGCCGGGGCGATCTTCGGTGGGCCTTTCCGGAGGCGCAGGTCGGCGAGAGCCCGAAGCTGGTGTCGCCCTCTGCCAAGACGCTCCGGACCGCGTCGGGGTCCCCCAGCCCCCACCCAGCCCCCACAGATCCGCCCTCCCCAGACGGGGGTCCATGTTAGAGGGCTGTCACGGACACCCGTGGGAGCCCACCGGCTCCTGCACGACCCGACACTGCCCGACCGGCCGTTTTCAGCCGTCACCAGTACCAGCGCCAGCACCAGCCTCAGCCGCGGGGTGACGACAACGCTCAGCCCGGCCAACTGGAAGGTTGTGATGCGGGGCACCGAACAGGGCAGATCCCGGCCAGCCCGGCCAGCAGGCCAGTTGGCGGTGAAGGTGTGGTGGATCGGCTGCGGCACGAGGAAGCTGCTGTGGTGTGTCCGAGGACGCGGACCTGCAGGGTGGGCCTGGCTCGAAGAGGGCGAGGTGTATCCCGACGGCGTCCACGGTGCTGTGGTCGGCCACTGGTGAGGAGACGTCACATGAGGATCATCGTCACGGGTGCGTCAGGGTTCCTGGGACGTCTGCTCGCCGGGAGGCTGCTCCAGAAGCGGACGTTCGCAGGCGCGCCGATCGCCCGGCTGGTGCTCGTCGACCGTGTCGTGGAACCCGGTTTCCCGCCGGCGGGCGACCCGCTCGTGGACGTGGTGCACGGTGATCTGACCGAGCGTCTCGGCGAGGTGTTCGCCGCGCCGGTTCACACGGTGTTCCATCTTGCCGCCGCGGTGTCGGCCGAGTGCGAGGCGGACTTCGATCTCGGGATGAGCGCGAATCTTGACACCACGCGTGCCCTGCTGGAGGCGGCGCGGGCACAGTCACTGGCCGGCGGGCCGGTGCCGCGCCTGCTGTTTGCCAGCAGCCTTGCCGTCTATGGCTCTGACCCGGCGTTGCCTTTGCCTCCAGTGGTCAGCGAGGCAACAGTGCCCGCGCCGCAGTCGAGTTACGGAACGCAGAAGCTCGTATGTGAGCATCTGATCGCGGACTTCACCCGCCGCGGCTTCGTCGACGGACGTGTGGCCCGCCTGATGACCGTCGCCGTGCGACCGGGCCGGCCGAACGCTGCCGCCTCCGGCTTCCTGTCCGGCATCATCCGCGAACCGCTCGCGCAGCTCCCCGCAACCTGCCCCGTGCACCCTGATATGCGGGTTGCCCTGGCCTCGCCTCGCCGCACCGTCGAAGGCATCCTCCGCGTCGCCGAGGCCGAGCGCGGCATCGGGCCGGGGCGCCTGGAGGGCCGGTTGCCGGTGAACCTTCCCGCACTCACAGTCCGCGTCGCCGAGATGCTCGCCACGCTGCGTCAGGTGGCCGGCGCCGCCACCGCGGACCTGGTGACCATCACATCCGACCCTGCCATCGAGGCTGTCGTCGGTTCGTGGCCCGCCGTCTTCGACAACCAGCGCGCCGCCGCACTCGGTCTGGAGCCCGACCCGAGCTTCCTGTCAGTGGTCGAGGCCTACCTCGCCGATCACCCCGACGCGGTCACCGCTCCTCGGAGTTCGGGCGAATGATGACACCGCTCGGGTGATCGCCCGGGTGATCGTGGGGTGTTCGCCGTGGTGCGCGTGAACTCTGGACAGGCGGACCCGGCCGTGCTGTCATGTCGGCGGCACCATTTCCAACGTTGTAGAAGGCCGCAGCGCTTCCTCCTCAGAGGAGACGCCGTGGACCCGCATCTGGCTGATCCGACGTTGTCCGATGACTGGAGACAACGTTGTCGCGCTGCAAGTCGACCCCTCTTGGAAGGCAGGTCACCTGCATGTCATTGAGCAGACGGACCTTGAGCAGACGGAAACTCCTCGGTATGGGCTCCCTCACTCTCGGGGCCACGGCTCTCGGAACGACGTTCACAGGAGCCGCGGCAGCGGCGCCTCAACCGCGGGCTGACACCCAGACGCCCGACAGATTCCAGAAGCTGCCGCCCGGCAGCGTGAGCGCCCGTGGCTGGCTCGCCGGTCAACTCCGCTTACAGCTCGACGGCCTCTGTGGCAGATACGAAAGCCTCTCTCACTTCCTCGACTTCTCCACGTCGGGCTGGGTGCATCCCGAGCACAACGCCTGGGAGGAACTGCCGTATTGGCTGCGCGGCTACATACCGCTGGCGATCGCTACGGGTGATCAGCACGCGCTGACCCGGTCCCGCGCGTGGGTGGACGCGATCCTCGCCACCCAGGTGAGCGACGGATTCTTCGGGCCGCGTGCCCTGCGCACCGCGCTCAACGGCGGTCCGGACTTCTGGCCCTTCCTGCCGCTGCTGCAGGCCCTGCGTACCCACGAGGAGTACACCCACGACCAGCGGGTGGCGCCGTTCCTCACCCGATTCCTCCGCTACATGAACGCCCAGGGGCCGGGCGCCTTCAACACCAGTTGGGTGTCCTACCGTTGGGGCGACGGTCTCGACGTCGTCGTGTGGCTCTACCGCCGTACGGGCGAGGCGTTCCTGCTCGACCTCGCCGCCAAGATGCACACCCATGGCGCCGACTGGACCGGCGCGACACCGACTCGGCACAACGTGAACATCGCCCAGGGGTTCCGGGAGCCCGCTCAGTATGCCCAGTTGACCGGTTCCGCCGACCTCACGCGGGCCACCTACCGTGCCTATGACGCCGTGATGAACTCGTACGGCAGGTTCCCCGGCGGCGGGATGGCCGGCGACGAGAACTTCAGGCCCGGATTCGCGGACCCCCGACAGGGCTTCGAGACCTGCGGCATCGTCGAGTTCATGGCCAGCCACGAGCTGCTGACACGGATCACCGGGGACCCGGTGTGGGCGGATCGCTGTGAGGACCTGGCCTTCAACATGCTCCCGGCCTCCCTCGATCCCGACGGCAAGTCCGTCCACTACATCACCAGTGCCAACAGCGTCGACCTCGACAACCGCCTCAAGACGCAAGGGCAGTTCCAGAACGGCTTCGCCATGCAGGCCTTCCAAGCCGGCATCGACCAGTACCGGTGCTGTCCCCACAACTACGGTATGGGCTGGCCGTACTTCACCGAGGAACTCTGGCTCGCCAGTGCCGACGGCGGCCTGGCCGCCGCACTGTACGCACCGAGCACCGTCCGAGCCACGGTCGCAGGCGGAACGACCGTCACCATCACCGAAGAGACGGGCTATCCCTTCAAGGACACGGTCACCCTCACCATCTCGACGCCCCACCCTGTGCGCTTCCCCCTGCAACTGCGTGTACCCGGATGGTGCCGAGGTCCCCAGCTACGCGTCAACGGCACTTCAGCAGTGGCGTCGGACGGCCCGTCCTGGGCGCGGGTGGAGCGGACCTGGCGCGACGGCGACGTCGTGCGTCTGAGGTTCCCTCAGCAGGCCCAACTGCGCCACTGGCCCGGCCAGCACGGCGCGGTCAGCGTCGAACGAGGCCCGCTCACCTACTCGTTGAAGATCGGGGAACGATACGACCGCTATGCGGGAGACGAAACGTTCCCCGCATACGAGGTCCACGCCACCACCGCATGGAACTACGGCCTCCTCCCGGAGACCTCGCTGATCCCCACACAGACCGGTGCGGCCGTACCCGCCCAGCCTTTCACTCCCGGCACCACGCCCCTGTACATCTCGGCGCAAGCCCGGCGAATCCAGGAGTGGGTCGCGGACGACGAACATGTCGTGGCGCCGCTCCAGGACGGTCCCGCCCGCAGCGACGCTCCCATCGAGACGGTCACACTCATCCCCATGGGCGCGGCGCGACTTCGCATCACGTCCTTTCCCACGGCGACACCCGACGCACGGCCCTGGACGCCAGAAGCACCGTTCCGCAGAATCGCGAACAAGAACAGCGGCAAGGTCCTCGCCGTCGACCAGATGTCCACCGAGAACAGTGCACGCGTTGTGCAGTTCGACAACACGGGGACGGGCGACCACGCCTGGCAGCTCGTCGACAAGGGCGACGGCTGGTACCTGATCCGCAACGGCCACAGCGGCAAAGTGCTGGGCGTCGACCGCATGTCCATGGACAACAGCGCGATCGTCGTGCAATTCGAGGACAACGGAACAGCCGACCACCTGTGGACCCTGGTCGGCGACGGCGACGGCGACGGCTGGTACCGGATCCGCAACAAGAACAGCGGCAAGGTCCTCGGTGTGGACCGCATGTCCTCCGACAACAGCGCGCAGGTGGTTCAGTTCGACGACAACGGCACGGCCGACCACTTGTGGCGGTTCGTGTGAGGCCGAGCCCACTTCGCTCTGTTGCAGAACTTCTATGACGTCGCCGGCCGGCGAGGGATGGCCGTGGTGGTCTGGGTTGACTGAATATCGCAGAGCGCCTCGGAGGCAAGGGATCACCGGAGTCATCGTGTGTCCCCGGGGACGGACGGCGGTGATGGCGTTTGTGCGCGGCTCAGTCCCTGATCAGTAGGAATTGAGCCACCCGCAGCCCAGGGGCCGGCTCGATGGTGCCGCTGCGGGAGAACCCGAGGCGCTCATAGAGGGCGACCGCCGGAAGATTGTCGGCACCGGTACTCACCAGGACCCGTCCGCTCGGGACCAGGTCGGTCAGGAGATGAGCGAGCAATCGTGACGCCAGGCCCCGGCGGAACCATGCGGGATCCACGCACACACGGTCGATCTCGAGGACACCTTCCCCCGCCGGCAGCTGCCAGGCGACAAAGGCGGCAATCCGTCCGTCGTTCGTCAACGCCCCGAGCCAACGCAGAGGCTGGGCCTGCATCTCTTCAACGCTCTCCCGCAGGGCGGGAATGCCATCAAAGCCGATCAGGTCGGCCTCGACCGCGTACGCACGACGACCGATCCTGATGCACGGCTGCCGCCGTCGCCTCTTCAGTCAGGTCCAATTCACCCACCATGAAGGCATGGCGGTCCCGCTCATCGCGCTCAAGAGGCTCGGAAGACAACATCCGCCGATGCTATGCCGTGCCTAAACGCTCGGCGAATTCTCTGCAGGACAACGTCGGAGGCGTCCCTGCGGGAACCGGGCAACAACAACCTGACGGCGGCGGCCGTATCCAAGGCCCTGGCCAGAGCCGGCGCAGACCGGACTCCAGCCACTCAGCCAGCCCCGCCGAAGAGCTCCCGTACCTCCCGTACGCCCTGGAGGGTTCAGGAACCTGCGGTCAGCCTGTCGAGCTCACGGATTTCGGCGGCGACCTCGACCTCCCGCGGGTTGTTCACCTCGCCGAGTCCGGTGCGGGCGGCCAGCAGGGTCTCGCGGGCCTCCTGGTAGCGGGCCAGCCGGCGGAGCACCAGTCCGAGATCGAGCCGGGCCGGCTCGCTCCAGGCCCGCATCTTCGCGGCCTCGAAGCCGGCCAGGGACTGCCGGAGCGGCGGCTCGGCTTCGCTCCAGCGGCCCAGGGCCGCAAGGTCGTTGCCGATCTGCTGCTGGGCCGTGGCCTGGTACATCGCCATCAGCTCGGTCGGCTGCCCCGGCATCCCGGCGTGGCAGATCGCTTCGCAGCGCCGGTGAATGGCCAGCGCCTCCTCGGCCCGGCCGTGCCGGCGCAGAATCGTGCCCAGGGTGTTCAGAACGGTGAGCTCGCCGAGGCGGCCCTGGACCGATGTCTGGGTACCGAGGCAGGCAGCCGCCTCACGGAGCCGGTCGAGGGACTCGCCGATCCTGCCGAGCCGGTCCAAGGCCCCTGCTCCGTAGCCCAGCGCCCAGCCCACCTGGAGCTCGTCCCCGATCGCCCGAGCCACCTGGAGGGCGGCGTCAGCGGCCATCAGAGCGGCGTGGTGGTCGTAGACGCAGACGTTGTAGGACCAGGCCAGGTAGTTCAAGTGGATGGCTTCAGCCTGCCCGTCGCCCAGAGCACGCGCCGCGTCGACACCGCGCTGGAAGACCTCCACCCACACCTCCCAGTGCTGGTTCAGGTCGGAGAACCAGTGCATGGCCTCAGCCGCGTCGATGACCTGCTGGTGGTGGCCGGCGGCATGGGCCCGGCGCAGTGCGGCGAGCCACTGGGAGCGCTCGGCCTCCAGCCAGACGCGCGCTTCCTCACGGTCGGCGGGCGCACTGGCCGGATCCGGATCGCCATCGGGTGTGTTCCGGTGGTGGTCGGCGTCGAAGCGGAGCGCGGCCGCTGTCGCCCGGCGCAGCATCCACCGGGCGGCCCTGTCCTGGGCGGCGTCGCACATATCCGTGCTGTCCTCCGCGGCCGACTGTTCGGCGGCGAACAGCTTGAGAAGGTCGTGGAAGCGGTAGCGCTCGGTGGCGGCGTCGGGCTGCAGGAGCCCGGCGTCCACCAGGTCCTCCGCGTACCGGGCCGCCTGGGCGAGTGGCAGATCGGCCAGCAGAGCGGCGGTCTCGGGGCTGAAGTCGGGCCCGGCGGCGAGTGCGGCGCGGCGCAGCAAGCGCCTGTGCACCGGGGCCAGTTGCCGGTACGACAACGCGAAGGCGGCCCGCACCTGCAGGCCGCCGGCCTGGAGCGTGTCCAGGCGGCGCCCTTCCTGGGCGAGTTGGGCGGCCAGGCGGGAGAGGTGTTCACGGGGTCTGGCGGCGAGGCGTTGCCCGGAGATGCGCAGGGCCAACGGGAGGTGGCCGCACAGGTCGGCGATGTCGCGGGCGGCCTGAGGCTCCTGCTGGACACGCCGGAGGCCGATGATGCGGGTCAGCAGTTCGATCGCCTCCTCCCGTCGCAGCAGCCCGAGTTCGGTTCGGTGGACCGATGCGAGACCGGCCAGAGCGTGGCGGCTGGTGATGATCGTCAGCGAGGGGCCGGTTCCTGGTAACAGCGGGCGGACCTGCTCCTCGTCCGCCGCGTTGTCCAGCAGAAGCAGCAGACGGCGGTTGCGGATCACGGATCGGAGGAGTCCTGCCCGGTCCTCCGTTTCGGCCGGGATCGCGCTGTCGGCCACGCCCACCGCGCGCAGGAGGCGAGCGAGCGCGTCGCGCGGAGTGGTCGGCACCGGGTCCATACCGTGCAGGTCGAGGGCGAACTGCCCGTCCGGGAAGTGCGGCGCGAGGCGGTGCGCGGCGTGCACGGCGAAGGAGGTCTTGCCGAGTCCGGGTTTCCCCGAGACCAGGACGACCGGAGGATTGGCGGGGTCGATTTCCCGCGTCAGGGCGAGCAGTCGGTCGAGAGCCGGGCCGCGAGCGGTGAAGTCCTGGATGTCACGCGGCAGGGCCAGGGCGTTGGGGGCCGCGCACCCCGCGCTGGGACGGGGGCGTCCGAGGCTGGCGGCCTGTTCGAGCTCTGCGGTGGTGGCGGGGTCCAGCCCGAGAGCGTCGGCAAGGGCCTGCACGGTGCGGCGCTGCGGCCCCCGGGTCCGTCCGCGTTCCAGATCCGCCAGCGCGCGGACGCTCACACCGGCGGCATGGGAGAGATCCTCCTGGCTGAGTCCTGCGCGGGCGCGGAGTTCGCGCAGCTGCTGCCCGAGGTCTCCCTCGGTCGGCGTACCGGTGTCCATGGCGTCCCTCGATCGGCCTTGTACGGAACGGAGGCGAACTACCGGCAGAAGTATGGCGGACGGTGTTTCCGCGGGTGGAACTGCCTGGGAAGCCGCGCATGGCGATGGTCGACTGGGATTCAGGTCCGCGGGGAGCTCTCCTCGGGGCGCTGTTTCGTCAAGGTCGGCGTGTCCTCGGTCCACGACCGTTCCGGGGCTCCGCGCCGCCTTCCGCTCGTCCGTGTGGGTGCCGGTGGCCATCGCCACGTGGTGCCCGTGACCGCACGGCCGACCACTGCAAGACCAGGGGAGAAGACATGAGTACGCATGACGGCAGGGTGAATGTGTCGAGGCGCCGGGTTCTCGCGACCGGGGCGTGGACTGCCGCGGCCGTGGCGGCGCAGAACACGGCCTGGGCAACCGGGGCTTCGGCCGCCGCGAAACCGCCGGCCATCTTCTACTCCCCCCACCAGGACGACGAGGCGCTCGGCCTGGCCGGGTCGATCCTGGAGCACAAGGCCGCTGGCAGGCCCGTGTACTTGGTGTTGGTGTCCAGGGGCGAGAACGACAAGTTGGCCGTGAAGATGAACGCCGACCCGTGCCCGCTCACCACGGAGGATTCCCGGCATCCGTGCGCCGCAGGCGGTCACCACAATCTGTCGTGGCCGGTGGACGGGACGAGCATGATCGTGCCTGCCCGGACCGCCGAGTTCATGGCGTCGGCCAAGACCCTGGGCGTCGACAAAGTCATCAACTTCAAGCTGAGCGACTCCCCGTACAACTCGCCCGCGAACTTCAGCAACTTCGTGAAGGCGGTGGAGAAGAAGGTCAGGGCGCTCGCCGATCAGTACCCCGGAGCCTCGCACAAATTCACCGCCGGGTGGCTGGAGGTGACGGATACGCACAAGGCGCTGAGCGACGTCGCCTACCGGCTGCTCAATGACGGCACGATCACGGACGCCCGCTTCAACCACGTCTACGCGTACGACCGCCCGCTGGAGACGCGCGCAAACGGCGCATCCTATGTGCTGAACATCCCGGATTCCCACATGGCGATCAAGCGCAAGGCGATCTACTGCTACAACACCTGGGACCCGAGCCGGAACTTCTATGCCCTCGGCTACCACAGCGTCCCCGACAAGTTGGAGCGCGCACACAGCGACCCCCGCGAATTCGTGTACACCCTCCCCTCGAACTACAGGACCGGACCGATCAGTTAGTACTCGCCGGCTCCGCTCCGCGCCGCTCCCCGTCAGTCCAGGAGGAACTGACGGGGAGCGCGCGGAGCAGAGATGGCGACGGCAAAGAATCGCGAGGCGGGATCACGTCATCGCCGTTGGTTCTGGCGCCGTGTGATCAGGTGGAGCACAGGGACGGGCCCGCAGAGAACGACAGTGCCGGCAAGTAGATACCAGCCACCACCCATCATGGTGATGACCCAGAACAGATAGACCACCAGCGTGCCGACTGCCGCGGTCAGCAGGAAGATCAGCGCCCTCCACGCGACCGTGATGCCGGCGCGGGAGCGATGCGCTTCGGTCATGGCGCCTTCCCCCTGGGCTCTCGCAGACACTGACGGAACCGGAAGGGACAGGCGTCGGTCGCCTGCCGGGGCTCCTGTCGAGGTCTTGTCCTGCATGTGTGTCCGAGCCCCTTCGCGCAAACAAATCGACATTCGCTGAATGAAATTCGATGGAGTTCTGGCGCTTGGGCGGATGGCTTTCCTTGCCCGCCTCATGTCTCCCGCGATTCCGGAAGAGGCGACAGATCCCCGATGTCAGGCGGCGATCATCATCACATGAAGGTCCGTCAGATGGGAAATCTTGGGCGCGCGGTCCAGCGGTTCGTGACGAATGGTGCGTGCGCCCTGTTTGGTCCAGCCTGGTGGAGATCTCGCAGGTCAGCGGTGACCAGCTTAATCGGCCGTGCCAATTCTTGATCGATCGCCAATCGGATAGCGTGAGAATCCCCGCGGACTCCTTTGGTTAGCCTGTGCAACGGCTATGCGGTGGCGCGGCTCGCGGGGCGGCGGCGGGACCGATGGAAGGCACGGTGATCCGACGGTGCTTCGTCGGCGGATTCGGCTGGCCACGGCCGAGACCGACGGGGCCGGCGGCCCGGGCAGGCTTCGCAGAAATGGATGCGTCTGCAAACCGCACAACGGTCCATCGTATCGGCGGAGTGTTTCCCGTCGTAGCGGCCAGGGCGCGTTCGTTATCACGCGGCGAGATGAGCAACTCGCACGCGGACGTGCCCTGATGACCTGCTTGTCCCGTGCGTGGTTGCCCGAACGGGACCCTTGATGACAAAGGGTTCTCGAAGCTGTTGATCACGAACCAGGGTTCGCGTTCGCGTGCCCTCTTCCCTGATCGACGTTCTACAGCGCCGCCGTGAGGACGTCGACCTGCCGCACCTGTCTGCGGAGCTGTCCGAACTTGCTTCGCTGTGTGAGGTGTTGGACCGGCTATGCACGACGGGTGCGAGGCCGCCGCTACAGGCTGGGCCGTACGAGGCGGCCGCACCGGCGAGAAGGCGGCCATCCACCTCCGTTCGCACAGTGGCTACCGCTGCTCCCACTGTTCCTTGGTGATCTCGTACCGCACGCCCCCGTGCTCGGAACCCTCGACCATCTCCATGTCGGGGGGAGTGGGGATGGTGTCCGCGAGCGTCATTTCGAGCTTCTCCATGACGTTGCGCGAACCGTGGTTCACGGCCATCGTCTCAGCCCAGACCATGCGCACACCGAGCCCTGTGAACGCCTTGCCCAGCAAAGCCCGCGAGCCTTCGGTGGCATAACCCTTACCCCAAGCCGCCTGCCGCAGCCGGTAGCCAAGTTCGACCTCGTCCAGCGGGCCCTGCGGCTCGGGACGCAGGCAGAACCAGCCGATGAAAGCGCCGCTGTCCTTCTCCTGCGCGGCGAACAGCCCAAGATTGCCGCGCCACCTCTCGTATCCGGCGATGATGCTAGGCAGGTGGCGCTCGCGCACAATCTTCGGGGCGGTCGGATTGCCCCCGGTCAGATAGCGCATCACCGCGGCGTCGCTGTCCAACTCGATCAGCAAGTCCGCGTCGTCGGTAGTGAAGCGGCGCAGGGTCAGGCGCTCGCTCTCCAGGTAGGTGTCCACAGAGTTGATCATGCCTAAGGCAGAGCGGGCGGTTCAACGGCTTTACACGGCCCGGCGCGACGTTCGTCGGTGACCGACGTCAACGCGGCTGGAGTCCCCCTGCTCGAAGGGCTTGGGGGAGTGGAGTGGGTGCCGGACCCCGCGTCTGCGGCATGGCCCGAAATCGTCCGAACAGCAGCCCCTGCGGGGTGGGTTTCGGCACGCCGGTCCAAGGGTCATCGACGGCCAGGAGTCTCGCCTGCGTCCCGTGTGAGCTGCTTCCCGGCCCTGACCGGGAAGCAGCTCAGCCCACACCCTGATGCAAAATGACTCAAACCAGTTCGGGCTGCGGCTCGAGTTGTGGTTCCGGTGCCTGCGCCGGCGCGGCCTTCGGATCCCACAGTTTGGTCGTCTGCATGTATCGGTGGATCACAGAGGCCATCGCCAGGATGACAAGTGGTCCGAACACCCATGGATGTTCGGCCATCTTCATCGGGAGATAGCGGTACGAGACCAAGAGTGCGGCAAAGACCGTCGCGCCGTGAGCGACGAGTTGAATTCCTGATCGGTCCCAGCCGCGTGCGAGCGAGCGCAGACCCGCCTCGATCGTGAGCGTGAAGACGACGCCGGCAACGATATCCGCGCCGTAGTGGTAGCCGAAGCCCAGCGTTGCGCCGAGTGTGGCGATCAGCCAGAACGCGCCCGCGAATTGCAGTGTCCGTGGGCCCTTGCGGGAATGGAGGAAGATCGCGGTGGCCCACGCTGTGTGCAGGCTGGGCATGCAGTTGCGTGGGGTGATCTCGTCGAACGGCATGTGCTGCGGAGTGGTGATCGGCGGCGGGGTGTTCGGCCACAGGTCGGCCACCGCGAAGTGGCCGCCGTCGGCGCCGTAGGCGAAGATCGGTCCGACCACAGGGAAGATCATGTAGATGCCCGGCCCGAGGAGGCCGATGACCAAAAAGGTGCGCACCAGATGGTGGCGCGGGAAGCGGCGTTCTGCCGCGACGTTACGTAGTTGGTAGAGCGTGACGATGACCGCGGCCACCGCGAGCTGTATGTAGACGTAGTCGAGAACATGGGCACCGATCGGGCCGGTGGTCCTGACGATCCGGCCCACCAGCCACGACGGGTTGCCCAGCGCGTGATCGGCGGTTGCCACGTACTGGTCGAGCACTGCCGGGCGGGTCTTCGAGGTGATGAGTAGCCAGGCGTCGCCGGTCTTGCGGCCGGTCACCAGCAGCAAGGCCAGCCCGACGCCCTTCAGCAGCAGGATGCGTTCCCGGCCGGTGCGGCGCGTGACGGCGATGACCGCGTAGGCCAGAATCACCCACAATGCGCCGTTGCCGAACATCATCTTGGCGTCGACCGCCCACCGGACCAGGAAGAACGCGACATCGATGCCGATCGCCGCACCGGCCGCGATGAACCGTTGCCGCCAGGTGAGCACCACCATCATCAACGCCATGCTGGCGTACAGGAGAGGACCCGATTTAGGGGCGAATATCACCTCTCGCACTTGGTTGGTGATCGGCCCCGGTAGGCCGTACTGCCGCGCGGCGAACTCCAGCGTGATGAGGAATCCGAGGGCCACCACGCCCACCGTGGCGTACAGCATCGCCTGCGGATGACGCCACATGGCGGTCGGAATTCTGCGGGTTATTCGCGAAAACACCCGCGATGCTATAGGTATCAATTGTTTGGCCGATTTGTTAGATATTGGTTGGTAGCTCACCCTTCGTCCTAGATGGCATGGTTTCTAGTGAAGGACGGGTGATCGGGGTGATCACCGTGAGGCCGATCATGTTATCTGAGCGGTAAGAGTGGGTTTAGCTGGTCGTGGTTGACATGAAAGTCGGCTGATCCTGCGCTTGACGGTTCGGAGTCTCGGGATGACCGGGAATCTCTCGACGCCTGGCGGGCATCGAGAGCGTCACGGGTTACCCAGTGGTGCTAAAACGCGTGTACGAGGAATGAACCAGGGGCGAATCCTGCCTTGTGCCAGGTATGACGCACAAGGGTTCGGTCGAGGCAGCAGCAGGATCCGGACGGCGTCTCGCCTGCCCTCGGCTCAATGCAGTGACCACATCGCGCACCTCGGCTTCCCGAGCCGGCGGCGCGCGCAGCCGTTCGATCGCGTCATGCCGAGGGGCCGGCCGAGAGATCGCCAGGCGCGAACCAGAACTCGGTCACCTTCGTCACCCCATCGTCCCGCCGGGGG
Organism: Streptomyces sp. NPDC002935; assembly: GCF_040611295.1. Taxonomy (NCBI): domain Bacteria; kingdom Bacillati; phylum Actinomycetota; class Actinomycetes; order Kitasatosporales; family Streptomycetaceae; genus Streptomyces; species Streptomyces sp. NPDC002935. The sequence goes on from NZ_JBEXNW010000006.1 coordinate 239,610, forward strand.
ATCCGTTCCCTGAGCGCGGAGTTCTGGGTCGGATCGCTGACACGATCACGGACGCCCGCTGGCTCGGCCTGGTCCCGGGTATGCCGGTGGCGCGCTGGAGAGCGCGGGCGCGAAGTCGTCGCGGTGGGCATCGGCTGCCGACGGGGGAGCATGGTCGGGCAGGGGCCGGGGGATTTCGCGTGACGTCGAGGATCTTGGACGATCTCACTCCGCTCCGCTCCGCCGGGACCTCGCGCCATGCGGTGGGCTCGGACACGGCGGTACGACGACGCGGCGGCATGACGACACGGCGCACCCAGGCTCATCCACGAAAGCCGAAAAAAGTCGGAGGCTGATGTCGAGAACCCGTGGCTGGCTCCGTCCCCGTAGTGAACGCGACCAGAATGGGTCGCACCAGTACCGAGGAGAAACACGATGGCGAAGTACTTGCTGCTGAAGCACTACCGCGGCGCTCCCGCTCCGGTCAACGACGTGCCCATGGACCAGTGGACGCCGGAGGAGATCTCGGCCCACATGCAGTACATGCACGACTTCGCGACCCGGCTCGAGGGGACCGGCGAGTTCGTCGACGGTCAGGCGCTCGCCCCCGAGGGGACGTTCGTCCGGTACGACGGCGAGGGGCGCCCGCCGGTGACCGACGGCCCGTTCGCCGAGACCAAGGACGTCATCGCCGGCTGGATGGTGATCGACGTCGACAGCTACGAGCGCGCCGTCGAGCTGGCCGGGGAGCTGTCGGCCGCCCCCGGGGCAGGTGGGAAGCCGATCCACGAGTGGCTCGAGCTGCGCCCGTTCCTGACCGCACCGCCCACCATCACGGAGTGACCTCACCGATGGACGAGGTCCTGCTCCGGAGCCTCACACCGAGCGTGCTCGGGATCCTCGTCCGCCGCGGAGCCGACTTCGCGGCGGCCGAGGACGCCGTACAGGACGCGCTGGTCGAGGCGGTCCGCGTCTGGTCGGCAGACCCCTCCCCAAGCTCTTCGAGCGGGGGAGACCCTGTGCGGGACCCGAAGGGGTGGCTGGTCACCGTGGCCTGGCGCCGGTTCCTCGACGCGACCCGGGCGGACGCCGCCCGCCGCCGGCGTGAGCTCCTCGTCGACGAGGAGCCGGCGCCCGGGTCCGCGCCCGCGGTGGACGACACCCTCCAGCTCTACTTCCTGTGCACCCACCCGTCGCTCACGCCGTCCTCCGCGGTCGCGCTCACGCTGCGCGCCGTCGGAGGGCTGACCACCCGCCAGATCGCCCAGGCCTACCTGGTGCCCGAGACGACCATGGCGCAGCGCATCAGCCGGGCCAAGCGCACTGTCTCCGGCGTACGGTTCGACCAGCCCGGCGACGTCGCCACGGTGCTCCGCGTCCTCTACCTGGTCTTCAATGAGGGCTACTCCGGCGACGTCGACCTCGTTGCCGAGGCCATCCGGCTCACCCGGCAGCTCGCGGCCGCGATCGACCACCCCGAGGTGGCGGGGCTGCTCGCCCTCATGCTGCTCCACCACGCCCGGCGCGCCGCCCGGACCGCGCCCGACGGAAGCCTGGTACCGCTGGCCGAGCAGGACCGCGGCCTGTGGGACACCGAGTCGATCGCCGAGGGCGTCGAGATCCTGCAGGCGGCTCTCGCCCGCGACCGGCTGGGCGAGTTCCAGGCCCAGGCCGCCATCGCGGCACTTCACGCCGACGCACTCACCGCCGAGGAAACCGACTGGGTGCAGATCGTCGAGTGGTACGACGAGCTCGCGCGCCTGACCGACAGCCCGGTCGTCCGGCTCAACCGCGCGGTGGCCGTCGGCGAGGCCGACGGACCGCGCGCCGGTCTGGCGGCGCTGGCGGCACTGGACGACTCGCTGCCCCGGCACACCGCGGTGGCGGCGTACCTCCACGAGCGCGACGGCGACCTGGCGACGGCGGCACGGCTGTATGCCGAGGCGGCCCCCAAGGCGCCCAACCTCGCCGAACGCGACCACCTGACGCGCCAGGCCGCCCGGCTCAACGCCCTCAGGCGTCGCTGACGGGTCGCGCTCGATTCATACGGGATGGTGCGCTCGAGGGGGTTCGGTGCGTCGTGGATGTCCAGGGCGCCGACGGCCGTCTGCTGGTCACACGAGGTGATCACCCGCCGATGGCGCCATCAGCGTGACGTACAGCTGCAAGCGCAACCGAAGCGGCCGCTGCGGAACTCTGGATGGGTAGTTCCGCAATTCACTCGGTGAGGAGACAGAGATGGCCCCCTGGAGCAACGAGAGCCTTGGTTCCTGCGCCTTCGTCGACCCCTATGCCGTACAGGCCCGCGACAGCGCCTGGCCGACACTGGCCGAGCCCCGCGATGACGGCGACTACTTCCTGCCGCCGCCCAACCCCGCCCAGCGCCTCAGCTACACCCTCGACCCGCACGACCAGCGACGCCTCGCCCTGCATGCGGTACTCACCGCCGCCGGCATCCCGCCGATGCCCGAAGACCGTGCCGTCATCGACCAGCTCAGCGCTCTGCCGGCCGACGTGAACAACGTCCTCCAGCGCTGGCTGCACCACGCCTTGTAGACCCGCAGAAGCTGCTGCCCCCACGCGACGGCCGGCGCTCCAGCGCATACCCCGCGCCATGAAGCGCCGGCGCCGCCCGCCACACAGAGTGGTGACTCTTCGGCCGGTGGGAGGCTCAAGCAAGCACGGACAGGGATACGGACAGGGATACGGACAGGGATCGCGAGCCGTAGCCACCCGCTTCGACGGAGTCCCGCCCCGGCGTGGCTTCTCTCTGCCTGAGGACCCCGAGGCCGATCAGGGGCTGTGGTCCCGGGAAGCGGCGGACAACACCATCCGGGAAGCGGGGGCACCGACGAAATGCGGCTCGTGAGGTGACGGAATGCCCGCGTGGGCTCAGCGGGCCGGGCATCTCCGTGCAGCGGTCAGGCCTGAACTGCCTTACCTGGCAACTTGCTTGGGTACCGGCTGAGTCCGCGTGTGGACCACACACCGTCGAACAGTGAGATGTGGGTCACATCGGGGCGTTGGTCTCACACTCTCGGGGCTCGCCTGCGTCTCAGGGGGAAACCGTAGCGACTGCGGCAGGAGGCGCTCATGAGTTCTGACACCCGACTTGGCGCACTGTGGAAGTCCCGGCCAGGCGGCGGCATAGATGGCGCCACGCTCCCCGGCGTCCTGGTCAACGGCAGCCTCGCTGTTCGGTGCCGCAGCCGCACGGACACCACCTCCGCACCATCGCAGTTCCGGAGACGCCGGACGTGTGCGGAGCCGAGCCTCGGGTCACGCAGGGGACGCGTACCGCGAGTTCGACGGAAGCCTGAGCAGTTCGGGGCTTGATCGACATGGCCGAAATTCACACTCACACAGGAGTCAGGATGAAGATCTCTCGACTGGCCGCAGCAACCGTTGTAGCCGGTTTCGTTGCCACCATCGCTGCTGTGCCGGCAGTCGCCGCGGTCAACCAGCACCAGGACCGCATCGCGGCGGTCGCTCCGGCGAACTGGCACAGTGACAGCATTACGGCGGTCGCTCCGGCCAACTGGCACAACGACGGCGTGTCGGCGGTCGCTCCGGCGAACTTCCACACCGACGGCACTACGGCGGTCACCCCGGCGAACTGGCACAACGACAGCACTACGGCGGTCACCCCGGCCAACTGGATAGCGAACGTCTGAAACCGGCGCTGAAGGCGTTCCGTACAGCCTTCCTGGTCACCGTCTTGCTCCCCTCGGCAAGGCGGTGTCAGACCGACTACAGACGCGCCGTCGGTGGTGACAACTATCCCAACGAGGCGCAGTTCGCTGGGAATCTCTACGCCTCATCGCGGGACCTACGCATGTCGTGAGCCACGTTTCAGCAGGTCAGCGAATTCCGTCGGTTCGTCAAGCACAGCCCCCTGCCGGACGACTCCGCCACCCTGCACCGCCGCTTCACCCGACTGGGCATTGGGGACCAACACAAGCACCTGATCCGGTTCGCCGTCTCCACCCTGCGACTGCAGGCCGATCAGCATGACGCGGCCGGTCGCCGGCCCGACAAGCTGATTCGGACCCGCACCAGGGCGGGCGGCCTCGGAATCGAGGAATCGGGTGCGGCCTGGAACCTCGCTCGCGCCGAGGCGGATGAGCAGGGCAAGGCCCGCGGTGACCGCGGGCACCCGTGCCCGAACTGCCTGTCTACCGGTTCGACGCCACCGCCTACGATGCGGAGATCGCCCGGGCGGAAATGGACGACCACTGGTCCTGGCCCGCCCGCACCATGGCCCGCCTGATCAAAGCAGGGCCGATGAAGCGCCGGAGCTGCTGACCCGGTGGGATGCAACCCGGGGCTGGATCAGCGGTGGCTTCGACGACCCGGACACCACTTTGGTGACCTTCTCGTAGGCGCCACGACTTGCCTCTGGTAAGCCGGACGGTACCGACAACGGCGAACCCGCCCCCGGAACAGCACCGTCACCGTCCCGGCTGTGAGGCGCCCGAAAACCAGTGGAGCAGCGCCGCTGTGCGCCATTACCGTGCTGCCGAATCCAGTCGTCTGGCGAAGGACGTGCCGTTGTACACCGTGTGAGACCTCCCGAGCGCTGAATCGTCGCGCGTCGCGCCTGTGCGCCGCGCTCCTTTTTGCTGCGGATTTCTCACTGAAACCGGTGTACTTCTGTGCTCAAAACCTGGGTGGTCGTGCCCACCTGCCTGCCGCTCGTTCTCCGCCGTTGCCACGCGTGCGCGTCCGAGCGCTTCCGGGCAAGCGGCAAATTCCGTGTCAACGCAAACCACAAGCTCATCGACGCCTGGCTCCTCGCGCTCTGTACCACTTGCGGGGAAACGGCAAAGCTCACGGTCCTTGAGCGGACGAACGTGCGCTCCGTACGGCCTGAGCTGCTGGACCGGCTGCATGACAACGACCTCGGCCTGACAGCTGAGCTGCTCCAGGATCCGGTCGTGCGGCGCCGCAATCGCATCGCCCTCGACTGGGACAGCGCCTGGCGCCTCGACACCGGCGGATCGGATGACCTGGATCGCGAGGTGATCGACGTTTCGGTCCGCTTCGCGGCGCGGATCCCTGTCCGGCCGGTGCGTCTGATCGCTGAAGGGTGCGGTCTTTCGCGGGCCGAGGTCGAGAGACTGGTCACGGAGGGGCGACTCGTTTCGGCAGTCCGGCTGAGCGGCAAGCTCTCCGGCGACTTCACCTTCACGCTCAAACGCTGAGCCCCCCTCGGGACCAGGGGCCTGTCCGGCAACATGAGTGTGGCGCACCCGAGCCCGTACGGCGGCCGGGTCCGCGAGCAGTCGTTCCGCGAAGGCCTCTTGCCGCGCGCCGCGGGCCTGGGCCAGGTCCAGAGCCCGCTCGCGCGCGGTCGCGTCGCTGAGCGGCGACGACGCGACGAAGTGGACCCGGCTGCTGCCGCACGTGGTGACGAGCGCTGCGGTCACATACGTTTCGTCGTCGATCCGGTCCACGTCGTCCAACTCCTCGGCGAGGGTCGGCCGAGGGAGGGCGGGGAGCAGGAAGTCGGCCTGTGAGGAACGCCAGAGGAAATCCGCCTCCCGCAACCGCTCGGCCAGCTCCGGCCGGAGCCCGGCCCAGACATCCCCGGACCAGCCGGCGAGCTGCGGATGATGCCCGGGTTCGGCCAACACGTGCAGCATCGCGGTCAGCTCGGCCAACGGGGAGGCGGCGAACCGCAGTTGCTCGGACGGCAGGCCGCTGATGTCGATCCTCAAGGTCACCCCTCATCATTACCGACCGGATGGCCCGCGGCAGCGCCGGTTGACGGTGTCCGTCAACCGGCGTGGCCGGCCCGGCGGTTGAACGAACCGTTTGCGCCATGGCACCCACCACAAAGATTCGGCCCCGCGCCCTCGTCCGTGCTTCCGGAGGGCCCCGCTATGCCGTCGCCCTGGCCGTAGACGCGCTCGGCACCGGCCTGCTGCGGCCCTTTCTGCTGCTCTACGGGGTGACGGTGCTGAGGTTGTCCGCGCCGGTCACCGACATCGCGATGACGGTCGGCGTCGTCGTGGGTCTGGTGTGCATGCCCGCGGTGGGCCGATGGCTGGACCGAGGTGCACGCTGGCGGCGTCGATGCTGGTACGGGTGCTGGGCGTGGCGCTGCTGCTGGCCACCCCGGCGGGGCACGTCCGGCTGTTCGCGACGTGCTCTTCCTCGGCATCGGCAACCAGGCATGGCCGGCCGCCCACGCAGCTCTCGTGGCCACCGTCGCTCACGGCCGGGAACGCGACGCCGCTCTCGCGGGAGGCCGCGCCCTGCGCAACGCAGGCCTGGGCGCGGGCGGGCTCCTTGCGACCGCATGCCTGGCGGGCGGCACCACCGCGTTGCAGGCGATGGCAGCCGTCACTGGGCTCGCCTATCTCACTGCGGCGGCCTTGGCATGGTCGGTCCACCTGCATGCGGATCCGGCCCTTGCCCCGGCCAACGGCAGGGACGACGGGCCCGCACCCCGGATGCGTGTCCTGCTGGCCGCGAATGTGGTCTACGTCTTCTGCCTCAACGTCCCAGAAGTCGCGCTCCCGCTGGTCCTGATGACACAGTTGCACGCATCACTGGTGTGGTCGGCAGCCATTTTCGTGGCCAACACGGTGCTGGTGGTGACCCTGCAGGTTCCGGTCACCGTCCTGATGTTCCGCTTCTCCCGGCGGACCGTGCTGGCTCTCGCCGGCGTGGTACTCACCGCGTCCTATCTCGGCTTCCTCGCGGCCACCTCACTGGGGCACGGCTGGGGTGCCCCGGCCGTCGCCACGGTGTCCGTGGTCTGCACTCCTGGTGCTCACCACCTTCGACCTCGACGCCTACGTGTACGAGGCGCTCTGCGCCGGAGCCTCGGGCTTCCTGCTCAAGGACGCCCAGCCCGAGGAACTCCTCTCCGCCCTCCGCGTCGTGGCCTCCGGCGAGGGGATCCTCGCTCCGGCCGTCACCCGCCGCCTCATCAACACCTTCGCCCAGGGCGCGCCCCCACCGCCTGCCGTCACCGGAGCACTCGGCCAACTCACCCCACGCGAAACAGAAGTGCTGCTCCACATCGCCTCGGGCCTGACCAACGCGGAGATCGCAGCCACCCTGGGCGTGGCCACCGGGACCGTCAAAACGCAGGTCAACGCCCTGCTCACCAAGCTGGGACTGCGAGACCGGGTGCAGGCGACCATCCTGGCCTACGTGAGCGGGCTGATCCGCCCGCGCGGCGTGCCCAACCACTGACTCCCCTGCCGCCGCGCGGTCGCCGAGTTGCCCGGATGAATTGAACCGAGTCGGGACGCCGAAAGCCCTCAATGCACCACAATGACGGGGGCAAGCGGGGGTGCTTGCGTGAAGGGGGAACAGTGAAGGACACCGAACTCGTCGAGCTCGATCTCCCCGAGGGAGGGACTGTTCTCGTCCGGGCCCATCAGGTGGCTGATGAGGAAGACGGTTCCGGGGACGGCCCCACCAATGTCGGGTTGCGGGAGACGCTTTCGTTCTCCGCAGTCAGCTCCGCATTGCGGGGAGTGGCCACCGATGTGCACCGCGGCGTTGCCGCGGCCAATCCCGACTCTGTCGAAGTCGAGTTCGGCTTCGAACTGGCCCTGAAAGGCTCACGCCTGGTGTGCCTCCTGGTCGACGGCGACACCAAGGCGACCATCCGCGTGCGATTGCAGTGGCAGAAGGGCGAGGCACCGGGCGGGCAGTGATCAACGGTGGACACCTACAACTCACTGCTCACCTTCCTGGGCCGCTTTGTCGTTCGTGTCTCCGGTTCAGGCGTGCCCGGCGGAACGGGTTTCTTCGTCGCGCCCGGCAAAGTCCTCACGTGTGCCCATGCAGTAGGAGCCTCCCAGCCGGATTCCGGGAGACGGTCTGCCGTGGAGCGAGTGCGGGTGAGCTGGCCCGGCGGGGGCTGCACAGGAGTGGTGACCGCACATCCGCCGGTGCACAACGGCAAGGGGCTTTGGCCGTTCCCGGATCTCGCCGTCATCGAACTGACCGAGCCGGTGCGAGATCAGCTCTGGGTGCCGCTGGGTGACACGATGCCTGCCATCGGAGACCGGTTGTATGCCGCTGGCTACAGCACGGTGTACGAGAAGGGTGAGCCGCGTCTGGGCGGCAGCACCGTCGAGTACGAGTTCCCCCAGGCGTTCGACGGCCACGGCGTACTGAAGGTCAAGGGCGGCGAACTGGCGCCCGGCATGTCCGGGGGTCCACTCCTGGTCCCGGGCGAAGGCCGTGTGTGCGCGGTGGTGACCACGACCCGCAGGGAGGGGTGGCCCCATGGCGGGTTGGCCGTGCCTGTATCCGCCGTACGCGAGTGCTTTCCCGATCTGTGGGAGGAGAACCAGCATCCGCATCGGCACAACAGTGCCTGGCCACGCATGCTCTCCGTTCTACGACATCACTCGGCACACCGGAACCTGTTGTCGGCGTCGGAGCGACAGGCGTTGGAAGCAGCTGCGCAGGGACTCGGGTTGGATCCCACAGCGTTGTACTGGCAGGCCGTCGGTGATCTCGGCCCGGCACTCGACAAGCCGCTGGAGGACTTCGAGGAAGTGCTGCGTGAGTGCGCGGACGCACAGCCTGCTCAGCCCGGCGCCGTGCATCCGCTGGTCCACCTCGTCGAGTTGCTGGCAGCGGACGTTCCGGTCGAGGCCGTGGCGCGACATCTGATGGATCTTGCCGGCAGGCTCGCGGGCCGGCTCGGCCAGTCGTACACGCCGCCCGCCGAACGGCCTCGATCCCGCGTGCCCCGTGCGCGTCTGTCGGCGGTGGAAGTCCGCCTGACACCGGACGGCTGCAATCGCCGCCGCCATCTGCTGAGCGTCTGGAAATACCCGGACGTCAACGAGATGCCGGTGCCGGTTCTGTGCACGGATACTTCGATGACACTCGTTCAGATACGTGAGCAGGTCAAGAGAGTGCTACCAGCGGCCGTGCAGTCGCTCAAAGATCATGCCGACGATCTCGTGGTGGAATTCACCTTCCCGAGCAGCATGCTGCACAGAGCGAACGTGGACGAGTGGAACCTGGGCAAGGACTGGGCGCCTTTGGGCACGCAGTTCATGGTGGTACTGCGCGCCCTGGACCGGCCGGGAGAGACCCACGGCCACTGGGAGAGACGCTGGAGAAACCTGCACTCCGAGGTCTCCGATGGCTCACGGCCGACCATGGACTGGGTCGACTGCCGCAACGCGGACACCATCGACAAGTTGTTCGCGTCGTTCCAGACGGCGCAGTCATTGGCCGTACTGGCGGTCTCCTATCAGCCGGACAGCAAAGCGGGGAAACTGGCGCTCCAGGCGGCCCTGTACGCGGGAGTACCGGCGGCGATCTGGCCACGTGTCGAGTGTCCGGAGCATGCCGACATCGCGTCCGGCCGTGCCCGCGAAACCGGGCCGGCATCCGGTCCTGCCGACGGCGCCGACATCGGCTCGACGAGTGCTCCGACGCCGTGTACCGGTGACCGGTTCCTGGCGGCGGTGGCCCAGCAGCTGGCCGACACGTCGCTGTCCGACCTCCCCCAACTGGTGAAGATGCTGCGGCTCGAGGCACGGGCTCAGGACCAGGGGACAGACCACTGCGGCCGAGGACTCACGCTGTTGTGGGACGACCCCACCCGCTGGTCCCCGGCGGACGGCACCGCCTTGGCAGCCCCCGCCCAGGGACGGTAGGGCACACCATGACGGCTTCGGCGGACAGACTTGGCGAAGGAGCACAGCGGACGTGAGCGATTGGCGGATCTTCCGGGGGACGAACGAGCCGCACGACGGCATCGACGCCCTGCCCGAACCACCGCAGTGGCGGATCTTCGACGGAGGACCGATGCTGCCGCCCGTGACCAGCGGCTGGAGACCAGCCGACCTCATGCGCGCCGCCTCCTATCAAGCGGATCCCGACGTACTGGACCTCGTGAATGCCGCCCTCTACCTGCGCCGCCCCCTGCTGGTCACCGGGAAGCCGGGCGTGGGCAAGTCGAACCTGGCACTGGCTCTGGCACATGAGCTGGGGCTGGGACCGGTACTGCGTTGGCCGATCACCAGTCGGTCCACCTTGCAGGACGGACTGTACAAATACGACGCCATCAGTCGGCTGCACGACGTGGGGCTCAAGAAGCCTCACACGGAAACGGACATCGGCCGGTACATCACACTCGGCCCGCTGGGCACCGCCCTGCTGCCCTGGGCACGCCCACGGGTGCTGCTCGTCGACGAGATCGACAAGAGTGACATCGACCTGCCCAACGACCTCCTCACTGTTTTCGAAGAGGGCGAATACGGCATCCCCGAACTTGTTCGGGCAGCCCGCGATCAACCGACGGTGCAGGTCAGCACGGCCGACGGGGAGACCCTCGTGCCGGTGGAGCGAGGACATGTGCGGTGCAGCGCGTTTCCCGTCATCGTCCTCACCAGCAACGGCGAACGGGAATTCCCACCTGCCTTCCTGCGCCGTTGCACACCGGTGGAGATCCCGTCACCCACGCGTCAGCGACTCATGCAGATCGTGCGGGCGAGGCTCGGCGAGGAGATGAGTTCGACCGCTGCTGACCTGGTGGACCGGTTCGTGGAGCGGCAACAGCACGGCGACCTGGCGACAGACCAACTCCTCAACGCGATCTACATGACCTTCCACACCGTTCGGGAGGAGGGGCGAGGACGGGAGGAACTGGCCGACAAACTGATGCGCTATCTCCAATCGCCCTCCGCGTAGTCATGACCGTCGAGCGACTCTTGGGCGCACTGGCCGGGGCTGATATCGAGGCCTCTCCCACCGAGGTGGCGGAGGCGCTCTGGCTGGCGGCCCGGATCGAGGCACAGCAGGGCAGCGAGCCCCCGCACGGACTCCCGTCCTCAACGGACGCAACCGAGCCCGCCGCGGCGAGCGAGGCTCCGACGTCCAGCCCGGCCGAACCCCTCCCCTCCGGACCCGAGCCCCCGGCCGGGCCGGACGCCGTAGCCCCGCCCCCGGAGCCGCCCCCGGTCCCGGGGGACCTGTACGCTGCACGCCCCCGCGATACAGCCGGATCCGGACCGGTGGTGCCGGCGGTCGCGGTCCGGGCTCCGGCGGCAGCCGCTCTGCCGGGAGGGCTCGACCTGCTGCGGGCGCTACGCCCACTCAAGCGGAACGTTGCGTCCACCCGGCACGTCATTGTCGACGAGCAGGCCACCGCGGACCGTATCGCCGAGGAACAGGTGGTGCTGCCACGGCTTCTCCCGGCGCCCGAGCGCTGGCTCAGCCTGGTGATCGTCGTGGATGGCGGCCCCTCGATGCTGGTGTGGCATTCCCTCGTCCAGGAACTGCGAACACTGATGGAGGGTCTCGGGGCCTTCAGGGACATCCGTCTCTGGCACCTGCAACAGGGGAACGACGGCCGACTCGGCATCCGCTCCCGCGCTCTCTCCTCCGCACCGTTGCACGACCCGCGCGAGCTGATCGACCCCTCGGGCCGCCAAGCCGTATGGGTGGTCAGCGACTGTATCGACGGCACGTGGCGATCCGGCGAGGCGGACAGGGTGCTCGGCCTGTGGGGCCGCAAAGGGCCGCTGGCCGTTCTGCAGCCGTTGCCGCAGCGCTTGTGGCACCGCTCGGGAGTCCGTCCCGTGTCGGCCCGCATCCACGCGGGTGAACCCGGGATTCCCAATCCGCGGCTCAGAGTCGAGCACCATGACCTTCTCCCCGGCAGCCCGCCGCCCCAGGGCATGCCCGTGCCGGTCCTGGAGATCGAACCCGCGTGGCTGAAGTCCTGGGCCCGGCTCGTCACCGGGACGGCGTACGGCGGCGTGGACGGGATGGTGGCACTGGTCGGGCCGGGGCGCCCCCGAAGCAACGACCGGCCGGAACCTGCCTGGCCGACGCCGTCCAGTGTGCGGGAGCCGACCTCCCCGATCGAGTTGGTGAAGAGATTCAGGGCCACGGCGTCCCCAGAGGCCTTCCGGCTGGCAGGCTACTTCGCTGCCGTACCTCTGACGCTGCCCGTGATGCGCCTGGTGCAGCGGGTGATGGTGAAGTCCCCACGGCCGGCGCATCTGGCGGAAGTGTTCGTCAGTGGCCTGCTGATGCGACAGAACGAGGCCGGCTCACTGGAAGAAGCGTCGTACGACTTCGTCGCCGGAGTACGGGATGTGCTGCTCGGGACCATGCGCGCATCCGAGATGAGGCAGGTGTGCGAGGAGGTCTCCCGCTATGTCGGGGCGCGCATGGGCCATACCCGGGACACCGCCGCGCTGCTGCGGCTGCCGTGGGGATCGGGCCATCATTCGCTCGGTGTGGAAGAGCGGCCGTTCGCCGGCCTGCCACCGGAGGTCCTGCGACGTCTGGGCTTCACGCAGGACCTCACGGAGGAACAGGGCCTCACGGAAGAACAGGACCTCACGGCAGGACCTTCGACGAGGTCCGCCGAAGAGGCCCCGTCGCCGCCGGCCGAACCACCGAGCGAGGACGAGACGAGCGGGCAGGACGACCAGGTGGACCCGCGTCCGAGGATGCCCGCACGGACGTTCACCATGCGCACACCACCAACCCCTGTCTCCAAGTTGTTCCAGCCCATGCTCTTCGTGGGCCTGGGCGGCGTCGGTTGCCAGATCGGGGCCGAACTGGAGGCCGGCTTCCGTCGCGCACTGTGCGGACCTGACGGCAGGGCACTCGGCGGCCACCCCGGCATGGTGCCCCACCAGCTGCCGAACGTCCTACAGTTCGTCTACGCGGATTTCAGCCAGTCCGAACTGGCCGGACTGCCGCATCTGAGCGTCGAGAACTCCCTGCGCCCCGCCTACGCCGGCACAGCACGGGCCACCCACGATCTCCTCCCCGAGCCCGACAGCTCGCCGGAGATCACCCGCTTGCTGCGGCTGACCATGCGAGACGAGGTCCAGGACTGGTTGCCGCCGAACGTGAACGAGCCCCGGGTCACACCGCTGCGCTTCGGCGCCGGCCAACTGCCCACGGTCGGGCGTGCCGCTCTGTTCGGCACACTGCGACACGGCCTGGACCCCGTGATGGGGCCGCTGTTGGAGGCCGTCGACTCCATCGGCAGGTCGGTCGCCGAGATCAGAGATCTCGGCGGGGGACAGAACTTTGGCTGCGACGTGTTCGTGGCGTTCTCGGTCGCCGGAGGCACCGGGGCCGGGATCTTCCTGGACTATCTGCATCTGATCGGTGAGGCGTTCAGAGTCAAGGGCTTCCCCGGAGCGCGAATCCACCCCCTTGTCGTGATGCCATCAGCGTTCCCCGCCTCGGCGGGGGGTGGCCGGGAGGCGGACCTCAATGCCGCACGGGCCTTGGTGGATCTGTTCCATCTCGTGGACGAGCAGAACGCGCCGGCCGATGAGCACGATCTCGACAGCGATCTCAGTGATCCCCCGCGGGGCATCCGCTACCCGGGGAACGCGTATCCGATTCGGCTGCGCCCCGCCACGGTGCCCACCGCGTTCCTGTTCAGCGGGACCGCCGGAATCCACCAGGACGACCTGCGCAGCTCCGTCGTCTCGCTGGTGATGTCGCTCGTCGGCACCGAACCGAGCGGCGGCAGTGGGGCCAACGTCTCCCGGACCGAAGACCACCCCACCTTCAGCCGCAGCTTCGTCGATCACGGTCTGCACCGCGGGATGCGGACCAGCTCCGGCATCGGTGCCCGAGGCGCGTCCACCAGCCTGGTCGCATCCATGACCACGCCGGTGGACGAGCTGGCCGAGATGTTCTCCACGCGGTTGCTGGCGGCGTCGGTACGCCGCCTGAGCGGCCCGGTGGCGAGGCCCTACCACGAGTACGCCTCCATCATCCGGCAGACATTCATCGACTCCGGCCTGGGCGACCTGTGGAACCGTGGTTCCCTGCCCGTGCCCGAACCCGACCCGGTGCCACGTGGTGGCGCCGCCATCGAACAGGTTCTGCGCGATCGGATCGCCGAAATGGAGATCCTGCTCAGAGACTTGGAGCACCGGGTCACCCGCCGCGCCCCGATTCTCGCCGAGCAGTTCGCTCCCCGGGTGACGGTCGAGCGGCTGCTGCACCGCATGGATCCGTTCCAGGTCGAGCAGATCCTCAACGGTGTTCCCGGCGACCGGGATCCGGTCACGGCACTCGGCTTTCTCGGCATGCTGGACAACCGCAGCCGCGAGCCCGCGAGGCCTCCTGGGGTGGAGGCGCACCCCCCGCTCGTGTCGCGGATCCAGCGCAGGCTCGGCGGGTTGTCCAGGCCACGCTGGGGTGACGACGAAGTGGTGGCGGCGCTCGAGGAACAGGACCGCTGGTACCGGTGGCGCAGCGGGACGATCTGGCACCAGGCCTGGCGGGCGCAACGGGAGCGCTGGCGCCCTGCCCTCACAGCGGCCCACGAGGAGTTGACGCGGCTGGTCGACGCGTTCCGCGAGCACGCCGATCACGAACCCCGGGCCTTCGCCGAGTATGTTCAACAGCTGTACGGTGACCGCTCCGGCGTCGCGTTCCTGCTGCCGCCGCAGAGAAACCTGGACGCCTTCTATGACGACCTGCGAGTACGTCTGACCGAGCGAGCCGACCTGCGCGACGGTGACGACGAGGCACTGCTGCCAATGAAGCTGATCGACGGGGACCGCTGGCAGGCCGCGTACACCATGGGTCGGCGCAACCCGCGGTCCGCCGTCGACGCTGTCAAAACCGTGCTCGCAGAACAAATCCGGACGCTTCTCCAGGAGCGCGCGACACCAACGCGCCGGCGGCCTCTCCTGCCGTCCATGGCGACGTTGCTCAGGGTTGCGGCCGGAGTGGAGAACGCTACCGAGGAGGTGTCCAAGGGCGCCGTCGAGCAGTTCGGACTCAAGCTCGCCGCTCTGCTTCCGCACGGCTTCGTCCCGGACGGCACAGGGCCGCTGAAAATCCTGGTTCGCCACCCGCACGTCGGTACCAAGAACGCGGCGGAGGAATACCTGCGCCGGATTCTTCGGCTGCCGGGGAACGGTGTGGGGTCCATCGAGTTCCGAGGGGAGGACACTGATTCGATTACCGTGGTGCTTCTCCGCAGCGAGATGAGCCTCAATGATGTGCCCGAGGTCCGCAAGGTGCTCAGGCAGTGGGTCAGAGCCACGGATGACGAGCGGGCCGAGGACATGCTGAGGTGGCGTCAGCGGCTCGGATACCGCGACAACTGGCCGACCAGCACGGAGACGGACCGGCGGTACATCCTGCACCACCTGCTGTGCGCCATGTGGAACGGCCAGGTGGACGTCGTCGAAGGCGATGTCGCGTCGCCCCGGAGCGTCCGCGTCCGGCTGCAGGCGGACAGCCGCAACGACGGGCCAGGGGTGACGCTCCGTCTGGACGGGTACGCCGCGGGGGTCTCCGCCTGGGTCGGGCTGCTGCGCGCGTATGAGCGGTGGGTACTGCTGGACGAGGCCGACGTCACCGAGGCCTATGGCGGTGTGCTGATGGCGACCCGGCCCGAAGGTCTTACCACCGCCCCTGTCTCGCCCTCACGGCTCTTCATGACGCTGGTCCACGAAGTGGCCCCGTCACAGGTCACGTTGTTGGACGGCCTGGCCAGGGAGTCCGGACGGGCGGACGATTCATGGCTCGTCCCGTTGCGGCACTTCTGGGAGAACACCTTCCCCAGTGCCCTGGACCTTCCCTTCTCGGGATCCGGGCCGTTTCTCGCAGGCAACCTGCGCGATCTCGACCGAGGTCAGAGCCGGGGTTGGTCAGGTGCTCGCGATCGAAACCCCGACGATGAAGCGGCGGAGTCTTTCGAGGAGGGCGCGGAGCCGTGGGAGGAAGAGACCGGCGAGTCTCAGGGGGTTGATCGCAGCAACGGCGATTTCCCCTGGGACACGGACGATTGGCCGACAGACGACAGGGAAGAAGGGGGCGAACCGTGACCGCGAAGAAGAGGGCTGCGACGAAGACGACCGTGGCGGCCAGAAAGGCGGTGCTGCTACCGCGCGGTGGCGCGAGGCGACTGGCCGCTAATCGCCTTGCGGCAACGGAGACTTCTCGCGCCCGGCTCTGTGCAACTTCGGACGATCGGCCGGCGGCGGAAGGTCACATCCAACGGTGTGACGTCCCAAGACGGGCCGCGTCGATCAGGCCCAGTTCGCTGAGAGGACGTCGTCCCAGTCACCGAAAGGCAATGAAGTCGGTGCACGTGCGGCTGCCGGGGCTGTGCCGATGGGGACCAGGCGCACGGTGGACAGCCCTATTCTGAGGGGCTGTTCGGCGGTGGAGGCGAGCACGGCGATGCCGTCGGCCGCGACGACGGGTTGAAAGCACACCCATTCCGGCTCGACGCCGTAGCCGCCTGGGGCATCCTTGCCATCGGAGATGGCGTTGTAGGCGTCGAATCCTGCGTCGACGGCGGGCAGGCGAACTGCCAGCCTCCGATCAGGAGGAACCAGGTGGAGACAAGGGCGAGGCCGGCGTAGACGATCCACCGCTCCCGGACCCCACACTCATGACAACGGCCTTCGGTTGATCCCGTATCTCTGTGACGGAGCACAGGATCAAGCGAAGGCTGTTGCCATGTCTGGCAAATGCCCAGGTGAGCAGCCAAGTTCGAGGCGCATTTCGACACCGCTAGATAAAGAACAAGCTGAGGGCCCAGGAGTTCCGGACGACGCTGGCCGACCAGGACTGACGGGCGCCGACCCGTCGCCTCTTTGTCCCTGGCGGGTACCGTCCGGGTACGGGTATCCGGCCAGGGGAGCCACTGCGTTGTGGCCCTGGAGTGCGTGGCTCGGAAGGCATGCCCCGGATCTCTACCGTCACGGCGACACCATCAGTCGCCTGTGCGGGCCAGTGAGGCGCCCCAGGTGTAGCTCCCGTTGAAGGGGATGGTCGCGACGACGGCGGAGGTGGCCGTGCCTCCGCTGCGGGGCGTTAGGTAGGACGTGATGGTGTAGTCACTAGCGACGGAGGTCTCGAGTGCGTTGCAGACCGTCCAGGTGTAAGGGCCTGCTCCCAGCCAGATCAGCCTGGTGTCGAGGTTGACGCCGGTGATGAATTTGTTCCAGGCGTAGGTTCCTGATGCCAGGTCGATCGTGCGGGTGATGCAATGAGGAGAGTAGAAAGTGGGATCTCCCAGACTCAGTTGATCCGTCTGCCGGAGGTAGGCCGTCGGGTAGGTCGTGGCGGACGCCACACCGGGGAACGCCAGGATCGTGAAAGCCACGAAGGCCGCCGTCATCATCCGAGGGATTCGTGCCAGGAGCCGCATAGGGGGAGCCTTTCGATTGTCCAAACCGCCCAAACGGGCCAACTGATCATCGCATGCCTGGCGAGCGCCTCGGGTGTGCGGAATGGCGCTGTCAAGTTGAGTGCCTGTGCCAGGTCTTTGCATGACAAGTCGAGTGGTCTGTTGATGCAGTTCAGGAGCTCTTCTCCTCGACTCGTTGCTTCGGGTGGATCCGCCCGAAGCGACGACTGGGCCACAGGTACCGTCCGCCGTACGGTGGTCGTATGGGCAGGGACGGAGTGCCTCGGCTGCGGCTGGTCGTCGTCGCGGTCGACGGGGGCGGGCCGAGGTTGTGCCGGGGGTGCGGTGGGCCGTTGATGCCGTCGGCGAAGTCGACGGCGGTGTTCTGTGAGGACGCGTGCCGTTCGAGGCACTGGCGGAGGATGCGTCGGGCTCGGTCTCGGACCGGGGCGGTGACGGCCGGCGTGACGGCCTCGTGTCCTCAGTGCGGGGTGTCGTGGACGGTCGGGGTCGACCGCCTGGTCTCGGCGGTGTGTGCTCTCCCGCCTGCCGCAAACGGTCATGGCACGCGCGGCGCGCGCGGCCTGGCGGGGTGTGAGCCTGCGCGTTCGATGGAGGCGGGGCTGCTTCGGGCGCCGGGGCCGTACGCCCTTCTCTGCCGGGTGAGGCGGTCGGATCGTGCGAAGCGACGGGCTTCCAGGGCGAGTTGGCGGCACATACGGGTGTCGCACCCGGGGTTCGTGGGGGTGGTGTCCGGATGACCGGGATGGTCGGCAGTGTGACCCGGCAGCGCTACGACGAGCTGGTCAAGCTGGGGCGGGACTGGGTCGAGACGATGAGCAGCGTCCAGTGGCAGCTCGGGGACGCGGCCACGGAGATCGAGCCGATGCGCCCCTACGGGGGCACCAACCCGTCGGGGAGCGAGGAGTTGTTCACGGTCAGCGAGGCGATCCGGATGTTCGCCGAGGACGTCGGCCTGGCCTACTCGACGGTCCGGGACTACCGGTGGGTGGCCTCGCGCTGGCCGAAGGAACACCGGCGGGCCGACGTCTCCCACACCATCCACAAGATCCTCGCTTCTCTCCCCGACGAGCGGGAACGGTTCGAGGCGGTGAACAACCCCCCGGCCAATCCGCGCGGCGGTACGCCCCGGTGGACCCACGACAGCGCGAAGCGGATCGTCGGCTGGAAGGTCGACACCCCCGAGAGCGTCCAGGAGAAGGTGGATGCGATCCACGACCTAGCCGCCGACGACCAGGTGGCCGCCCGGGTGGCCACCGACTTCCTGCGCCGCCCGGCGGTCGCCTCGAAGGCGATGGCCGACGGCACGGCCAGGCACGCCGTGAACGAGGCGCAGTTCGACCAGTTCCGCCAGCAGGTCCAGTACGGGCAGGAGGAAGCCGCCCCGCAGCTGGACCAGCTGCGGCGGATGGAGCACAACACCGATCTTGCGGCGCGGGGCCGACTGCCTGGAGGGGCAGTGTGGGCCTGTGCGAGCTGATCGCCGACGTCTGGAGCTGGCTGGACTACAAGCCAGCCATGGCCGACCCGCGTCGGCCGGGCCGTAACACCTGGGCGGAACTGACCCGATCCTGGGTGCCGGACGAGGACCTCCGACGCCTGGCCGCGTACGACTCCAACCCGGCTGGCCAGCTCGCCGTCGTGACCGGCGACGACGAGGCGGGCATCGAAACGGAGAGGACTCGGCGACGCCTCCAAGCTGGTCGACACCGCGCTCGGCTACCTCCTCGGCTCCGAGCAAGTCATCAGTGTCGCGGGCGCGGAGCACACGGACGACGAGCCGACCGCCAAGGCGGCTGCGGCGCTGGCCGTACAGGACAAGCTGAGAGCCTGGGCGGAGAAGGAAATGCTGCCGCTGCGCCTTCAGCAGGCCGAGCGAACCGCGATCCTGCTGGGCGACGCCGTCTACACCCTGGCGTGGGATGCCGCGAAGGGCTGGGTCCTACTGAGTACTTGGGACCCGGGCACGTACTTCCCAGAGTGGCCGGAGGACGGGGAGTAGGACGGTGCCGAGTTCCCGCTGCGCGTTCACCTGGCACACCGACAGTGGCGACCCGATCCTGGTCACAGGCGATGCGCTCAACGCTGACACGGGACTCATCACTCGCACCTACCCGTGGGCACCCACCAGGCACTCCCTGTGGACGTGCTACCTGACCGACGCGGAATGGGACCTGGACGACCTAAAGTACGCCGACCGGCTGTACGACCTGCCGATGCACAAGGCTCGGTACCGGGTCCGCTCGGACGGCGAAGTCCTCGACAGGCTCGACCTGATGGCGGACTTCATACCCGGCATCCACATCACGAACAGCATCCCCGCCAGCGGAGAGCACTGGGGCAAGCCCACCGTGGCCGCCGTCCTCCAGGCCCTCGATGAACTGTCCGCCACGGACACCGACAGTTCCGGCGCTTCGGCTACCACCGGCTCGCCAATCATCGGTCTGGCCGGGGCCCGACTGCCCATTGACCGCGCCACCGGCCAGCCGCTCCCGATCAAGGTGCGGGCCGGGACGGTGTGGCAGCTCAACGACAACGGGCGCATGGATGTCCTCAACACTGCGGCGCAGTTCGCCGAACTGCTTGCCCGCGTCGACCACATCCTCGACCGCATCGCCGCGAACAGCCGCCTCACTGCCGCCAGCCTCGACCTGACTGCCCTGCCGTCCGGGTACGCGCTACAGCTCGCACTGGGCCCACTCGACTTGCTGGTCGCCGCCATGCGCTTGGCCCGCAATCACAAGTACGCCGTCCTGCTGCGGATGGTGCAGCGCCTCCACCAGGCAGGGCAGGCCGAGGGCTGGCCCGCGGGAGAGTCGCTGCCCGCGCTGCTGATGTGGGGCCCGCATACCCCGACCGACCGGGCCGCCGTCCTCGACGAGGCGGTCAAGGGCGTAGGGGCTGGAGTGCTATCCGTCGAGACCGGCGTCCGGATGCTTGTCGATGCCGGATATCCGATCGATGACGCGCAGGCGGAGATCGAACGGATCCAGTCCCGAGCTTTCGATGCCGCCGCGCGCCTTGCCGATGCAACGGGTGACAACGCCGGTGTCCGCGAATACCTAGGGCTGCCCGAGGGGAGTGTTGAGATGCCCGTGACTCCCTTGATTCCTGTTGCGCATCATGACCAGCACACTCAGGCAAAGAAGTCCGAACTGTCGTTGACCGCGCCCTGCACCATGTAGTCGAGCACAACTAGTCCAGGGCTAAGGAGAGCACAGCGTGCGCGACAAACCGCGACTGTACGACTCCTCCGACGCAAGCGTCGATGGGCCACAGCCTCCGCGAGGCCAGGGGGCGGAGACCGCGCACCCAAACGTTTGGCCAGCGACATGGCACCGCTCCATGGAGCAACGTGGCACCGGGGAGGGCCCTTCGAGCAGACCGGTCGAGCTGAGGTTCCAGCCAGTTGAAAACGGCATGGACCGTCTCAGTGTCAGTGAGTGCCTGGCTGGTGAGCCGACGCCACGCGAGCTGAAGTACGCGGTGTTGCATCTACAGCCCGCTGTCGAAGTCCTCCTTAAATCCCGCTTGGCGGGAGAGCGGTGGGCGTTGGTCTTCGACAGGATTGAGGACGCTAGCCGCGAGAAATTTATGAGCGACGTTGCGCCGTCACCGGAGAACAGCGGAGCGGATGGAGGCAGCGCCCGACCCTCGCCAGGCTTATCGAATCCGTGGCAGGTGTGCCATCAGAGTGGATCTGCGGCTCCGGCTGTAATGGGTCTTCATGACTGGGTATGCATTTATGGATTGATATCTAGCGCCAATGGAAGAGTGCCTATTTGTAGGAGCGGAGTGGCCATGCCCGACCACACGCAATTCCGGCGGGCGACCGCCTGGATGAGGACAACTGCCGTCGAGGACATCGACGCCGTCCGCTCCTTGGCTGCCTTGGACGACACAACCGGCCACTCCCTGTTGGAGCGTGACATCGCCGGCGACGGCTGCGGACCCGGTTCCATGGCGCTGGAGCCGGGGCGACTGTACCGCAGGATCAGCGGCAGGGATGACCGGGCGCGGCCCGTCAGTGACGAGGAACTGGCGGCGTTGGGCGATCCGATGGCGGTCGAGTTCTTCCGCGTGGGCACGTTTCCGACCACTGTGCAGGAACTGCTGTCCAGACTCCCCGCGACGGCCGCTGCCTCACGCAAGGTGTATCTGGTCAGCGAGGCCGGGCAAATCCCGCCGGATGCCATCGGCGAGCGCGACATGCGGTTCGCGATCACCACCGCCGTCGGAGGCAGCCAGGTCGACCTTCTGGTCAGCGCCCAGGCTGGTGGCGACCCCAAGAAGGGATTCCTTCAGGTCGCGGCCTGGGATCCCGGCGCGAGGGTCTTCAACTTCTATGCCCGGTTCGAATCCAGCTGGGTGTGGGCCGGCAACTCCTGGCATGCGCTGGAGCCGGACTCGCGGGGCAAAGGATGCTTCGACAGCCACGTCAACGGCAGCGTCGTGATGAAAGAGCTGAGAATCCCCTGGAACAACTGGCAGTCCGAGCGGGCCACGATCCGGCTCGCCGAGGATGACCCACTGCACAATGACCAGTTGTTCCAGCAGACCGTCGGAGCCGAGCGGCTGGAACTGACCGTGAGGTCCCTCATCACCCGGTGGACGGCGGCCCGCCTGGCCGCAGTCACCGCGAACGGCGTTGTGGACCACCCCGACCGGCTGCTGCGCCACCTGTTCACCAGCACCACGGTCAACCTCACCAGCACCGACAGACAGAGCAGCAACATCACGGCGGACGATCCCGACCTGACGCTGCCCCCGGGCTTCTGGCTGAACCAGGACGTCCTGCTCGACGACCTCCGCCTGTCCACGCAGGCCGCCCCGCCCAGGGCACCGGCCGCCCGCTATCTGGCCAGCCGGACCCGGTTCGACTTCCAGCTAGAGGAGAAGCACAGCGGGTTCTCCCAGCCGGGGGACACGTTCTTCGCCTTCGTGGTCCCCGAGGCCGCCCACGAGGACAACGAGGTGGTCCGGCAGATGGTCCGCAAGGGGCTCGTCTCGGCGAAGTTCGCCGCCTGCGTGCTGATCGTGGACTTCCCCAACCCGGTCTTCAGCCCTGCCCGCAGTCTTCTCATGCAGTACGTGCCGACCACGCCGACCAAGGCGGTGGAGTTGTGCGACAAAGTCGCCCAGGCCATCTTGGACGCCGCGCGAACGCGAAACCTGCCCGCCGACAGTCCCGAAGGCCGCTTCGCCGCGCACTGGCAGGTACCTGACGACGCCTGGCAAGCAGTGTTCGGACAGCGGGTGGACGCCTATCTGCGCAAGGTCAGCCAACAGATCCAGACCGCATCCGGATTCGACGCCTACGTCCGGCTGGCCGAGTCCCGCCGTCGGCAGTTCCGCCTCATGAAACTGAATGAGTTCGAGCTCACCCTGCCGGTCACCAACATTCCTCCCGGTGCGCCACCGCTGGCGATGCGCGAGGACGCCACCGTCGCAGAGCTGACCTGAAGCCGCCCCCTCACCTGCCGGCACGGCATCACCTTCAGCGGCGCTACCGACCGCTGCGTTCCGCCCTTCCGCCCTCACGAGCAAGGAGAACGCCATGGCCACACTGGATGCCTACGGGCCTCCCGGCAACCTCGACGATCTGGACGACTTCGGCCGCAAAGCCTGGAACACGTTCATCTCCGACACGGTCGACGAGGCCATTCAGGGCCCCGATCCCCAACAGGTACTGAACGACAGCCCGAGACCGCAGTTCTACAACCTGACCAGCACGGACACGGCTGCGGACGTTCAGCGCGCCTCCATCACATGGACCGCGTTCCCACGCACTATTAAGATCACCTCCGTTGGCGACCTCCAGCGATGGCAGCGTGCCGACGCCAGCCGTGACGTCCAGGACGAGTACTGCGAGTGGAGCGTCACCCGGGATGGCTCAGAAAAGATCACCCAGGTCACGTTCACCTGTGAAGGTCCCGAGTATTGGGAGATCCTGGCGCAGACGAACCCGGACAAGGTGGTCGAGCTCTACCAGAGATTCATCAGTCCGGACGTGCGCAAGGAGGATCTGTTCTCGCCCAGCGCCAGATACCAGCCGCGCAACAAGTGGAACAACTCCACGAGCCACGGCGCCATGCACTTGATTCAGCCGAACAACACTCTAGGCGCAGAGATCGAACTGGCTGCGGCAGCCACCATCCGGCGCGTCATCAACGGCCAGGAGCTGACCACTGAGCAGGAGCTCATCACCTGCAGCAAGTACGGTGCCGCAGAGCGCAACAGCGATCCCCATATCGGCGCAGGAGTCAACGCCCTGGCCCGCCAGAAGGCCGACATCAGCCTCGCCGACCCAGTGGGCCTGTACTTCGACGAGTTGTCGACGGATGGCTGGGAGACCCCGGACGGCTCCGACCCCAAGAGTTACTGGACCTATTTGAGAGGCGACTTGGAGCACCGTGTCCGCGCCGTCTACGAAGTGCCCCCGGACAAGGGCTTTGGCGTCGGGGACATCACCATCGGCGGGAGGCCCATCGAGTTCGGAGCCCAGATCGCGGACTTCATCACCATCAGGCTCACCGGCGTCGCCTGCCGGTTCGACGACTCCACGGCCCAGCCGCAGATCGCCTGTAAGGAGTTCCCCGCGGTTGACATGCGGGAAGAGGGCTTCAACGCAGCCGCGTTCTCCGCCTCCGGCCGCTTCTTGGATCCCCGTCCCACCCTCTCCCACCGCTCTTCCCGCGTCACCTGACAGGTTCCATCGCGGAGCGCGTCGCGCTTCACAAGGCATGGTACGACGAACGCGGATCTTGCGGTGCGGCCTGTGGATAACCCCCTGACCGGGCCCGTTCAAGGCGCGGGTTCAGCGACGGGGCCGCAGACCGGTACGTATCGTGCTGCGACTGTCTGTGGAACCGATGCTGGCGCAGGCCCGTGACCGTCTACCCGCGCCGGGAGCCCTGCCCGGCGGGCTGGTCTTCCACCGCCTCGAACAGGGCCGCCCCCTTCTTCGAGGCCGTGCTGACCACCCTCGCCCCCGCCCTGCTGGCCCGCAGTGCACCGGATGCTGGAGGTCCTGGGCGAGGTCACCGGCCTTCGTCGTCAACCACCGCCCGGACGTGATCGGCACCAACCGGCTCGCCTGCACCCTGATCACCGACTTCGACGAGGTGTAGGAGTCGGGGCTGACCCCGGCCAGCAGGGCGACCTCCTCGCAGCGCAGTCCGGGAACACGGCGGGCGCCTGGCCGGCGGGCAGCCCGGCCGGTCGATTGCGCGCTGTGGGATCTGTTCCTCGAACCGATGGTGCCGCTTCCACGGGCTGGGGACGACCGACGGCTTACGGGGCGTCACTAAGCCAGTTCAACGACAAGCGAATCATCCATTCGAGTTATGCAATCAACGGCCCACTGGATACCGCTGGGCTGAGAGGGAACGTGCCGCTACCCATGGCTGGTCCGAGAGGCGTTCAAGGTCCTCGCGAGAGATACTGGCAGTGACTACTCTGCGACCTTCAGCGACGTGGGTCGCTCCAGCGTCCGCCAAAAGCACGAGATGCTGCTCGGTGGGAGCCTCCATGCGTCGGCACCGTGGCCACAGTGGGACGAGGCCCTGGCCCAATGGCGGCGCGATGTGCATCTGCCCGAGCGGGTGTACCTGAGCGAGGCCGACCAGTGCATGGCCATGGATCTGGCGGAACCCTCACACCGGGCCCTGCTGCGCACCCACCTGGACCGCGACGGCAAGGTGACGCTGCACCCCGCACCGCAACCCCAGGACCTGGGCTGGACCAGCGGCCGCGCCCACGAAGTCGTCATCCCCTTGGCGGCCGCAGACCAGGCCATCGCCCCCGTCTGGGCGCCGGGCCACGTCGTCAGCCGCGAGCACGGCCACCTGCCCGGCTGCGGCAACCGCATCTACCTCCAGCTCCACGGGTACCGAGACCGGCAGAACCCGGTCCTGACCCGGCACCTGCCGACCCTGCTGGAGGAACTGGGCGACCCCCAATGGTGGTTCGTCCGCTACCGAGACCCCGGCGACCACCTTCGCCTCCGCCTGTCCTGCGGGCCCGGCACACTCGGCTCCGCCGTCGAGCAGATCGGCGAGTGGACCCGGCAGCTCCGGCGCAGAGGACTGATCACGCACGCCAGCGTGGAGACGTACCACCCGGAGACCGCGCGGTTCGTCGGCCCCGTTGCGATCGACGCGGCCGAGCAGTATTTCGCCGCGGACTCCGCCGTCGCCCTGGCCCAACTCGCCACCCAGGTCGGGAAGAACGCACCGGACGCCCGCGCGATGACCGCCGCGAGCATGGTGGACATCGTCACCGGCCTGCTCGGCGACGCCACCGCGGCGATGCACTGGCTCATCGCGCACGCCCGCACCGACCAGGCCGCTCCGCCCCGCGCCGTCTACCGCCACGCCGTCGACCTGGTGAACGGCGCCCCTTCGGGCCTGGACGAGCGTGTCACCACGGTCTGGTCTGCCCGCCGCTTGGCGCTGGCCGCCTACTGTCGCGCGCTCAAGGACGCGGCCACGGACCCTCACGATTTGCTGCCGGATCTGCTGCACCTCCACCACGTCCGGATGTGCGGGCCGGGACTGGCCGAGGAACGCACGCACCTGCACCTGGCGAGAGCTGCTGCCTTGAGCTGGACGGCACGAGCAAGGAGAACAGCGTGACGACGACAGTCCCCGCCCCCGCCGCCCTGTCGACCGCCGACCAGTTGGCCCGCGCGCTGGCCGACCCGAGCACCGTGTGGTCCGGCGGCCGGCCCGACGGCGGTCGGGCCTGGCCGCAGTCGCTTGCCGGAGGAGCCTCGGGTATCGCCCTGCTCCACATCGAGCGAGCCCGGACCGGCCAGGGCGACTGGGGCACCGCCCACACCTGGCTGGCCACGGCTCTGCGCGGCGAAGTGAGCGCAGCGGCCAACGCGAGTCTGTACTTCGGTCCGAGCGGCCAGCGCGTCGAGCCGGTACCTGCGCGTCCTGGAACGCCTGGACACGGCGACCTGCACCGTCACCCGGAACCGCTTGGCCCAGGCCCACCAGCGCATCGACCGCGCCGAGCAGCCTCCGATGGAAGAGTTCGACCTGATCCGGGGGTTGTCCGGGCTGAGCGCCCACCACCTGAGTCGCCATCCGCACCTCGAGATCACCCGGGACGCCCTGGCCTACCTGGTACGCCTGACCGAGTCCCTGCCCGATCCGGCGCTGCTGCTGCCGCCGTGGTGGATGAACGTCGCGCCCACCGGTGCACCCCACGCCGATTACCCCGGCGGACACGGGAACTTCGGGCTCTCCCACGGCATCGGCTCAGCCCTATCCGTACTGTCCCTGGCTCTGCTGCGCGACCTGGCCGTGCCCGGCACGGTCGACGCGGTCGAACGGATCTGCGCCTGGACCGACCAATGGCGTCAAGGCGACGAGAGCGCCCCTTGGTGGCCGGGCTATATCTCGATGCAGCAGGCGACCGACAACCACATCCATTCCGACCTTCGTCCCCGCCCCTCCTGGTGCTACGGAGTCAGTGGCACCGCCCGCGCCCAGCAGCTGGCCGGACTCGCCCTCCGAGATCCGGTGCGCGTGCAAGCCGCCGAGAACGCGATCCTCGCGACCCTGCGCGACCCTCTTCAACTGGACAAGCTCCCCGAGATCGGACTGTGCCACGGCTTGGCCGGACTGCTGCATGCCGCGTGGCGGATGACCACCGAAACGGGCAACTCCGAGATCACTGCGGAGCTGCCACGCCTGGCCGACCGTCTGATCACCGCGCTCGACCTGGACGACCACGATCCGGAACTCCTCGACGGAGCAGCCGGAGCAGCCCTCGCCCTCCACACCCTCGGCACGGACACCGCGCCCGCACCGCACTGGGACACCTTCCTCACCCTGGCGTGAACATCACGGAGACCCACCCATGAACTCACCTACCTGGTGCCAGGCCAACGTGGCATTCCCGGACTGGGAACGCGCCGAGCCGATCGCCTTGGCCCGACTCGCCCCGCTCCTACGCGCCGCGGAAGACGAAGGCGCCCTCGCCGCCTGGTTCATCATCCGCAAGCGCCCTTGCTGGCACGTGCGTTACTTGCCCGTCGTCGACGGGCAAGACCGCATCGGTCACGGGCTCGATGCGCTGATCGCCGAAGGGGACATCACAGCTTGGACGGAGATCATCTACGAACCCGAGGTCCACGCCTTCGGCGGCGCCGAGGCCATGGCATCCGCGCACCGCTTCTTCCACCGCGACAGCCGCAGCATCATCGACGTTCTCCAGAGCGACGCTGGCGGACACCGCCGTGAGACGTCCCTCTTGCTGTGCAGCCTCCTGATGCGCTCAGCCGGACTGGACTGGTACGAGCAGGGAGACGTCTGGGCACGCGTCGGTCTCCACCGCGCGCTGCCCCCCGACGTCGAGCGGGAAAGCCGCGACCGACTGCAATCCGCAGTGCACCGGCTGATCAGGGTGAGCGGAGAAGACCTGATGCGCACGGGCGGGCCGATGGCCCACTTCGCCGAATGGGCACGCGCCTACGCCGACGCCGGACGAGAACTGGCCCACCTCACGGATTCCGGGCAGCTTCACCGCGGCCTGCGTGACGTCCTGGCCCACCACATCATCTTCGCCTGGAACCGGATCGGCCTGCCCTACGCCACGCAGGCCAGCCTCGCGGCCGCCGCGAAGACAGTCATCTTCGGCCCCGACCCCACCACCGAGAGGAGCGCCGCGGACCGTGTGGAAACTCCCTGACGCCACAGCCCGGCGCTTCCCGCTCATCGCTCGCCCCCGCCCCGCCTGCCTACCCCTGCCCCAGCGCGTGCACGCTCTGGCCGAACTCGCTGACACCGCGGCGAAGCTGGGCGACCCGAGCATGGCCTCCACGGTACAACCAGGCCGCGTTGATCGCCTCAGACATCGGAGACCCGGACACCGCGCGCGCGATCTGCCACCAGCATGCCGCTGCCTATCTGTACGCCGCGCCCTTGCCCGGCAAAGCCGCGATCCGGGCCCTCGAACCCACCGTCAACCTTGCGCGCCTCCAACTCCGCGCCGGACAGCACGCCGACGGCCGCCAACGCCTCCTGACACTGTTCGACGCTGTCAGCACCGAGTCCCCGGCTCAGGTCGAGGACATCGCCGTACCAGCCGCCCTCACCGCGACCGCCGATGACCGCCAAGAGGTCCGCGCCTGGCTGTGGGGGGTCCTCCTCGCCGACGGGACACGTGCCCTGACCGCTGCCGGCCGCTGGACCGAAGCACTCGCCCATGTCGAGGCACACCGCGGCGTCGGACAGCGCATGTTCGACGGCCGCCAAGTCGCCGTCCTCGCCGCCCTCACCACGGGAAACACACTCGGCGCCAACAACCTGTTGGCCGCCACGCAGTCCGGGGAACCCTGGGAGCAAGCCGTCACGGAATGCCTG
Organism: Streptomyces sp. NPDC002935; assembly: GCF_040611295.1. Taxonomy (NCBI): domain Bacteria; kingdom Bacillati; phylum Actinomycetota; class Actinomycetes; order Kitasatosporales; family Streptomycetaceae; genus Streptomyces; species Streptomyces sp. NPDC002935. The sequence continues at coordinate 268,125 of NZ_JBEXNW010000006.1, forward strand.
ACCGTCCTGTGTCGCCGGGCAGCGGGCCTGCCGTGGTGGGACCGCCTGCAGAACCTGGTGACCACCTACCTCGAACGACCAGACGAGGACGGTATGACCGTCTTCAACACGCGGTTCGGACTTGCGTTGCTGGATGTGGTCGCTTTGCCCGAGGACCCGGCTGCGCGTCTGGTGGCCGCGGAGCTGCACCGCCGGACGATCAAGGCAACCGATGGCTACGCCGCCCGCGAGACCCTGGCGCACCCCTTGTTCATCACCCTCGCCACCGATCAGGAGGCACAGGACTGCCGTGCTCTCCTCCACGCCTGCGTACTCGGAGCCGGATCGTTCCCGACCGAGTTGCATGACCAACTCGCCAAGGCACTGCGTACGAGCGACCACACGATCCGGAAGAACGTTGCCCATTTGGCACGGGCTTGCACAACTGGGCAAGAATGATCTTGATCATGGGTGGTGCCCAGCCGTCGCCACGAGCCGGTCACGCCCTGGAAACCTCATTCGGCACAGGCTTTTCAGGCGTCGGCGATTCGGTCAATCCTCGCCACCCGAGGGCGGCCCCGTCACGGCGGCCATGCGTTCGACCCTTTGCGTTTCAAGGGCCCCAGCGCGTCCGGAATCGAGAGCGTTCGAAAGCTGAGCAGTTTCTCCCGTGCAGTCTCCAATTCCACTGGCGTTCACTGCCGGAACCACACCCAGAGTCCCCAGGCCGGCCCCGGGAATACCGCAAGGGCGGCACCAGACCGGTTACCTGCCCAGCGGTGTCCAAATCACGCATCAATGCTGCCGCACCGATTGCGATCATTCCTGCGCCAAGCCCCAGCATTCCGGCGCTAAGCCAGATCTGTCGCCCGCTCATCCCCCGCATGCCCTCACGATGGCCCGACGAGGCCGCGGTGTCCCCCATTTGCACGAGCCCTATGTCGCCCGGGGTGACGCCGGGATGGAACCCTGCTGGTTATGGCGGAGGCGGCTCAGCGCGGTGTCCGTTCTGCGTCACTATGGGCCTGCGGCGGCGACGCTCGACCAGGTGGCGGCGGAGAGGCATTCCGGGCCCGGCGCTACTCAGCAGGCGAAGGAGTGGGACGTGCAGGAACTGGCAATCATCGAGGCACCGTCCGTGCTGGGGCTGTGGCCATCCGGCGTCCAGGACCTCCCAGCGGCTCTGCTCGATGCCGGTCTGCTTGTCCACCCTGGGGCGGTGTGGGCCAGCCGGGTCGAAGCGCCGGCGTACAACCCGATGCGAGACGCTGACACCAGCATCCTCAACCCCGTCGGCATCGCGCAGTACTCCGTCAAACTGGCCGACGCGGTCGGCAGCGTCCTCGACGCTGGCCGCTTTCCCGTAGTCCTCGGCGGCGACTGCAGCATTCTGCTCGGCAACCTCCTCGCCCTGCGCCGCCGTGGACGCTACGGCCTGCTGTTCCTCGACGGCCACACCGACTTCTACCAGCCGTCGGCGGAGCCGGCTGGCGAGGCGGCCTCGATGGAACTCGCCCTGGCCACGGGCCGCGGCCCTCGGCTGCTTACCGACCTCGAAGGCCGCAGGCCCCTGCTCCAGGACGAGGATGTCGTCGCCTTCGGCTTCCGCGACTCTGCCGAGTCCGCCCAGGCTGGGATGCAGCCTCTACCGCCACAGCTTCATGCGATCGACCTCGACGGTGTGCGTGCGGCCGGCGCCGCCTCGGCAGCACGCCACGCGGTCGGCCTGCTCACAGGCGGTGAGAGCGCCGGGTATTGGGTTCACCTCGACGTCGACGTCCTGGATGACGCGTTGATGCCTGCCGTCGACTACCGCATCCCCGGAGGGCTGACCTGGCCGGAACTAGAGAGCGTGCTTCGGACAGCACTGGCCGGCGAACAAGCCGTCGGCCTTGATGTCACGATCTTCAACCCCCATCTCGACCCCGAAGGGAGGATCGCAGCCCGCCTCACCGAGTGCCTGCGTCGAGGGCTGTCAGCGCGGACCGACCATAAGAGATGAGCCAGAGCCCCGCGCCGCCCCCAGGCTCACCTATCAGCGTGACGCCATCGGGCAGTTCGGTTCGATGGGGAGCGCGCGAGGACGAATCCGTCCTGTCGGCTGACGCGGCTACGCTCGACGTATGAGCATTCCTGCTGAAGGGCTGACCCTGGGGGCCGTCAGCGACCTGATCAAACGCAAGATCCTCACCGACACCGTACGCATCAGCAGGGACGGCGAACCGGTCTTCAACCCGGACACGGGCCAGTACGAGCCCGGCCCGCCCGTCATCATCTACCTCTGATCTTGCGAGAGTGCCCCGGCCTTCAGGCCGGGGTGAATCGCATCTCTGGAATGCTCTGACCTCAGCCGTGGGCATGGATCCGCACTGCTGCCCGCGCCCATGGCTGCCTGTGCTCAGTAGTCCGGGCGCTTCTGTTGCGCGATGTAGTCCTTGACCGCCTGGAGTGGTGCGCCGCCGCATGAGCCCGCGAAGTACGAGGGTGACCAGAACCGGCCGTGCATGATGGCCCGGTTCACCCGGCCGGTGAACTCCGCTCGCAGCCGGCGGGAGGAGACGCCCTTGAGGCTGTTCACCAGGCCGGCCAGGGCGACCTTGGGCGGGTAGTGCACGAGCAGGTGGACGTGGTCCGTTTCGCCGTTGAACTCCTTCAGCTCCGCGCCGAAGTCCTCGCACACCTTGCGCATCACCTCTTCGCAGCGCGTCAGCATCTCCTCATCGAGGACGCCGCGCCGATACTTCGTGACGAACACCAAGTGCGCATGCAGGTTGAAGACGACTGCTCGACCCCTGCGGATATGGGGATTTGGATCCCATCGTGGCGACATAGGCCAAGGGTAAAGTGACCGCTATGCAGCTTCGGTACAGCTTCCGCCTGTACCCGAGTGCCGGTCAGCGTGCCGCGTTGGCGCGGGCGTTCGGGTGTGCGCGGGTCGTCTTCAACGACGCGCTCCGCGTCCGCGAGGAAGCCCGCGCGGCGGGGCTGGCGTTCGTCACCTCGGCGGAGCTGTCCAAGAACCTCACCGCCGCGAAGAAGACGCCGGAGCGGGCCTGGCTCGGCGAGGTCTCGGCGGTGATCCTCCAGCAGTCCCTCCGGGACCTGGACGCCGCGTACCGGAACTTCTTCGACGGCCTCAAGGGCAAACGCCCCAAGACGGGCGCGCCACGCTTCAAGTCGAAGCGGGACAACCGGCAGTCGCTCCGGTTCACCGCGAACGCGGCCTGGCGGATCACGGTCGGCGGGAAGCTGCGGCTGCCGAAGATCGGCGACGTTCCCGTGCGCTGGTCCCGGGTGCTGCCCTCGGCCCCGTCGACCGTGACGGTCGTCAAGGACTCGGCCAACCGGTACTTCGCGAGCTTCGTCGTCGAAACGGGCGCCTGCGAGGTCCTGCCACTGACGACGCCCGAAGTGGGCATCGACCTTGGGCTGACGCATTTCGCGGTCCTCTCCGACGGCCGGAAGATCGACAGCCCGCGCTTCCTGCGCCGCGCGGAGAAGAAGCTCAAGCGGGAACAGCAGCGTCTGTCCCGCAAGACCAAGGGCTCCAGCAACCGGACCGAGGCCCGCATCAAGGTCGCCCGCGCACACGCCCGGGCGGCCGACGCACGCCGCGAGTTCCACCACCAGCTCTCCACCCAGCTGATCCGCGAGAACCAAGCGGTCGCCGTGGAGGACCTGGCGGTGAAGGGACTTGCCCGCACCCGCCTGGCCAAGTCCGTCCACGACGCCGGATGGTCGGCGTTCGTGAGCATGCTGGAGTACAAGGCCGCCCGGTACGGGCGCACCTTCCACCGGATCGGCCGGTTCGAGCCGACCTCCCAGGTGTGCTCCGTGTGCGGTGTGAAGGACGGCCCCAAGCCCCTCAACGTCCGCATGTGGACATGTGGGGCGTGCGGGGCCGTCCTGGACCGGGACATCAACGCGGCGGTCAACGTCGCCAAGGCCGCCGGACTGGCGGCAACAGCCTGTCGAGCGCAGGTAAGACGGGCACCCGTGCCCGCACAGCGCAGCGAAGCAGGAACCCACCCGAAGCAACCCACACGCCCTGTGCGGGAGCAGGCGGGAATCCCCGGCCTTTAGGCCCGGGAGGATGTCAATGGGCGGGGGAGTGACGGTTCCGGTGGTCCCGCGCGATCTGCCCATCCGGGCGGGGTCGCCGCTTCGGTGCCGGCTGCCCGTGGCCCGCGCCGAGGCAGCTTCCTGGGGGCAGTTCTCGTCTTGGTTCGACGTCGCCAACGCATACCTTCGGCGCCCCGCAACGCGGCGGCAGCGCCCGCCGGGCGCACCCACGGACCAGTACACGGATGATCGCGGCGAAGAGACCGCCTCATCATCGATGTTCGCGACTCGGCTCCTGCGGACGCACCCGCGCCGACGGCAGCAACGGCTTCGCGATCTCCTACACCCCTTCCGGGAGGGTCCAGCCCTACCACCGACTCCCCATGCCCGGCCCAACCACCACCTGACCGTGCAGGACGCGGGCTTCACCCGTACCGCCGGACGTACCGTCGTGTGGCCGTACGAACGCTCGCGCCGCTGCTGTGCAAGTACGGGATGGGACCGCCACCCCGGCGGGCTCGGACAGGAGGTTCCATGGAACCCGACGAGGATCTGCTGGTTCGCGCCGCGCGTGAGCCGTCAGCCTTCGAACCCCTGGTCGACCGGCATTCCGTCGCCCTGCACGGGTATCTCGTACGCCGTGCGCCGACGGCCGCCGACGACCTGCTCTCCGAGGTGTGGCTGCAGGCCTACGCCACCCGTCACACCTACGACGTAACGCGAGGCCCCGCCAGAGGCTGGCTGTTCGGCGTCGCGAGGAACGTACTGGCCCGCCACTGGCAGACCGTGTCCCGGGCGACCGGTGGCCCGAAGCCCCCGTTGGAGACCTCGGACGACGACCCGTGGCAGGCGGTCGACCAGCGCCTGGACGCCACCGCGATGGGGTCGGAACTGCGCAGACGGCTCGCCGAACTTCCCGAGTCGGAGCGCGAGTTGCTCCTGCTCGTGGCCTGGGAGCAGTTGACGCCGACCGAGGCCGCGGCCGTCGTCGGCATACCGCCCGGCACCGCCCGCTCCCGTCTGCACCGGGCCCGCAACCGGCTGCGCGACGGACTCTCCGGCACCAACCTCACGAAACTGACGGGAGACTTCGCATGACGCACGAGGACCACCACACCCGAGTGCTCGACTTCCCGGGCGCGACCGCTCTCAAGGACGCCGGCTTGGCCGAACCGCCGGACCCTGCCGTACTGGCGACGGCCCGCTCGCTCGTCCGCAGGGCAATCGCGGCGGACACCGAGGCCGACGTTGCGGCCACCGCCACAACCACCACCGTGGTGGTGCGCCGCTTCGGCAGGCGCAGGCTTCTCGCCTGCGCCGCCGCGGTCGCAGCCGTCGCGGCGGGTGCGGCCGTCCTCCCGGTCGTCGGCATCGGCGGTGAGCCGGCGGACAGTGCCTCCGCGGCCGAGCTGTTCAACACCATGGCCGACCGAGCCGCTTCCGGCAGCGACCGGAACGCCCCGTACTGGAAAACCACCGTGAAGACTTGGGTGGAAGGCGAGAAAGCCCACACCGACGACAACTTCCTGAGCCGCGACAAGCTCGTCATCAAGACCCAGAACGGCAGGACCGTCACCAAGAACGCTCCGTCAGGAGGCACCAGTTGGAGTGTCGGCAACCGGCAGGTCAGCTGGGACAACCTCGACAAGCTCCCCACCCGGCCGGACGCACTGCGCCGCGTTCTGTCCGCCGGCGCCGAGGGACCCGCCGCAGCCGAGCAGACGGTCCGGCAGTCGGGCGAGCTGCTGACCGGTTCCCCCGCCTCCCCGCAACTGCGCGCCGCGCTCTTCCGGGTACTGGCGGGTACCCCCGGTGCCGAGGTGACGGAAGGTGTGAAGGACGGAGCCGGCCGGATCGGCACCGAGATCTCCTGGAAATGGTCCAAGGAGTTGCTGCACAGCCCCCACAGTCCGAACTGGATCGTAAGGCCGTCCGACGGGCGGCTCCTTGAGCGAAACCATGCGCAGGAAGGCGACGCGGACCACATCACGCAGCGAGACACGTACCTGTACGCCGGGCCGGCCGACAGGATTCGCTGAGCCGTCGACAGTGGGAACCGCAGGGTCGCCACCGGCGGTTCCCGCAGCGGTCAAGAGACGTTCGGCGTGCGAGGCGCCGCTTGCGCGACCGTCTGGAGGCGGCGTGTCCATCAAGAAGGCATACGCGCGACGTCCTCGGCCGGCGTGCTGGGTCTGCCGGGACGTGCGCTACTATTGATCTTGAGTTGATCGGTGGAAGTCACGCCGGTTCGCGATGCGTCGGTGGTCCAAGGAAAGACGTCCCGCTTCCTGCGGGGAGATGCAGGTGCAAGGCCTGCTCGGCGCTCTGTGAAGACCCTGCCCCTTCTCTTATACGGGCAGGGTCATTTTTTTTGGGTGTATGGACCCGATGTGGGTTGCCCGGGTGGTCAACGCCTGTGCCTGTGGTGGTGGCTCGGTGGGTCCTCCGACGTGCGGCACCCACCCGAAGGGGCACCGTTCAATGGACGCAGAACTCGTTGCCCTCAGGGTCCTGCATCAAGACGGAGACAGAACCTGAGCCTTCCGAGTCCACGATGCGCAGCCGGGAGGCGCCCGCGCTTTCCAACCGCTCCATCTCGGCAAGGACTCGCTCCTTGCGAGTGGCGAACGGGACGCTACGCCCTCCACTCACGCCCAGGTCAAGGTGGAGCCGGTTCTTGACCACCTTCGACTCGGGTACCTGCTGGAACCAGATCCGCGGTCCGGCGCCCTGCGGATCGATGACGGAGTCGCTGCAGTCGCCTGTGCCCAACTCCTCCTCGGGCACGCCCTGGTCCAGCCAGTACGTGCGCCAGGTGGCGAACGGTGCAGGCGGCGGCTCGATCTCGTAACCCAGTGCAGCGGCCCAGAACGCTGCGAGCCGCTCGGGCTCAGTACAGTCGATGGTCATCTGGAGCTTGGGTTTGGTGGTCACCAGCCGACTGTATCGGCCGTAACAGTGGCGGCGAACGCGGAGGAGTAGGTGCAACGCCGAGCTGCCCCTGGAGGCTTGGCATGATCAACGGGTCAGTTTTGAAGTCGGGTTGGAGTCGTCGATGGACGGGACCGAGTCAGGGCATGCCGCGCGTGTGTCCGCCTACGCGGCCGTGGGAGCACGACTGTCCCTGTTCAGTGACCGTCAGCTTGAGGGCGCGGTGGCCGCCGCGCCGAGTCTCGGGTCCGGTATCGGCGGTCGGTCGGCGGAGATGGAAGTCGAGGGGCTACGGGTCTTCGTCAAGCGAGTCCCGCTGACGGACGTCGAGTTGCAGCCGGAGCATGTGCGATCGACCGGCAACCTGTTCGGCCTTCCCACCTTCTACCAGTACGGAGCCGGCTCGGCGGGATTCGGCGCCTGGCGCGAGCTGGCCGCGCACATGATGACCACGGGCTGGGTGCTGAGGAACGAGTACGCGGGCTTCCCACTGCTCTATCACTGGCGGGTTCTGCCGGACAGCGCCCCCGCAGGCTTCGTCGACGGGCTCGGGGGTGTTGAGGGTGCCGTCGCGCATTGGGAGGGCTCGCCGGCCGTGCGCCGCAGACTGGAGGCCATCGGAAGGTCCTCCTTCAGCCTCGTGCTCTTCCTGGAACATGTGCCCCAGACGCTCGCAGCCTGGCTCGGCAGCGTCCGTGACGCGGCCCCGCCGGACCCGGGCGGCGAATCGCCCTATCTGTGGATCGAGGATGAGCTGCGGCGGGGTACGGAGTTCATGAGTGGGCGCGGACTGGTGCACTTCGACACGCACTTCGCCAACCTGCTCACGGACGGCCGGCGGGTGTGCTTCGCGGACTTCGGACTCGCGTCGAGCCGCGACTTCGAACTCTCGGCGCAAGAGCGCGCCTTCCTCACCGATCACCTTGCGTACGACCGCTCGTACGCCCCGAACCACCTCCTGCGCCATCATCTCCCCGAGGATGTGCGCAGTGGCTCCGAGTACGGAGCCTTCCTGCGCGCATGGATCGAAGGCAGCCGACCCGTCGGCGTTCCGCCCGACATCGGCGCGATCATCGACCGGCACGCCCCGCACGCCATGGTCCTGGACGACTTTCACCATCGGCTGCTGACGCAGAGCAAGCGCACTCCCTTCCCCGCGGTTGAGGTCGAGCGCGCTCTCGCCACTGCCTCAGGGGTAGGCGACTGAGAGCCCGTTGCTCCGCTCTGTTCAGCCGACCCCGGCGCGTTCAGCCCGTGCTTCGTTAGGGGCGAGGCGGCGACGTGAGCGTCGCGGCTGCTGGGAGGGCGACCTGGTCGTCGGCGTCCGCGCCAGGCCTCCGGCGCCACGCTCGTCGATCGCCGCACCCTCCGCTGCCTGTCCACCGGCGCCGCGATGTCACAGACGGCACGGCTGTCTCGTCCCAGGTCTCGGAGACGAACTTCGGACGCGGGAAGGTGATGGACATGCGGGTGTTCGTGGCGGGCGGGACCGGGGTCCTGGGGCGGCGGCTGGTGCCGCGGCTCGTGGATCGCGGCCACCAGGTGACGGCCACGACGACGAGCGCGGCCAAACTCGACTCGGTGGAGCGATCGGGTGCCGAGCCGATCGTGATGGACGGACTGGACGCGGTGTCCGTCGGCGAAGCCGTGGCGGCCGCCCGACCGGACGTGATCGTGCACCAGATGACCGGGATTTCCATGGCGCACGCCGGTAAGCCCGACCTGAAGCACTTCGACCGGTGTTCCGTCCCCACCGTCCGGCTGCGCACCGAGGGGACGGACCACCTGTTGGCCGCGGCCGAGGCGACCGGCGTGACTCAAGCTCGGACACATGGGCCCGGTGGCGGACGCCTGGGCGGTCCTGCGTGAAACACAGCAGCTTTGTTCGCGCGCGGACTGAACCGAGGCGCTCCAGGTCCGGGGTGGCCCCTGACCGCTCGGGGAAACAGCGGCGGACGGCAACGACTTGCCGCGCCCCCATCAGGAACCAAGTAGCGACGGATCCAGCGCGCAAGAACCCAGAACCCCAATCCAACCCAGAACCGGAATCAAACCGGAACCAGTTGCGAGTACCAGCACAGGAGAATCGGACATGGTCAGGATCGGCATCATCATCGGCAGCACCCGCCCCGGCCGCAACGGCGAACAAGTGGCCCAATGGGTACGGGACTTGGCGGCCGAACACGCCGACGACGCCGCGGACTTCGAGCTCGTAGACCTGAAGGACTACGCGTTGCCGCTGCTCGACGAGCCCGTGCCGGCGCGCACGGCGCCGGGGCGGCAGCCGCACACCCGCCGATGGGCCGAGCGGATCGGCTCGTTGGACGCCTTCATCGTCGTCACGCCCGAATACAACACCGCACCGCCCGCCGCTCTGACCAACGCCATCGACTACCTCTACGAGGAATGGGGCGGCAAGCCGGTCGGCTACGTCGGCTACGGGATCTTCGGCGCGGTCATGGCGGTGCAGAAGCTGCGCGCGCAGGCGGGCCCGTTGCGGATGGCGGACATCGGGCCGCAGGTGGCGCTGTCGCTGCGCGAGGACTTCGTGGCCTTTGCGGACTTCCGGCCGCAGGAACCGCACGTGGCGCAGGTGCAGGGGCTGGTCGACGAGCTGTTGGCGTGGGCGCGGGCGCTCGGCCCACTGCGCGCGGCTTCCCGGGCCGCCGCCTGAGGTCTTCCGGGAAGAACGAGCAACTGCGTTCAGGACTCGGCCCCGGCCGGCTACGTGCGCATGCCGGGGCCGAAGTGCTCGTGGTCAGGGTCGGGTCGTCGCGCCCAGAGCCAGGCCGAAGCGCGCCTTGACCGCCGGGTGGCCCAAGTCCTCGGGGTTGAAGAGGATGGATCCTGTTCCGGTGGGCCCGTCGGGCGAGCCGGGGATGACGCTGACCGCACCGGTGCCGAGGTACTTGCCCGGAACGCCGACGGTGAGGTCGGCGGCGCCGTCCGCGTCGTAGTCGCCCGCAGCCACCGCCGCGCCGAAGAGGTCGTTGCCCTCGCTCGCGCCGGTCACGCCGGGCGTGGCCAGGGTGATGGTTCGCGCGTGCGCCGCGTCCAGGCCGGCCACCGAGCCCGGCACGACCGTGACCGCGCCCGCGTTGTTGAAGCCGTCGGGGTCGGTAGCGCCCGTATCGGAGGTGACCAGATCGGCGTGGCCGTCGCCGTCGAGGTCGGCGAGGACCGCGGCGCGGCCGGGCTGCGCCGGGCCGCCGTAGGCGACGCCCGCGCCGAGGCCCGCGGCGGTGCCCGGGAACATCCGGAGCAGGAAGTCGTCCGGGCCGTCCGAGAATCCGGTGTCCACGACGATGTCGTCCCTGCCGTGGGCGGTGACGTCACCGGCGACGATGCTGTATCCCGCGAAGGGCAGCCCGGTCTTGCCCAGTGTCTTGCCGGTGAGGCCCTGCGCAGAGCCGGCGAGGACACCGAGGGTGCCCTCGTCCGCCGCGTCGTCGAAGTAGGCGACCGTGGCGAGGTCCGTGTACCCGTCGCCGTTCACGTCGGCGGCAGCGATCTGTCCGGTGCCGGCACCGCCGCCGGGCGGGGTGAAGGACTTCATGGCGGGCTTCGCCGTGTCGCGGAGCTTGGCAGCGCCCTTCACCACCTGCACCTTCGTGCCGGCCGCGACCGCGATGTCGTCGCGGCCGTCGTGGTCGAAGTCGCCGACGGCGAGCTTGTTGCCGAAGGCCTGACGGGCCGTCGGAGTGGGCGCGTGGAAAGCGATCGCGTCGCCGCTCACCCCGCCCTTCGCGCCGAAGACGACGGTGACCGAACCGGCGCCCTTGACGGAGCCGATCGCCTCGCCGCCCGCGCCGATGACGAGGTCCGCGTACCCGTCGCCGTCCACGTCCCCGACGGCCACCGCGGAGCCGAATCGGTCACCCGCCTCAGGGGTACCGGGGATACCTGCCGTGCGCTGGGTGATGCCCTTGTGCCGGGAGGTGCGTACGCCCTGCGCCGTGCCGTACACCACCGAGACGTAGCCGGCCTTCGCGAACCCGGCGATCGTCCCCTCCGGCGAGCCGACCGCGAGGTCGCCGAAACCGTCACCGTCGAGATCACCGGCCCGGGCGGCGGGCGACCCGCTGCCGGGCGCCGCATGCGCGGGCATCACGACCAAGGCCGCGCCCGTTACCGCCATCGCCGTCGCACACGCCGCGAGGATCCGTCGCCGTCCCATGCTGCTCACACTCCTGTGTCGTCCTCTTGCGGTCACGCCGCTACGCGTACGGTCCGCGCGGTATGGGCCGTACCGCCACCACAGCAGACCCGTGAGACACATGAACGGTTGCCCATGGTGGCATGGAGAAAATATGAATGCCGGGCGATGCCGTGGGGTGTGGGCCTCCGTCGGCCCGGCTGGCTTTGCTGCCACGCAAGTGCTTCCAGAGAGAGAAGCGAACGCCTGTGTGATGATCATGGGGTGGACGATCTACGCTTTCGCCTGGCCGCCGACGCCGACCTTGTCGCCGTCGTGCAACTCCGTGACGACGCCGCACGCTGGATGAACTCCCGGGGCATCAAGGGACAGTGGCAGCCTGGCGAACTCGGTGAGGACCACTTCCGCCGGATCATGGAGAACGGGGAAGTCTGGATCGCGGAGGCCGACGGACGTGTGCTCGGGGCCTGGGAACTGTGGTGGGAGGACCAGGACGCCTGGGGCCCTCAACCGCGGACTGCCGGTTACGTCCACCGTCTGATGGTGGATCACGCCAACGCCGCCCCGGGCGTGGGACGGAGGCTTCTGCGAGCCGCGGAATGCCGGGTGGCGGAAGCGGGCCACGCCCTGGCCCGCCTCGACTGCTTGGCGGACAACGCCCGTCTGACCGCCTATTACCTCGACGCCGGATACCACGTCGTGGGCCACAAGACGGGGAAGCCGCAGCCGGGTGGCACGACCAAGTCGTTCACCCTCCTGGAAAAGCCCGTGCAGTACGGCAGTTAGTGCCGCGTCAGACACCGCTTCGCCCAGTCGGCCACCTCGCGTATCCGTTCGTCGGAGGCACGCAGGCACCGCCAGGTGTCATCGAGGCAGCGATCTTCTGTGCTGCTGTCCGGGCCGCACGGGCGTACGGGACGGGGGGCCGGTCGCGGCGAGCGCCACGGCCAGTATCACGATTCCCCATGCACGGTTGGTTCGTTCAAGGCCGAGTGGGGCTCCCGTGGCCGAGGGTCCAAGCCTCGATGTCGCGGTAGTGGATGGGTCCGCTGCTACGGCCGAAGTTGCTGCCGACCAGGTGCAGACGTTCGGTGGACCACCGCTGGCCGGTGAATTCGGCAAACCCTTGGGCGATTTCTGCCGCCGACGATCGGTCTCCTCGACGGGCGCGGGCCAATGTCAGATGAGGGCGCAGCGGTCGGTCCTCGAAGGCGACCCCGCAGTTCTTGACGGCGCTACGTACATCGGCCGCGAGTCCCTGCAGCTCGTCGAGGTCTCCGTCGATCCCGCTCCACAGCACGCGGTCGTCGAAGGTGCCGCTCCCGCGCAGTGCCAAGGACAGCGGTCGATGGTCCGCTGCGAGGTCGGCGAGAGGGGGTCTGAGGAGTTGAACGGTCTCGACCGGCAGTTCCCCCAGGAACGCCAGAGTGATGTGCCAGTCTTCTATGCGGTTCCACCGCATGTGAGGGTGAGTGCCGTAGGCGGGACGGAGCTCCCGTGCCAGTTCTTGTTTCGCGTGGTCAGGCGGTGCGAGGGCGATGAACACGCGAACGGTCGCGGGCTGAGTCTGATCGTTCACACCAGACTTCATACCGCACCTGCCACCTGTGCCGGCGCCCTCGCCCCTTCGCCGTAGCAGCGCGGGGCCGGCGGTCCAGAGGACGGCTAAGGCGCCGTCGCGGGCCGCGCTCGGGCGATGGTGTGGTGTCGGCCCGCACGATCGCTGTCCTGGCAAGATGGCGGCATGGAACGTGTGCTTGGAATCGGTGGGTACTTCATGCGGGCTGCCGACCCGGCGGCCCTGGGCGCGTGGTATCGCGATTGTCTGGGCCTGGACGCTGATGAGAACGGCCTGTGGCGTCAGGGAGCCGGGCCTACGGTGTTCGCGACGTTCGAGTCCGAGACCGACTACTTCGGGTCCCGCGCCCAGCAGAGCATGCTCAACTTCCGGGTCCGCGACCTGGATGCGATGCTCGCTCAGTTGCGTGCCAAGGGAGCGGACGTGGCTGAAGAGACGCAGGACATGGAGGGTGTCGGTCGATTCGGCTGGGTCACCGATCCCGAGGGCAACAGGGTCGAGCTGTGGCAGCCCGCCTGACCGCGACGTGCGCAACGGCCTGACCCGTGTCTCTGACCGAACAATCCGGGGTTACCGATCGCGGACGTTGAGATCCGCGACCGGGGCCCCCGCCGCCATGAGTCGGCCGGCCGCTCCCGGCTCGCACCGGCCGTCAGCCCTCCTCGCGCAGGCCCCACGGCGAGCCGTACTCGGTGAGCAGGTCCAGGAAGGGACGGGGCGGCAAGGCCTCCGGGCCGAGGACGCCGCTGGCCGACCACGCTCCACCCGCGACGAGTTCGAGCGCGATGACAGGGTTCACGGCGGTCTGCCACACCACCGCCTGGGATCCGTATTCGCGCATCGACCATTCATTGTCGACCACGTGGTAGAGGTAGACCTCGCGAGCCGAGCCGTCCTTGGTGCCCTTGACCCAGGTGCCCGCACAGGTCTTGCCGGTCATGCGGTCGCCCAGCGTGGCCGGGTCGGGCAGGCAGGCGGCGACCACGTCGCGCGGGGAGACTTCCACGGGCCCGTTCTCCGAGGGGACGGTGACCTTCTTGGTGGCGTCCAGACCCAGGTCATGGAGGGTCTTCAGCTTGGCGATGAAGTCGTCGCCGAGGCCGTACTTGAACGTCACCCGGCGGGCGTCCACCCAGCGGGGGATGAGCAGGACCTCCTCGTGCTCGACGTTGACGCACTCCACCGGGCCGATGCCCTCGGGGAAGTCGAAGACCTCCGGCTCGCTGAAGGGGGCGGTGGTGAACCAGCCGCGATCCTTCTCGTAGACGACCGGGGGATTGAGGCACTCCTCGATGGTCGTCCAGATGCTGAAGGACGGGGCGAAGTCGTAGCCCTCGACCGTCAGGTTGGCGCCGTCGCGGACGCCGATCTCCTCGATCTCGTCGAAGAGTTCGTCGGCTGCGTACCGGGCGAAGACGTCCGAGAGGCCCGGCTCCACCCCCATGCCGACCAGAGCCAGCCGCCCGGAACGCTCCCACGGACCGGCCTGTTCGAACTGTGCGTCGCCGAGCTTGACGCCGCATCGCTCGTACGGGTGGGTGGCATGCGGCGCGGACAGGGACATCGCCATGTCGAGATAGTGCGTACCTGCCGCGCGGGCCGCGTTGAACAGTGGCATGACGAACCGCGGATCGGTCGCGTTGAGCAGGGCGTCGCACTGCTCCTCGGCGAGCGCCTGACGTACCGCGTCCTCGTCGGAGGCGTCCAGGCGCCTCGCGCTGAACCGGTCCCCGTGTTCCTTGAGCGCCGCGACGGCCGCCTCGGCGCGTGCGAGGTCGTAGTCCGCGACGACCATGTGGGTCAGGAAGTCGCGGCGGGCCGCGATCCGGGTGACGGCCGTGCCGACGCCGCCCGCGCCCACGAGAAGTACTCGCATGTCACACACCTTTCGTCGCCGGAGACGGACGCCTCCGGGGCTGGACCGATGCAACGGGATGTCCTGGCTTAAGGTCTACAACGTTGGCATAAGAAAGCGTGCGCGGGGAGCAGAGGAGTCGGCATGGCGAAACAGGTGGTGCCGGAGGCGGCACGGCGCAGGCGCCGGCCGACGAGGCAGGGCACGGTGCTGTCCGAGAAGCTGATCGTGCAGACGGCGTTGCGGATGCTACGTGAGCACGGCAGCGCAGGACTGACGGCACGCAGGCTGGGCGCGGTCCTCGGTGCCGACCCCAGCACCCTCTACCGGTACTTCGCCGGACTGGACGACCTGACCAGGGCCATCGGCGAGGAGCTGATGGGACGGGCGCTGGACACCTGGACAGCCACCGGAGACTGGCGGTCCGACCTGCGGGCCCTCGGCCAGGCCATTCACGCCTCCTACCTCGCCCATCCCCAGGCCGCCGTGCTGACCGCCAGCCGAGTCACCGGCCGGCCACGGGAGATCGCGGTGGACGAGACGATCCTGGGCATCCTGCGCGCCGCGGGCTTCGCGGACGTGGACGCGGTCGTCGTCTACCACGCGTTCATCGACCTCACTCTGGCCTTCGCCGCCCTGGACGCCGGGTCGCTGGCACTGACGGGCGAGGCCCGCGCGGCGGACGAGGAGATGTGGCACTCCACCTACGCCGAACTGCCCGCCGAAACCCACCCGCACATTGCGGCCGTCGCGCGGCTCCTGGCCGGACGGATGACACACAGCGCCTACCCCGTCGTCCTCGACACGCTCCTGAACAGCGCGGCAGAGCAGCTTGCCTGGGCACGCGCGCGGCAGTATCCGCACACCGCAAGTACACGTAAACGCTGAGTCGTGAGCTCTTATGCCAACGCCTATGGTCCCATCCGGCCAGCCGATGTGCGGGCGGCGAGATCGCGGAGTCACCTGGCGCGGTCGAGCCCGCTCGGCGCATCGGATGCAGCGGGGGGAATGGGCGGCAGGCCCGCGGCGAGACCCGGCAGCAGTACGGGCTCCAGTCGGACCCGTTCCTGGCCGGCGAGATACCGCACCAGCTCCGGCGGCCTGTAGCCCGGGTTCCGGTCGTAGCGCTCCTTGGCTGGTACCGCCAGGAACTCGTTGCCGTCGAGCTCGCTCTTGTCGTTCGCGGCCTCTCCCAGGGGCCGGTGCAGAGGCTTGGCGAGGCGGAACAGTCCCGTCCGTGAGGAATGGAGGTCGCCCGAACTGTCCGGCCGTATGCGGAAGTCGATGCTCTCGTCCGGCTTCATCTCACTCGGTCCGGCCTCACTGAGCGCATCGGCATCAAACTCCAGACCGAATCTGCGGGCCTGGTCGACCATCCAGAGCAGGGGGATGTCGGACAGCCCTGTTTCCATGTATCCGCCACCGGCATCGCAGTGCACCCCGGCGAACCAGACCTGCTTCAGTTCCTGTCCCCGCTCGAGGGCGCCGGGCTGCTGGTGCCACAGAGTCGGCCGGAACACCGAGCGCTGCTCGTCGATGGCGAGTGCGTGGAAGGCCCCCTTGACCCAGCGGCTCAGGTCGGTGTTGTGGAACGCCCAACGGTGGTTGAACCAGTTCGCTGCCGGCTGGAGCCAAGGGGCGTCCGGGACCGGGACGCCCAGGGCACCGACCGTGTCCCACACGCCGATGAAGTGAATCTCCGTTTCGCGCGCATATGAGCGGCGGAACAAGGTGGCGGCCGCACCGCTCGGTTGCTCGATCCGGTCGCGGTACAGGGCCCAGGCCTCCCGGATCCGGTCGGCGTGGTCGCGGCGCACGATGCCACAATTGCGCACCAGCCCCGCCAGACTGCGCGCGGTGAACGCGCCCCGGCTGAAGCCGAACAGGAACAGCTCGTCGTCGGGCTCGTACGTCTCGACGAGGAAGCGGTAGGCATCGACGACGTTCCGGGACAGGCCGAAGCCGAACGCGCCGCCGCGCAGACGCTCGCGCCGCATGGCGCCGACGCCGCTGTGGTAGTAGACGTGCTGTTCCTTCCCGGCAACGGACCCCGGGCGCACAGACAGAGCCACCTTGGCGACATTGGTCTTGCTTGGCTGGTCGGCGAAGTTCCACGTGCCGTCGCAGCAGATGATCAGACGCTTGGCCATGACATCCCTCTTCGCGAGAGCGCGGAGCGGCGTTTAGCACTACACCCATGCTTGCACCACTCGGTGGGTCGTGCCACGCGACTACCGGCAGCGGGAATTGGGCGTCGGGGCCACGTCCAGAGGCCCTGGACCGCCGGCGAGCGCGGCCAGGGCAACAACGTGGACGGTCCGCCTGTCGCCGAAGGCACCTTGACCGCCTTCGGCAAGGGATGAGGCGGCGCGTTTCACGGCGGCCCAGCGCGGTGTCACCGTGAGCTGCGCCCGTCCGCGGGGATGCTCGGGCATCCCCGGTTGGTTGAGGGATCAAGGGGTGGGGAGTCGGGTGTCGGGGTGCGCGTGCGGCTGTCTCGGCTCAGCCGAAATCGGGAATCGGGTGGTCCGGGGCGAGGGCTGCGGCGATTCGCTGGGTGATCGTCTGCGCGGTGTGGCCGTCGGGAGTGCTGGGACCCTTGGTGGTCGAGACTGCGATGGCCAGGCGCTCGCCGGGAAGGTACGCCTGGGCGGCGGTGTAGCCGAAGAACAGCGGGTGTTGGGAGACCCAGTCGTTCAGGACGAGCAGGCCCATGCCGTAGTGGGTGGCTTCGGTGTTCGCGATGCACACCGTTGCCGGGCAGGTTTTGGTCGGGTGGCCCAGGCCCACCGTCCCGGGGTTCACAGCTCTTGGTAGGCGGACGGGGAGAGCAGTTCGCCCGAGCCGATGCCGGAGGCGGAGCGGGCCAGGTCGCAGATGTCGGTGGTCTGCACCGCCCCGGGGGCGGTGGTCCATGAGGGGTTCCAGAAGGAGGACTCCTCGTAGGTTCCGCGGTCGGCCGTGAAGGCGTGCAGGACGGGTGCAGGAATGTCGGGTGTGGAGCTGTTGCTGGTCTCGCGCGGGCCGAGCCGGACCCATGACCTTTCGCCGGAGCAGGACGTCGAGCGGGGTCCCGGTGATCTTCTCCAGCGCGGCACCGAGGAGGACGAAGTTGGCGTGCGAATAACTCCAGTTGGTGCCCGGCTCGTACCACAGCGGCTTGCTGGTCGAGAGGGCCACCAGTTCCTCAGCCGTCCACTGGCGGAACGGTCCGCGTAGATGCTGTCGGAGAAGCCGGGAGAGGTGACGTAGTCGACGAGCCCGGAGGTGGAGGCGCCGAGCATGCGCAGGGTGATCCGGTCTCCCAGGCCGTGCGGAAGGTCGGGCAGCCAGCGCCCGACGGGGTCGTCGAGGCCGACCTTCCCCTCGTCGACCAGGCGCAGGAGCGCCGTGCCCATGTAGCTGATCGCCACGTTGCCGTTCCGGAAGTGCATGGCGGGGTCGGCCGGTACCCCCGTCATCGACTCACCGAGTGCGGTGGTGATGACCTCTCGGCCGTCGACGGTGACCCGCAGGATGACGGACTTGAGGTCGAGTTCCTTCTTGGCCTGCTCCGCGATCCGACGGATGTCACGCGCCGGGCCGCGGTCGGGCAGCCGGGAACTGGCGCAGGGTCGGCGGTCGCTGCCATTGCTCGGCGCGCCGTTGGCAGCCATGACGGGGGTGCTGAAGGCGATCAGGGCGGTGACCGCGGTCAGGCGCAGCAGAGAAATCGGGCGGATGGTCGCATGTCCCGCAGTATCGGCTCGTAGCCCCCGGACGCCGGCCCGGCGGCCTCACGACCCGCAAGAACATCACCTATCTGTCCAGAAGCAGGTGTCGCTGTTCAGGTCGGCAGGGAGGCGAGCCAGCCGGTCAGGATCTCGTTGACCTCCTCGTGGCGCTCCTGCTGGATCCAGTGGCCGCAGCCGTCGAGGATGGACGAGGAGACCAGACCGGGCAGAGTGGCGGGGTAGGCCTGGATCGCCTCGGCCATCCATGTGGTGGAGGCGTCCAGCGCCCCGCCGAGGAACAATGACGGCTGGGTGATGGGCTTGCCGTTGAAGTCGGCGAGGTCCTCCCAGTCCCGGTCCATGTTCCTGTAGCGGTTGAGCGCTCCGACCGGACCCGTCCGTTCGAACTCCGCTGCGTAGACGTCGAGGTCGTCCTCGCTGAGCCACGCGGGCAGCCGTCCGAAGGGGAACCGGTCGCGCAATGCCCCACCGCGACTGACGAAGTGCGGGTCCAGGGCTCCGGGTGCGGGCATGGTCTCGGCGGAAAACGCGGCGTAGAAGCCCGCGAGCCAGCCGCGGACGTCGGGTTCGATCTCGGCCTCGGCCCGGCCGGGCTCCTGGAAGTAGGAGACGTAGAACTCTTCGTCGCCGCCCAACTGCGCGAAGACCTCGCTGGGCCGCGGGCCACCGGGGGGCGCGTACGGAACGCTGAGCAGTCCGACCGCGCGGAAGACGTCCGGCCTGATGAGGGCGGAGTTCGCGGCGATGGCCGAGCCCCAGTCGTGCCCGACGATCACCGCGGTCTCCTCGCCGAGCGCTTGCACCACGGCCACGTTGTCCTCGATCAGGTCGAGCATCCGGTACGCGGTCGCCTCCTCGGGCTTGGAGGAACGCCCGTAGCCGCGGACGTCCATGGCGACCGCGCGGTATCCGGCCGCGGCCAGCACGGGCAACTGGTGGCGCCAGGAATACCAGGACTCCGGGAACCCGTGCACCAGCAACACCAAGGGCCCAACGCCCTGCTCCACCAGGTGGATCCTGCCGGCGGGAGAGGGGACCTGACGATGTGTGACATCCGTTACCTGGGCGGGCTGCGACATGAGTTCTCCAGGGCTGTCGATCGATCCGCTTGCGCCGCATGCGCCCCCGGCCGGTCTGGGGCCGGCGTGCCTACGACTCAGGCAATGATCATGCGGCAGTCGTGGAGGCCGCCGCGAGTCCTGTTGCCGCTTCGGCAAACGCGTCCAGTCACTCGCCGGCTGATCCCACACCTCGGCGGGGTCCCGCCGGCCGCCGTGCTGGCCCCGGGGATGATCAGCTGGGCGACAGTTCCCAGATCGCCACGTCGAAGATCAGCGGAGTCTTGTGAACGACGCGCTGACCGGGGCGCAGTCCGTAACGGTCCGTCAGCCACCGCAGCCGGCCCGGCGCACAGCGGTGGTCGATGGCGACGCCCTTGGGCGTGCCCGTGGACCCGGAGGTGTAGTAGACGTACGCGACGTCGCCGAGGGCGGTTCCGGCCTCGGCGGGGGTGGCGGGCGGCGGCGCTTCCTCGCGTCCGACCCCCCTTCGCGGCACCGTCAGCCGCTCCAGCAGACCCGTCTCGGTGAGTACGAGGACCAGTCCCGCGTCCTGGGCGATTCCCTCGGTCCGGGCCGTCGGCGCCCGCGGGTCGAGCGGGACGAAGCCGGCACCCGCCTTGAGGACGGCCGGCATGGCCGTGACCATCTCTGCGGACCGCTCCAGGCACACCCCGATCAGGCTGCCCCGCCCGGCGCCGGCCTGACGCAGCCGCCGTGCGAGAGTACGCACCCGAAGTCGTCCACCAGTTGTTCGGCCTGGACGCCGTCCGCACACGGCTCGCGGAACTCGCCGAGTCCGCGCGTACGGAGTGCCTGTCGTTCTCTCCCGGCGGCGCGCAACTGCCGGACACCATGGAGTCCAGCAAGCCACTGGACCAACTCGCGCTGGAGCGGGGCGTCGTGCTGCGCGCGATCTACCAGGACAGCTTCCGCAATGACGCGGCCACCCTGGAGTACGTGCGCTGGCTTGAATCCCTCGGCGGTGAGACCCGCACGGTGCCCGCGCTGCCCATGCTGATGGTCCTGGTGGACCGGGAGGTGGCGCTCGTCCCGATCGATCCGGACGACGGACGCCGGGGCGCGCTGGAACTGCGCAGCTACGGAGTGGTGGCGGCTCTGCACGTACTCTTCGAACGGTTCTGGGCGACCGCCCGGCCCTGGCACGAACTGGATCAGCCGGACGACCGGGGACTCACTCGGCGCGACCGTGAACTGCTCCTGCTGCCGGCCACCGGGCACACGGACGAGAACATCGGCCGCAAGCTCGGCCTGTCCCTGCGGACCGTACGACGCAACGCGTCGGCCCTGATGGAAAGGCTCCATGCGCGCAGCAGATTCGAGGCGGGTGTCCTCGCGGCCCGTGCGGGGTGGCTGTGAGATCCGGGCACTGACGGGCCGTGCGGGGGTTCGGACGATCACGCACCGTCGAGGGCTTGGAAACCGGCCTCGATCTTCCCCCGCGGTCCGGTTCGGCAGGCTCCGCCGACGGAGATTCCTTGCACCGACCGGTAGTTGACCGGCTACCTCCGGCCCGCATCGCGATGCAGCGCTTGTGGCGGAGGGAACTTGGGCCTCCGACCTCACAGCCTCTCTTGCTTCGGCAAGGTGAGGATTTCGGCTCCGTCGTCGGTGATGGCGATCGTGTGCTCACTGTGTGCTGTCCGGCAGCCCGTCGCGCTTCGGAGCGTCCACCCGTCGGCATCGGTGACGAGTTCAGCGGTGTCCGCCATGACCCAGGGCTCCAGTGCCAGCAGCAGCCCAGGGCGCAGTTTGTAGCCACGGCCAGGCCGTCCGGTGTTCGCAACGTGCGGGTCCTGGTGCATCGTCGATCCGATGCCATGACCTCCGAACTCCGTGTTGATCGGGTACCCCGCCTCGCTGAGGACTGTGCCGATGGCATGGGAGATGTCGCCGATGCGAGCCCCGGGCCCGGCAGCGGCGATCCCTGCGGCCAGCGCCCGTTCGGTTGCACTGATCATCGCGACGCTCTCCGGGGGCCTCGCGTCGCCCACGATGAAGCTGATGGCGGCGTCTGCGGCGACTCCGCCTTTGGAGACCGCGAGGTCGAGCGTCAGCAGATCGCCGTCGGCGAGCGTGTAGTCGTACGGCCGTCCGTGGAGCACCGCGTCGTTGACGCCCGTGCAGATGTAGCGGCCGAACGGGCCCCGTCCGAAGGACGGCTCGTAGGCGACGTAGCAGGACTGCGCTCCAGCCTCGACGATCATGGTCTTGGCCCACCGGTCGATGTCCAGAAGGTTCGTACCGATCGCGCTACGGCTCTTCAGCGTCTGCAGGATGTCGGCGACCAGGGCCCCTGTGTCCTTTGCTCGCGCCAGTCGGGTGGGGTTCAGGATCTCGATCATGCGGCGCCCTTCTCACGCGACCAATAACTATACCGGCCAAACTATACCGGTACTAGAATCGGAGTCATGGTCAGGTTGCCGCTCACTCCCGCAGAGGTCGAACGCGGACAGCGCCTCGGCGCCCTCCTGCGTCGGGCCAGGGGAGAGCGCTCGATGCTCGCTACGGCGCTCGACGCACGTGTCTCACCGGAGACCCTCCGAAAGATCGAGTCGGGCCGCGTGGCCACCCCCGCCTTCCCGACCATCGCGGCGATCGCCGGTGTCCTCGGCCTCTCCCTCGATGCGGTGTGGGCCGAGATCAGCCGGCCCGAACGCGGCGTCAGCCGATCCGGTACGGGGAACGTGCGATAGCCCGTCGGCCGTTCGTCGTCCGGACGGCTGCTTCGAAGGCGGTTGAGCGGCGCGCCCGATGGGAGGGGCTTCTCCGGGTTCGGCGTTGGTTGCCGGGCTCTTCGAGACCCGCCCGTCCGGTTCGCCGTCAGTCGCCGTCCCTGTCCAAGTCCTCCAGCGTGTCCGCCACGTGGGCGAGGAGCGTCTCGATGCTCGGCCAGGACGGATTCGGGCCGTGGGACGTGGTGCCGTGGCGGACGACGCACCCGTACTGGTCGCCTGCGCGCAGGTCGACGAAGAGGCCGCCGCCCAGGCCGTCCCCGCCCACTGGCAGCCACTGCGGAAGCCAGAGCGGCGTCACGTCATACGGGTAGTACGTACCGGCCGGGTCCTGGCCGCAGCGGGCGAGCCAAGCTTCCAGAGCGGCGGCGAGCGGCGGCGGCACCGTGTCGTGCGACGAGCGCAGATACAGCTTCCGTCGCGTCAACGCCTCCGCCACCGGATACGGGTCGCATCCGTACGGCAGGAGCCGGAACGGCGCTTCGCCGAGGCTCGGTCGGGCGGGGGAGACTCCATCGGCGGCGCGCCACCAGGCGGCGAGTCCCCCGGGGAGGGGGCGGCCGGTTTCCTGCTCCGCCCGGAGCAGCGCCGCGGGGTCGGCGGGCGGATTCAGCCGGGCGTGACAGGCGGGAGCGCTCCGGGCTAGCCGGCGCTCGATCCGGCTCCACAGCACGTCAAACGGTTCACCGGCCAAGGTCCTTCACTCCCCTTCGGGGCCGGGGACAGATGCCCCACACATGGGGAACGTCTGGTTCCGTCCTGGTCTGGTTTCGTCACCCGCACCAACGTTGTCTGCGTCCATTCAATGGCAGGTTCTGAGGGCTTTGCGTACGCGGAACAACGAGAGGGCGACACCATCGTGGGAGAAACAACCGTAGGGCGCGCAGGGGGAGTCAAGTTACTGTCCGCCGTCGTGGCGGCGCTCGTCCTGATCCTGGGGATGGGGGCGCCGGCCATGTCCGCCACTCCTGCGCCCCCGCCCGGCGACGGGAGTGGGCAACGGACGGCCACCGAAGGCAAGTTGATCGGGAAGCCGGTGATCCTCACCGGCGAGGACGTCGACAAGAAGGCTCAGCGGCCCCGGTCGGCGTGGCGGGCCGCGCCCGCGCCCAAGGCCAAGGCGGCGTCCCTGTCGCCGGAGCAGGCGATGAAGGAAGCCTTGGCCGAGGCGAGGAAGCTGGGCGCCAAGTCCTACCTCGACACCTCCAAGGTGCCGTTGGCGACGGACGGACGGGCCTCCGCGCGGGCCGCCGCCCTCGGCCTCCCCCCGACCAACCTCGGTGACGAGCCCCCGGAGCAGGACACCAACCAGTGCCTCGACCGCGCCGGGGCCTCCTCCGCTCAGGGGGAGACCCTCAACCGCTGGCTGTGGTGCCGGAAGATGCGCATCGGCGTCCAGTACTTCAAGATCATCGATGGTGAGCCGGTGTACCAGGGCACCAACAGCGTGGCCTACCACGCGGTGGCGGTCGGCAACGGCCAGCAGCGCGTCCTGCGCACCTACCTCCAAGCCCAGTACGACTCGGTGGAGTACGACGACTGGAACCTGTGGGACCGGTACTTCACCGCCCCGGACCTCAAGATGTTCATCCTCTCGGACTGCTCGGAGAGCTACGAGTACTGCTTCGCGACCGGCAGCGGTATCGAGCACACCTTCGACGAGTGGGACTACCACCGCGAGTGGCTGCACTGGGACATCTACTCCGAGGCGGAGGCGTCCACCTCCACGGACAAGGTTCTCTTCCACCACTGGCACTTCCGATTCGGCGGCTCCGGCGGCGGCTACGTGGTCACCGATGCCACCACCGCAGACCGCGCCTTCCGCTGCGACTCCGCCAACTACTTCTCGCAGTTCGGCGTCGACTATCCGAAGGCGTGCGTCAACTACGAGGTGATCCCGCACCTCCAGTACGCCATCAGCGACACCCGCGTCACCTCGGTCGCCCGGCACATCCGGGTCGCCCAGGACACCCCCGAGAAGACCTATCCGATCGAGCTGGAGCCCAAGCACATCCCCGGCAAGTACAGCGGTACCCGGGACGACCAGGGTCTGCACCGCGTCGCCGACGGCAGCCCCTCAGCTCAGGCCAACGAGGCCATGAAGGACGCCGCCTGCAACCGGAAACCCCCGTACGAGGACTGGCGGGGACTGCCGCCGTACGACACGGCCACCCAGGACTGTGACGAGTACCCGTTCCAGTCCACCGAGGAAGGCGCGGGCAGCTTCACCTGGGACTTCTCGGTCCGCGCGGTTTCGAACGGCGAGAACCGCTCCGCGGGCGGCCTGCTGCGCTGGTACTACTTCAGCGACCGCATCCTGTACGGGACGGACGCCTTCTGGGTCGAGGTCCGCGACTAGGCCGTACTCCTCGGATCGCCGGAGTGGCCTCGGCCACCCCGGCGATCCAGGCCACGCCTGGCGTGGCAGAGTGTGCGTGTGCCCACCACTGATGCCGCCCGTACCACCGACGCCGTGGATGTCTCCCGTGCCGTGAACGTGACCGACGCCGCCCACGGCGAGCCCGGCCACCTCATCGATCTGCGCAGCGACACCGTCACCCGGCCCGGAGAGGCGATGCGCCGGGCGATGGCCGAGGCCGAGGTGGGCGACGACGTCTTCGGCGATGATCCCACCGTCAACGCGCTGCAGGAGCGGATCGCCGGGCTGCTCGGATTCGAGTCCGCCTTGTTCGTCTCCTCGGGAACGCAGAGCAACCTGTGCGCCCTGCTGACCCACTGCGGCCGCGGGGACGAGTACATCGCCGGCCAGATGGCCCACATGTACCGGTGGGAGGGCGGTGGCGCCGCCGTGCTCGGAGGCATCCAGCCCCAGCCGCTGCCGCATCGGGCGGACGGGACGCTGGACCCGCTGGACATCGCGGAGGCCGTGAAACCGGACGACCCGCACTTCGCGCGCACAAGGTTGCTCTGCCTGGAGAACACCATCGGTGGCCGGGCCGTGTCGACGGACTACCTGAAGACCGCCACGCACGTCGCCCGCGACCACGGACTCGCCACGCACCTTGACGGGGCGCGCCTGTTCAACGCGGCGGTGGCCGGTGGAGGCGACCCGTACGAGCAGGCACGGCTGATCGCCGGCCACTTCGACAGCGTCTCGGTCTGTTTCAGCAAAGGCCTGGGCGCGCCGGTCGGCTCGGCGCTCGTGGGATCACGGGAGTTCGTGGCGGGTGCACGGCGCTGGCGCAAGGTGCTGGGTGGCGGGATGCGGCAGGCCGGCGTGCTGGCGGCCGCGGCACTCCACGCGCTCGACCACCATGTCACGCGGCTCGCGGACGACCATGCGCACGCCGCGCTGTTCGCCGACGGCCTGAAGGACGTGGAGGGCCTCACCATGGAGCCCAGCGGGACCAACATGGTCTTCGCGAAGTCCGCCCCCGGCCTGGAGACCGACGAGGTGCGCGACCGACTGGCGCGCCGTGGCCTGCTGTGCGGGGGATACCCGGGCCAGCTGCGCTTCGTGTTCCACCTGGACGTGACGCGCGCCGACACGGAACGCGCGGTGCGGATCGTACGCGAGACCGTGGCCGAGACAGCAACACGCTGAGCCTGTAGGGCCGTTGGTTCCGCCTTTGTCCAACTGTCCCGCGCGGATTCCCTCACTGGACAGCACGCCCAGTGGCCGCGGAGCCCGCCGGCAACCTCGTGGTCACGGCGCTGGGCAGCCACCAAGGCCCGGGCCGGGCGGAGCGGATCGTCGGCTCCCGAAATCACAAGCCCGGCGGGCCAGGATGCCACTCACGTCGGGTCCAGGTCGCTGTGCAGCAGGTCGTGGTCCGAGTACGGCGTCGGATGCACGCGGTGCTCGTGCGGGACGATGCCTCGTAGGAAGATGTAGTCGAACTTGGTGTGCCAGTCGGTGGTCGGCTCGCAGCTTCCGACGGACGAGGGACGACACTCGGGGTCTGTCTCCGTCGCCAGTGACCATATCCGGGTGAGTTCGGGAGCATCCGGCACGGCGTTGAAGTCGCCGAGAACGATTGCACGGTCGTGCCGAGCGACGTCTGCGGCGAGTACGCCGGTCTGGTCTGCTCGGACTGCTTCCTGACGTCGTTGGGCGAGGTGTGTGTTGAAGACCCGGACGGGCCGGCCACCCACGATGGTGGTGACCGCCATGTAGCCACGGTCCTCGGATCCTCCGTCGGGGTATTCCACGTTGACGCGGTCTGTCATCGGCGCCGCCGAGAGGACCGCCTGGCCGAAGGCTCCCGGACTCCACGGGGCTCCACCGCAGCGGCCCCAATTCCGAAGAACCGTCCCGTACTCGACGTGATAGACCAGCCCGTAGAGGCTCTCCAGATAGTCCTGGATCCTCTCGACGTCACGCACGCACGCTTCTTGCAGGCCGATGACCTGGGGCGCATACGTGGCGATCTCCGCCGCCCGGTCAACGTTGCTTGCCTCGCAGGGGTTGCAGATGTTCCACGTCATGACCCGGTTCGGTACGACATCCCTGACGGCATAGGCGGGCAGTGGCCTGGCGAAGAGGGCACCGCTCGGTGCACTGGGGCCCACAAGCACCATGCAGGCCACGATCACGGCGCCGACGAGCAACCGTGTGTCCCTCCGGAGCACCGTCGCCTCCTCAATGTGCATGCACATGAATCTGACGTCTCCATGCACGAGGTTACGGGACGAGGTTGTCACCCGTGCGCAACAGCCGCCTGTGCGGCGTCGGCTGTTGCGCACGACCTGCTGGCCGCCCTGCTAGAGCGCCATCTCGTACTCCCCGGACAGTGCCTCGACGCGCTGCCAGACCTGTGCCGAACGTGCTTCGTCCACTACGGGACGCCGGACCGCGCCAAGTGCCCAGCGCTGCTGCGGCGCGGTGGCGGAGTCCTTGCCGTGCAGTTCGACGCAGTGTCCGGAGAAGTCACGGACGAGCACGGAGAACAGCTCGTCGAGCACGGACTCGTCCAGGTCCGTGAGACGCGCCTGCTCCAGTATCAGCTGTCCGTACACCACCAGCGCGAACAACTGCCCCACGGAAAGGAGGAAGTCGAGGTCGCGGCTCTGCTCCTCATCGGGGGCGACGGTGGTGACGAACTCGCACAGGGCGTCGGCCTGCTCCCGGAAGCGGGCGACGTTCGGGATCTCGGCATACGCGTCGTAGGAGGCGCGCCAGTCGTGGAAGCGGACGGCACCCAGGCCGCGAGCCGGTCCCTGCCGGAAGAGGAAGTCGTCGTCGGCCGCGTCGAGGCGGGTCGGCACGGCGGGGTGGCCGATCGGCTCTAGCAGGTGGTTGCGCATGAACTTGAGGATCAGCGCGAGGTTGACGTGGACCGTGCCCTCGAGCTTGGGCAGGCCCCGGATCTCGATGGCGGCCTGCGAGAAGTAGTTGTCCTTCTCGAAGCCCTTCGCGGCGATGACGTCCCACATCAGGTCGATGACCTTCTCGCCCTCCGTGGTCACCTTCATCTTCGTCATCGGGTTGAAGAGCAGATAGCGGCGGTCCTCCGGTCCGGCCGAACGGAAGTAGTCGACGGCGCGGTCGCTGAACAGCTTCATACCGACAAGGCGGACGTAGGCCTCCGCCAGCTCCCGGCGGACATGGGGGAAGGCCGTGACGGGGCGGCCGTACAGGATGCGGTTGTGCGCATGGGTGACGGCCTCGTACATCGCGTGCTCGCAGATGCCGATCGAGGCGGTGCAGAGGTTGAACTTGCCGACATTGACGGTGTTCAGGGCCGCGTCGAAGGCGGCGCGTCCGGTGTGCAGGACGTCCTCGGGGGCGACCGGGTAGTCCTCCAGGCGGAACTCGCTGACGAACTTGGAGGAGTCGACGACGTTCTTCACCAGGTGGTACGCCGGGTGGCGGCTGTCGGCCGCGAAGAAGACGTATCCGTCCGGGCCGTCGATGTCGGTGCGGCGGCCGAACACGGAGACGAGGCCGGCGGCGTTGCCGTTGCCGATGTAGTACTTGGATCCGCTGGCCCGGAAACCGCCGTCGGCCTGGGGCTCCAGCAGCATGTCGGTGGAGTAGATGTCGGCGCCGTGGGCCTTCTCGGACAGGCCGAAGGCGAAGACCTCTCCCTGGGAGAGGAGGTCCGCGGCACGGCTGCGAGCCGCGGCGTTGTCGCTCTGCCAGACCGGGCCGAGACCGAGGATGGTCACCTGCCAGGCGTACCAGTAGTCGAGACCGTAGAACCCGAGAATCTCGTTCAGGGCGGCGATCCGGGCGGTGTCCCAGCGCTGGTCCTCGTCCGTGGCGGCGGAGGCCGGGGTGAGGAAGGTGGCGAACAGGCGCTCCTTCGCGGCGAAGGCGAGGAAGTCACCGAGCCAGGCGCGGGTGCGGTAGTCCTCGATCAGACGGCGCTTGCCACGCTCCTCGAACCAGTCGACGGTGGCGCGCAGCAGCCTGCGCGTCTCGGGGTCGAAGTGCGTCGGGTCGTAGGTGTGCGGGTTGAACAGCAGGGGAGTGGCCATGGAGGGTCGCCTTCCGAGGGATGGGAGGAGGAGATTGCCGTACGGGGATGGAGGGTGAGGGTGCGACTCAGGCTGACGGCCCCGACGGGCTGCTGTGTGGATCGGCCGTGGCACCGGTCGTCATGCCCAGGGTGTGCAGGGTGGCGAGGACGTCGTCGAGCCAGGCGATCGTCATGCGCTCGTACGCGATGCCTCCGCGCAGCACGACGTGCTGCAATTGCTGACCGGCGTCGAGCGGTGCGGGGGCGTCAGGCCCGGTGAAGTCGCGCAGTTCCCCGGTGAGATAGTGCGCGAGCCGGTCGCTGTGCACCTGGTGGTGCCGCTCGACCTCGTCGACGAGCGCCGCCGGGTCGTCGAAGGCGCTGCCGCGGATCTTCACCGCGAGATCGTGACGAAGGCTCTCCGGTTCGATCGGCTCGTGCAGCCAGCGGGAGAGGGCCGTGCGGCCGGGGTCGGCGACGGAGTACTCCTTCTTGTCCGGCCGTCCCTGCTGCGGCACGTCGCGGACGGCGAGAAGGCCCTCGTGCTCCATGCGTTTGAGAACGCGGTAGATCTGCTGATGTGTGGCGGTCCAGAAGTAGCCGATGGACCGCTCGAACCGCCGGGCCAGCTCGTAGCCGGAGCCTGGCTTTTCCAGCAGGGAGACGAGGATCGCGTGTTCGAGCGCCATACGGCACAGCTTTCTATGCAACTCGTTGCATAGGCAAGCGCCGTCGCTCGGGTGAGACGCGGCTCACCCGAGCAGCGGAGCCGAGGGCTGACCCGCCCTCCTGACCCGCCACTCCCGAGCCACTCCGCGTTCACATCGGCCGTCGACCATACGGAAGATCACCTCCGTGACCTTCCGACGAAACGGCCCGTCCATGAAACGAGTCACCCCCGCTCTGGCCCTGGGGCTCTGCGCGCTCCTGGCGAACTCCGTACCCGCCCAGGCCGGCGAGCGGACCACCGACAGCTACGGCAGCAAGGCCGTGTACGAGGCGCGGCAGGACGCCCGCACCTATCAGCGGGCGCCCCGCGGCTTCGTCCCGGTCTTCACCGAGAACGTCTCCCGCCACGGGGCGCGCTCGGCGACCGACAGCGAGGACGGCGACCTGATCCTCGCCCTGTGGGACAAGGCCGAGAGCGAGGGCGAACTCACGCGGAAGGGGCTCGGGTTCGGGCCCCGGGTGCGCGCTCTCCTCGACGCCATGGCGAAGGTCGGGTACGGCAACCTCAGCGGACGCGGCAAGCGCGAGATCCAGGACACCGCCGTCCGCATGGAGCGGCGGCTGCCCGGGCTCTTCGACCGGATCGCCGCCGACTCCGAGGGCATCGACGTGGTCAGCTCCGGGCAGGGCCGTGCCGTCGACAGCGGCAACCTGTACGGTGCCGCGCTCGCCGCCGCCGACCCGGACCTGGCCCCGCTGATCGGCCCCACCCGCACGGACAAGGACCTGCTCTACTTCCACAAGGCCGCGGGAGGTGCCGCCTACCGGGACTACATCGCGAACGATCAGCGGCTCGCGACCACCCTCAAGAGCATCACCGACCAGCCCGCCACCCACCGCGCCGCCCGCGGCGTACTGCGGCAGATCTTCACCGCGGACTTCGTGCAACGCGTCACCGACGGTGAGTTCTCCGCCCTCGGCAGCGACGTCGCCGCCGCCGAGGCCGTCTACAACCTGTACGCCATCGCCCCCGCCATGAGCGACGAGAGCCCCGGCGGCAGGGGCTGGGACATGCAGCGGTACATCTCCCGGCACGACGCCGCCTGGTTCGGATACCTGGGCGACACCGAGGACTTCTACGAGAAGGGCCCGGGCTTCGCCGACAGCGACATCACGTACAAGATGGCCGGCGTCCTGCTCGACGACTTCTTCCGGCAGGCGGAGGCGAAGCGCGCGGGAACCAGCAGGCTCGGCGCCGAACTGCGCTTCACCCACGCCGAGGAGATCATCCCATTGGCGGCTCTGATGGGCCTGCCCGGCAGCACCGAACCGGCCACCCCCGGACAGCCCTACACCTACGCCGACAATCCCTGGCGCGGCGCTTCCGTGGCACCGCTCGGCGCGAACATTCAGTGGGACGTCTTCCGTAAGGGCGGCACCTACCTCGTCCGCATGCTCTACAACGAGAAGGAGACCGCGTTCAAGGCGAGCTGCCGCCCGGTGTCGAAGGGCAGCACGTTCTACGACCTGAACGAACTGGAACGCTGCTTCGGGCGCGCGTACCCGGTCTCCTGACGGAACCCGTGAGCACGGCGGCGGAGGCCTGGCCTTCGCCGCCCTCCCGGCGGCGAGCCGCCCTGAATCCACGTCTGGCCCGCACTCACGGGTACACCGTGCCGCTGCGTATGGGTGCTGCGCCTGCATCAAGCCGGACAGGCCGAAGGCCGGCCGGCGGGGGAGTCCCTGTCTGCGGCTGCGTCAACGTGCCGGTGGCCCTCGGCGGGTAGGCTGCCCGGCGGAGTCTGGACTGCCGTCCGTTCCGGCGGCGCCGCTCGGTGCGGATCGTTCTAAGTAGGCTCAGGGCGTGACCTATACAACTTCCGGTCGGCAGGCTCCTATCGACCCTGCGGGACTTGCCGACGATCCGTACGCCGTGTATGCGCAGCTTCGCGAAGCCGGGCCCGTTCACCGGATCACCGGGACAGACGGGCTGCCTGCCTGGCTGGTGACCCGCTATGACGACGTACGCGAGGCTCTCGCAGACCCGCGGCTCTCTTTGGACAAACGCAACGCGGCGCCCGGCGGCTACCGGGGCATGGCCTTACCACCGGCGTTGGACGCGAACCTGCTCAACATGGACCCCCCGGACCACACCCGCATCAGGCGCCTGGTGGCCCGGGCCTTCACCCCGCGCCAGATCGAGCAGCTGCGCGAGCCGATCCAACGCACCGCTGACCAACTGCTGGACGCCATCGCCGCGGATGAACGCGCGGACCTGATCGTCTCGTACGCCGCGCCGCTGCCGATCACCGTGATCTGCGACTTGCTCGGCGTAGCGCCGGCCGACCGGCTCGACTTCAGGTCATGGACCGACGCTCTCGTCGCTCCCGATCCGGCGCGGCCGTCCCTCGCCAAGGAAGCGGTCGGCAGCATGCTGTCGTTCCTCACACAACTCATCGCCGACAAGCGAACCGCCCCAGCCGATGACCTCCTCTCCGCACTGATCGCCGTACGCGATGAGGAAGACCGGCTGAGTGAGGACGAGTTGATGTCCTTGGCCTTCCTCATCCTGGCCGCCGGGTATGAGAACACCGTTCACCTCATCGGGAACGCGGTCCTGACTCTGCTTCGCCACCCCGATCAGTTGGCCGAACTCCGGGCCGATCCCACGCGCCTGAGCGCCGTGGTGGAGGAGCTGGCCCGCTACGACGGCCCGGTACCCCTGGCCATCCGCCGGTTTCCGACCGAGGACATCACCATCAGCGGCGCAACCATTCCGGCAGGTGAAACCGTCCTGCTGTCCCTTGCCGCCGCACACCGGGACCCGCACCGCTTCACCGACCCGGACCGCTTCAACATCGACCGCGACGCCACCGGTCACCTCGCCCTGGGCCACGGCATCCACTACTGCCTCGGCGCTCCCCTCGCCCGTATGGAAACCGAGATCGCGCTGTCTGCGCTCCTCGACCGCTTCCCCGACATGGCCCTGGACGTCTCGCCGAGCGAACTGCAATGGCGGCCCTCGATGCGATCCCGCGGTCTGCTCGCCCTTCCGGTGCGCACCGGCACCACCGAGGAGGCCACTACGGATCAGTGATTTCGTTACTGGGATCATGAACGCATACTCGAGGGCGGCTTGATGAACCGGGGATCTACGGAGAACGGGCTGCGCTGGATAGCCGATGCCTACAGCACCAGCTTCACGCTCACACTCAGCGAAGGCCTCTCGCCGGACGAGCTGCTGCGCCGCGTAGGTGCCGAGGAGCGCCACATGGTCCCGCTCACCCGCTCCGCAGCATGCGAGCTGCTGCTGAGGGATGAGGCGGACCACATCAGCGACCTCGACTTCCTGGACTGGGAAGACGAAAGGGCGGTTGCCCAGCTGACAAGCGCCGGCTTTCTGCCCGCCCCGCCGGACACCATCGTCCGAGCCGGCTCGGTGGCGGGCTGGGCGTATGCGCTGGAGGAATTCCACTGTCGGACAGGCACGTACCTCTCGACGCTGTCCGAGCGGGGACGGGCGTTCTGCGTGCATCGCAACGCGAAGGGCTTCAGCCGCGTCGGCTATGCCTGCCACGGTGATGCGGTGACGTCCTTCGAGCCTGACCTGCCACACCTTTCGAACGGCGCCCCAGCCGAGGTGGCGCTGGGCTTCGTGTACCACGGTGACGAGCTGGGCGATGTCGCGTTCCTGCGGTTCCTGGAGGGCGAGCTCGGCATCAACCTCCCCTGGGAGGAGACGGAGGCGAAGCTTCCGGCAGCCGCTTTCACTGACGCCGCCCTCGGACAGCGAGGTCCTGTTTACCGCTGGTGAGACACGACCACAGGGCTTCGTGGCTTGCCGGGCCGGATCCCCTCGGGTCGAACGGCATGCTGCCTGAACCGAGGACCGGCCAGGCGGGGTCAGTCGCTGTCGTCGTCCTCGCACACCTGCCCGATACCCCCAACGTCCTTGCTGTGCCGATGAGATGGGCCTCCGGGTTGATACCGGGAGTCCGGCTCCGACGCACTATCGTGTACGACATGTCCGCCCCTGAGCTGATCCGCATCGTCTCCCGTGACTCGCCCATGGCCCTGGCCCAGGTGGAGCGCGTCCGCACCGAGCTTCGCCTACTTCATCCTGATATCCAGACCGTGGTGATCCCGGTCAAGACAACCGGCGACAAATGGATGGGGGATCTCTCCAAGGTCGAGGGCAAGGGGGCGTTCACGAAGGAGGTCGACGCCGCGCTCGTCGCCGGGGAGGCGGACCTCGCAGTGCACTGCGTCAAAGACGTGCCGGCGGACAGGCCGCTGCCGGCCGGTACGACCTTCGCGGCGTTCCTCAAGCGTGACGACATCCGAGACGCCCTCGTCCACCCCGGTGGGCTGCTCCTCGACGAGCTTCCTGCGGGAACCCGGATCGGAACCTCCTCGGTGCGCAGGGTCGCGCAACTCGCCGCCTCCCACCCGCATCTGGAATGCGTGCCGTTCCGCGGAAACGCCAACCGCCGCCTGGACAAGCTCGCCGCGGGCGAGGTCGACGCTCTGCTGCTGGCCGTGTCCGGCCTGGAGCGCATCGGCCGGCCCGACGTGATCACCGAGGTCCTGTCGACCGAGGCGATGATCCCGCCGATCGGTGCCGGCGTTCTCGCTCTTCAGTGCCGTGAAACCGACACCCCCACCATCGACATCATCAGCGGTCTGAACGACTCCGACACCTATCGAGAGACCACCGCGGAGCGGATGTTCCTGCACGTCCTCCAAGGCCACTGCAACAGCCCGATCGCCGGATACGCGCAGGCATCTCGGGGTGATCTGTCGCTGCGCGCCTGCGTGTTCAGCCCGGACGGAAAGACCGTCCTGAACGCTCACGAATGGGCCGGGCGACTCAGTCCCTCAGACCTCGGTGCTTCCGTCGCACTGGCTCTGCTCCGGCAGGGCGCCCGCGAACTGATCGACAGCATCGCCCACTGACGGCCGAACGTCGCGCATCCGTGTCACCGGGCGACAGCCCCTCAGGCCGGGATCACCCTGGAGGGGATTGTCCTGGCGCGGCTTTCTGGCGCTGATCCCGTGGCCGTGGCGTCACCGGCGGCGAGCACGCAGCTCCTGGCGAGGGCCATGGGGCCGCTCGCGCTGGACTGGGACGATTTCACGGTCGCCCCGGAAGAGATCTGTCCGACCGGCGACAGGGTCTTCGTGACGGGCAGGTACAGCGGAGTTCATCGCGGGACCGGGAAGACCGGTACCGCACGTTTCGTATACATCTGGTACGTGGAGGAGGGTGCGGCCACGCGGTTCGAGACTGTCTTCGACACCCACCTGGTCCGGGCAGCCGCCCAGTAGCCGCTTGATGCGCAGGGATCCGGTGCCTCTCCTCCTGAGGCACCGGAGAGGGTGCCAGGGAGCGCTTCGGCGGTCGCAACTGGTTCGGTCGGCGCCTCATGCGGCGGGGACTACCCGGCTTTGGCCTGCCCGGCCTCGTTCGCGCGGAACGCGCGCCGGTAGGCGGCGGGCGTGGTGCGCAGGGCCTCGTGGAAGCGCCGACGCAGGTTGACGGCAGAGGAGAGGCCGACCCGGTGCGCGATGGTTTCCACCGGCAGGTCGGTCTCCTCCAGCAGCGCCCGGGTGGCGGCGATCCGCCGGTCCAGCAGCCAGCGTCCGGGACTGATGCCCAGTTGCTCGGTGAAGCGCCGGGTCAGGGTGCGGGCCGAGACCTGGGAGCGGGCCGCCATCTCGGTGACGCTGATCGGCTGGTCCAGTCGTCCGGCCAACCACTCCAGCAGCGGGGCCAGCGAGTCGGTGACCGGCCCGGAAGTGGGCAGCTCGGCGTACTGCAGCTGGCAGCCCTCGCGGTGTGGCGGCATGACCATCTGCCGGGCGATCCGCAGCGCGTACGCGGCGCCCTGGTCGGCGCGCACCAGGTGCAGGCAGAGGTCCACGCCGGCCGTCGATCCGGCGCTGGTGGCGACGTCGCCGTGGTCCACGTAGAGCACCGCGGGGTCGACCCGGACCTGCGGAAACCGGGCGGCCAGCTCGGCGGCCTGGGCCCAGTGGGTGGCGGCCCGCCGGCCGTCCAGCAAGCCGGCGGCGGCGAGCACGAAGGCGCCCGAACAGATGCCGACGATCCGTGCGCCGCGCAGGCGCGCCCGGCGGACCGCCGCGACGACCGCCGGGGCCACCTCGGTGCCGGGAGCCTGCTGCCAGCCGGGGACCAGTACCGTGTCCGCCCGCTCCAGCGCGTCCAGGCCCGCCATGACCAGCAGGTCGTAGCCGGCCTGGGTGCGCACCGGGCCGGGGTGCTCCGTGCAGACCTCGAACGTGTAGCGAGCGGGGATCGCCGGGCCGTGCTCGCCGAACACCTCGGCCGCGCACGCCAGCGGGAAGGTCGACTGCGGGGGCTGCAGCAGGGCCACCACCCGGTGCAGCGCCGGGGACTTCGGCAGCGAACGAATCGTCATGGCGCGAAAGTACCCAGTCATGTCGTTCGGGACACTGGGGCGGCCGATTAGTCCAGACCAGGATGGCGTGCTGTGACCACCACGCAGGCACAGACCCAGACCGTCCCGTCCAGCGATCCGTACGGCGACCGGCCGCCCTTGTGGGACCGGCGCTTCACGCTCTACTTCACCGCCCGCACGGTCTCGCTCATCGGCGACGCCATGATGCCGGTGGCCGCCGCGCTCGCGGTCGGCGCGCTCTACGGGATCTCCGGAGTCGGCTTCGTCCTCGGCACCTGGACCGGGACGTTCGTCGCCCTGGTCCTGTTCGGCGGCGTGTTCGCCGACCGGCTGGGCGCGCGGCGCATGATGGTCGGCGCGGACCTCGCCCGGGTGGTCACCCAGGGCGTGCTGGCAGCCGCGTTCTTCGCCGGGCCGCCGCCGTTCTGGCTGCTGGTGACCATGGCGGCGTTGGCCGGTGCGGCCGCCGCCATGTTCCAGCCGGGAGTGAACGGGATGGTCCCGCTGGTCGCCCGCGAGCCGCAACGGGCCAACGCCACGCTCAAGGTGGCCGACGCGCTCGCCCAACTGCTCGGCCCGGCCCTTGCGGGGCTGCTGATCGCACTGACCGGCGCCGGGACCGTGTACGCGATCGACGGCGGCACCTTCGTACTCAGCGCCCTGTGCCTGGCGCTCATCCGCCTCGCCCCCACCGGCGAACTCGCCCCCA
Source organism: Streptomyces sp. NPDC002935 (assembly GCF_040611295.1). Lineage (NCBI taxonomy): Bacteria > Bacillati > Actinomycetota > Actinomycetes > Kitasatosporales > Streptomycetaceae > Streptomyces > Streptomyces sp. NPDC002935. Next base: position 304,481 of record NZ_JBEXNW010000006.1, read on the forward strand.
CCGGCGAACTCGCCCCCACCGGCGAACTCGCCCCCACCGGCGCGCTCGCGATCGCCCCGAACGACGCCGACTCTCCCCAGTCCAGCGGAAGTTCACTGCGCCGCGACCTGCGCCAGGGATGGCACGAGTTCCGCTCCCGCACCTGGATGTGGGCGGTGATCCTGATCTGGGTGGGCTACGGCGTGCTGCTCTTCGGCCCGCTGGTACCGCTCAGCTCGGCGCTGGTCGGCGCCCGGCTCGGCCCGAACGCCTACGGTCTGGCGATCTCCTTCCTCGGCGTCGGAACGGTGCTCGGCGGCCTGCTGGCGCTGCGGCTGCGCCCGGCCCGGCCACTGGCCGCCGGTGCGGTGGCGATGGCGCTGTTCACCGTGCTGCCGCTCTGCGTGTCGCTGGGCGCGGGACTGCCGGTGCTGCTGGCGGGCCACGTGCTCGGCGGGGGCGCCTGGGCGTTCTGGTCGGTCATGTGGGCGACCAGCGTGCAGACCCACACCCCGCCCGCGGTGCTCAACCGGGTCACCGCCTACGAGTTGGCCGGCTCGGTGTCCGGAATCGCGCTCGGCCAGATACTGGCGGGGCCGGCCACCACCATGGCCTCCCCGGAGCGCCTGCTGCTGGTCTCGGCAGTCGCCTGCCTGGCGGGCTGCGGGGCACTGATCGCGATCCCGGCGATCCGCACGCTGCGCCGAGCCGCTCCCGCGGATGGCGATACTTCCACGCGATCGCGGATATCACCTGGCACCGGGCCCGCCACCGGTCGCGGCGGCGCGGCGACCGGTCAGGCAGGAACGGCTCGATCAACGACCACTGGGCATCCGTCATCGGCCATCCCGGACAGCGATCAGACGAGCTGAAATGGGGACGGTGGGACGGACATGTTCCGCAGATCCGCGGGACTACCCCAGTTGGTCGCGGCGGCGGGTGAGGTGGGCGCTTTCGGCGGTGTTGCCTGCCAGCTCGATGGCTTTGTCGTAGGCCGCGCGCGCCTTCTGGCTGCGGCCCAGCCGACGCAGCAGGTCGGCTCGGGTCGCGTGGTAGGCGTGATAGCCGGCCAACTCGTCCGCGAGACGCTCGACGAGCGCCAGCGCCACCTGCGGGCCGTCGAGCTCGGCGACCGCGATGGCCCGGTTGAGGGCGACGATCGGTGAGGGGTCGAGGCGGACGAGCTGGTCGTAGAGGGCGAGGACCTGCGACCAGTCGGTGTCGCGCACGTCGGGGGCGGAGGTGTGCACGGCGTTGATCGCCGCGAGGATCTGGTAGCGACCCGGAGCCACACCGGCGGCCAGGCGCTCGCGCACCAGCCGATGGCCCTCGGCGATCAGCGCCGCGTCCCAGGCCCCACGGTCCTGCTCGTCGAGGGCGACCAGTTCGCCGCTCTGCGAGACCCGGGCGGTACGGCGGGCCTCGGTGAGAAGCATCAGCGCCAGCAACCCGGCCACCTCACCGTCCTGCGGCAGGAGGGCACGGATCAGGCGAGTGAGCCGGATCGCCTCGGCGGTCAGGTCGTGGCGTACGGGATCGGTGTCGGGGCCGGTCGCCAGGTAGCCCTCGTTGAAGACGAGGAAGAGGACGGCGAGCACGCCCGAGAGGCGTCCCGGCAGATCCTCCGCGGACGGCACCCGATAAGGGATGCGTGCCGCCTTGATCTTGGCCTTCGCGCGGGTGATCCGCCGCCCCATGGCACTCTCCTGCACCAGGAAGGCACGGGCGATCTCGGTCAGGGTCAGACCGCCGACCATGCGCAGCGTCAGCGCCACGCGGGTCTCCATCGCGAGCGCCGGGTGGCAGCAGGTGAAGATCAGCCGGAGCCGGTCGTCCTCGATGGGACCGAGAGGCTCGGGCGGGTCGTCGTATGACATCTGAGCCTCCTTCTGCTTGTCGTCGCGCTTGCTCTCGCGCCGGATCCGGTCGATGGCCTTGCGGTTGGCGGTCGTGGTCAGCCAGGCACCGGGGTTGGGCGGCACGCCGTCGGCCGGCCACCGCTCGACGGCGGTCGCGAACGCGTCGGCCGCCGCCTCCTCGGCGGTGTCGAGGTCACCGAAACGCCTGGTCAGGGCGGCGACCACCCGCGCCCACTCCTCGTGGTGGGCCTGGGTGATCGCCTCCCGGGCGTCGATCACGCTCACAGGAACGGTCGCACCTCGAGCTTCCGGTTGCAGGCCTTCGACCCCTCGGTCGCGAGTTTGAGCGCCACGTCGAGGTCGGGAGCCTCGATGATCCAGAAGCCGGCGAGGTACTCCTTCGATTCGAGGTAGGGCCCGTCGGTGAACACCGCCTCCTCACCGCGGTTGTCGATCACCGTGGCCGTGCCCGGCGCACCGAGGCCACCGGCGAAGACCCAGTGGCCCTCGGCCTGGAGCCGCTCGTTGAACACGTGGATCGCAGCCATCTCGTCCGGGGTGCCGAGGTCCGCCTTGTCATGGAGTACGGAAAACAGGTACTGCATCTCGGATCTCCTCCAGTGCTTCGGGGGCGCCCCTGGCGGGCGACCGCTCACCCTTACTACGAACACCTCCGCCCCGATCCGACACCGCGCCGACTGCTGTCGAGGTCTTTCTGGTGCGCCGGTTGTGAGCGATCCGGGTTCACGACTGATCCCGCTGATCCAGGCCGTCCCGCCGAGCCGCGGCAAGGGCGGCCAGCCACTGCGCCGCCCCAGGTGAGCCTCACAACTCACCCCACCCATGCGGCCCTTCTCACGTCACGGGCCGATCGCGACTGCCGCCACTCACAAGGTCCCTACGACCGTGCCGGCCAGACCAGCGCCTGAGCGACGATGACGCTCTCACCGTTGAAGGTGACGGCGGGGCCTTCGTGCAGTTCGTAGCCAAGACCAATCGCTTCACTCACACGCTGGCAGAACGCGGCGTCGTCCGGTCCGGTCAAGACTCGGTAGATGGGCAATCCCCCTGGTGGTGTGCTCATGAGGAGAAGGATTCCAGACACACCCGCCCGCCGAGCCGGCATGTCCCGAAGTCAATCGCTCCCCAGGTCGTAAGGGCGGGTGATCGCCCCAGAGGATGGCACGCTCGATGCGTCAGAACGCACTCACAGCAGTCGGGCTCGCGCAGCCTCACATCCGGGATCTCAGCACGTCGACCTCGCAGCCCGGCGCGGACGGGTCGAAGCCGTGCTCGATCAGCCAGCGAACCACCAGCAGGCTTCGCAACGACCACCACGCGTGGATCACGTCGAGGTCGATGTCGGTGCCATAGCCGGCGATGACGTCGTCGAGGTGCTCCTCGTGTCCGAGCGTGAAGGTGGCGAGGTCGTACAGGGCATCACCCTGGCCCGCCTCGGACCAGTCGATGATGCCGGTGACCTCGTCGCCGTCGACGAAGACGTGCGCGATCTGCAGGTCGCCGTGAGTGAACGCCGGAGTCCACGGCCGGAGCGCGGCCTCGGCGACCTGGCGGTTGCGGGTGACCAGGTCGGCGGGCAGGAGGCCATTCGTCACGAGCAACTCGCACTCGTCGTCGAGTTCCGCCGCCAGCGCGACGATGCTCCGGCCGGCCCGGCCGGGCCGGGCCGGCAACGGCGCGTCGTGCAGCTTTCGGATGGCGGCGCCCGCCGCGGCCCACGCCGCCGGCGACCCGGTCGACGGCCCGCCGAGGCGCCCAAGCGTCGTCCCCGGGAGTGCAGCCGTCGCGAGCACGGGCGGCTTGCGCCACAGGACCTCCGGGGTCGGGACCGGCGCCAGGGCCATCGCCTCGACCTCGACGTCGATGCGCGCCTGATCGGCGGCCACCTTCAGGAACACGTCGCCGACGCGCAGGGTCGCGCGCTCGGAATGGGCGACGACGACTTCGACCTCATCCATGGGTGACCAGTATCCGGGGGATGACCGCCGACGTCGCCGGGTTTATCGCGTGTGACTACGCGGCCGACCGCGTCCCGCTACCCGGCAGCCTCGTGCACGACACCGATCTCTGGGCCGCAGACCCTCGGCGAGGGGATCGCCGGCTTTTCAGCTACCGAGGGCGCCATCGGCGTCCCTCGCAGCCTCCGTCTACGCTCTCGGCATGCAGCGCAGCAATGTCACGCGGGACGACGGCACTTGGGTGGGCCTGTCCCTGGACGTACAGGACCGCAGCCTGCCGGGGCTGTGCGTGTTCAGTGCCGGGGCGCGACTGCTGGTCTCCCGGCTGTCGCGGCCTGTGCTGCTTGCTGTTGTTGACGAGCAACTCCAGGGCGTGGACTTCTGGCGCACCGACGAGTACCGCTCCTTCGTCCCGCCGCTGCGCGCCGATGTGGGGCGCGCCCTGGCGGGCAGCCAGGAACGGTGGGCTCACCGTTTCGCGCAGTACCTCATCGACTCGCCGGACAGCCCGCTGCACGAGGGCCGATGGCTTCTCACGTGCGAGAGTCCCCTTCGGCGCTGGCGTCACGCTGACGCTTCGCATGCCGAGTACTGGAGCTCGATGCTCGTCGACGGCCATCCGGACGGATACATCGACTGGTTCGTCCATTCTGGTTCGTGGGAGATCCTTCCGCTGCGGCCGATGCCCGGCAGCGACGACAGTCGGGTCAAGGCGTACCGCAAGCAGGCCCGGGAAGGGACGCTCCCACCCGTGCTGTTGTGGTGGGTCAGCGGCCTGGACTGCCATCTGATCCTGGACGGTCACGCGCGGCTCGCGGCCGCGATCGCAGAGTCCGTCGAGCCTCCGCTGCTGCAGTTGCACCGCACGGTGCCGCGCGATGACCTAGCCGCGTGCACCGATGAGGCCGTGGGCTTCTACGAGTACGAACTGGCACGCTTCGCCGAACTCCGCGCCGTTCACGGCCCCACTGTTCCGGACAGTGCCGCCACCGCCGGCCCACAACTCGTCCGCCGCCTCCGCGACCTGAACACCGCGCAACAGCCGAGCTGGGCCTGGCCTCTGCCCGGCGGGGAGGCGCAGTGGCGTCGCATCGAACGCGAGGTGACCGTCGGCCAGGACTGGCCCCGTATGTGAGCCCCGTACCTGAGTCCTGCCGAGTCCCTCCCGCCGGCCCTGGCGATCATCCGCACAAGGTGCTTGACAGGGTGGGGTGCATGGATGGACTCAGACATGCAGGGTGGGCCGGTACGTGAGCTCTTGGATGTGGCCGTCGAGCGTCCGGCACTCGATCAGCTCAAGGTCGAAATCGGCGGCTCCCTGGAAGATCGGGTCCAGCCCGGTCTGACCGGTGATCACAGGGAAGAGCGTCACCTGGACGCGGTCGACCAGACCGGCGGCCATCAGGGCTCGGTTCATCGACAGGCTGCCGTGCGAGCGCATCGGTACCTCGGACTCCTCCTTGAGCCGAGCGACGACGTCGACGGCATCGCCCTTCGCGACGTTCGCATCCGGCCAGTCGAGGGGTCCTTCGAGTGTGGTCGACACCACCGTTGCCGGCAGGCTCCTCATCCGTGTGACCCATGGGTCTCGCACCTCGGACTCCTCGGTGCTTGAGGCCAGCATCTGCGCGAACGCCCGATAGGTGTTGGCCCCGAAGATCATCCGCTGCTCCTCGTCGTACAGGGCGAGGCGGTGGTCGAGGAGTTCGGGGCCTTGCTTGCCCCAGTAGCCGGTCCAGTTGCCGCTGGCGGCGCCGAAGCCGTCGAGGCTGGAAAAGACGTCGAATGTGTAGGCAGCGGTCATGATGCTCTCCTCGAGTGCGGTTGATCGCGTGCTGGGAATACAGACAGGCGACCACGGCGAAACTCATCGCCCCGGGGACTCCTGGAGTCAGACCGCTCCGGATGCGAGACAGGAGCTCTACTACGGCCGAGAGGGTGGACGTCCACGCGATCGGCGACACCTTGCGTCGCGGGATGTGCTGCTTTCGTCAGTCCACCGGCCACGTGTGGACCGGCGCGTTGAGGTGCATGTAGTCGATGTACTGCTGTGTCATGCGCCGCAGGGCTTCGTGGCGGCCGCAGTGGTCCGACGCTTCGAAGCGGTGCAGCATCTCCTTCTGCCAGACCGCGCCGTTGCGCGCGGTGACGCACCGCTGCTCGATGATGCCGAGCAGCGGTTCCCGCCAGACCGCGTCCATGCCCGAGCGCTCCAGGCCCTGGTGCGCCAGCGGCAGCAGGCGTCGCAGGACGAGTTCGGGCACCGGTACCTCGCCCGCTCCTGGCCAGTACAGGCGGGCGTCGATGCCCTCTCGTGCCGCGGCGTGCAGGTTGTCCTCCGCGGCCGAGAAGGACATCCGTGACCACACCGGCCGGTCCTCGTCCACCAGAGCGCGGGTGAGGCCGTAGTAGAAGGCGCCGTTGGCGAGGGTATCGGCGACCGTCGGGCCCGCGGGCAGCACGCGGTTCTCCACTCTCAGGTGCGGTCTTCCCTGGGCGACGGCGTAGACCGGACGGTTCCATCGGTAGATCGTGCCGTTGTGCAGGGTGAGTTCGGACAGGTCCGGGGTGTCTCCGCGGTCCAGCGTCTGGGTGGGGTCCTGGTCCTCGCACAGGGGCAGCAGCGCCGGGAAGTAACGCAGGTTCTCCTCGAAGAGATCGAAGACGCTGGTGATCCACCGCTCCCCGAACCATACCCGGGGCCGTACTCCCTGTGCCTTGATCTCCTGCGGGCGGGTGTCCGTCGCCTGCTCGAAGAGCGGGATGCGGGTCTCGTGCGCCAGCTCCTTGCCGAACAGGAAGGGCGAGTTGGCCGCCAGCGCGACCTGGACTCCGGCGATCGCCTGCGCCGCGTTCCAGTAGTCGGCGAACTCCTCCGGTGACACCTGGAGATGGAACTGCGTGCTCGTGCACGCGGCCTCCGGCGTGATGGTGTCCGCGTAGGTCCGCAGTCGGTCGACACCGTTCACCTCGATCAGCAGATCCTCGCCGCGTGCCGCGAAGACCTGCTCGTTGATCAGGTGGTAGCGGGCGTTCTCGGACAGGGCCTTCGGGCCGACGTCTTCCTCCCGCAGGGTGGGCAGGATGCCGATCATGATCAGATGGACGCCGATGGTCCGGGCGCGCTCGTCCGCGTGGTTCAGCGCGGCGCGGATCTCCTCCTCCCAGGCGTCGGGTCCGCCCGCGGTCAGCCGCCGGGGAGGAATGTTGATCTCCAGATTGAACCGGCCCAGCTCGGTGTCCCAGGCGGGATCGGCGATGGCGTCGAGCACGTCACCGCTCCGCATGGTCGGCTCGCCCTCGGCATCGGTCAGATTCAGCTCGATCTCCAGGCCCACCTGAGGGCGCTCCGTGTCGAACCGTGACTCGCGCAGCATCTGTGCGAAGGCGTCGAGACATTCCTGCATCTTGATCCGGTACCGGCGACGGTCCTCGCGGGTGAAGACCAGCGCCGGAACGTCGCGTCCCATCGGCCCTCCTGGGTGGCCCCACGGATACCTCTCCCCTCCAGCGTCGCACCACGGAGCGGGTCTGACCATGCGGGACGGGCCCCACGCCGTGGGCGGGGCCGCGACCGGGGGCCGCCTCAGCTGGCCCCGGCCTGTCCATGGCGTCCGGTCACCGCCACCACGGCGACCGCGCAGAGCCCGCAGAGCCCGCAGAGTCTGCCGAGCCCGCAGACAGAGCACAGCGCACAGCGTAGCGACCGTTCCACCGCGGCCCCGTCCTCCGGAGTGCCCAAGAACCGGTTCGGATCCAGCGCCCGCGGTATCTCCCCGCTCCGCCGGATCTCTCCGTCCACGTACGTGAATGCATACTGCTCGCCACCATCTCGCGCCACCGAAAGGTGGAAGAACGGTTCCCCATGCCGGGCCCAGGACGAACCGGAAAGAGGTGCGGTTGCTGCTCCGGTCAGGCTCCGCGAGCCAGGCCAGGTCACCCGGGTCGAGCGCGGCCGTCCGCCTCGGTGCCTCACCTGCCTGCCTGCCCGCCCCTCGGCGTGCACAGCAGCTCCCGGCCCCGCTCCTCGGTCAGCAGCGGCCCGAGCACCGGGTCGGCCACCCACCCCAGCGGCGCCAGATGGTCCGGCCCCAGCGGCTCCCACAGGGGCAGAGCGTCCATCAGCGTCCGCCATGCCCCGTCGGTGTCTCCCCACCGCGCCAGTTCCCGCGCCCTCTCGACCGCCTCCCCGAAGGGTCCGGCCGCCGTGTACCGGTACGTGCCATTCCTCACCTGATCCAGCGTCGCGTAAGCCAGTGACACCACGTCGTCGTCGGCGCCCCGCAAGTGGAACATCAGCGTGGAGTCGTCCTGGTACGAGTGCGCCGCGTGCTCGGCGACCAGCGGCGGCAGCAGCTCGGGCGCGTACTGCGGGTCCGTCACCAGATCCTCGAAGTACACCATGTAGGTCTGTCCGAGCAGGCGACGTATCTGGTCGCCCAGCCCGGCAGCCCGCGGCCTGCCATACCCCTTGGCCTCGTCCAGCGCCTTCGCAGCCTGCTCCCAGCCGCCGCTCAGCGCTTCCAGCCGGGCTCCCTCCATCAGGCCGTCCAACTGTCGCGTCGTGTCGTTGGCGAACACCGGATCCCCGTCGCTCCGGTGCGTCCGCAGGCTGTGGAACTCCCGGTACATGTCCCGCATGAACTCAAGGAAGTTGGCGTACCGCTCGGGCGGAGCGGCCCGCCAGCTCGCCCATGTGTACACGGCCCACTCACCGTCCTCGTCCACGTCCTCGGGATCCAGGAGGACGTGGGTGATGTCGGACTCGACGTCGAGCTGCAGCCCGCGCCGCCAGATGTCCACCTCCCGCCGCTCCTCGGGCCCGGCGTCCTCGTCCAGGTACTCCTCGAACATGTCCGCGAGTCCCGACTCGTTGTTGTGCCAGCGCGCGCCCTCGGTCCCCGCCAGGAGCCACACAAACCCGCCCGCGTGCCGCCATCCGTCGCTGACCTTGAGGAACTCCCGGTACGACGGGGGCATCCGCTGGCCGAGGCGCTCCTCCATGGCGGCGATTCGCTCCTCGGACGCGGGCGGGAACCCCAGCCACCGCGCTTGCCGCGCGGTCTCGTCGTCCTCGCCCCGCGTCTCGTCGTCCGGAAGGGAATCCGCCCACTCCCCGCTCCACCTGAGCAGGAGGGACCGCCAGTCGAATGCCGTGGTGTCCGTCATACGTCCGATGCTGCCACCCGACACTGACAGTGCTCCGCTGACTGCTGGTAGGTGTCCAAGACGACGACGATGTGGGCGGTGCAGCAATGCGTCCGACCGCTCACGAGGGCGGTTCCGTCCCCGCCTGCTCGCTCACCATGTATTGCGCGTACCAGGTCGGCCAGTCCGGGTCCTCCGCCCCGATGCGTGCCTCGTGCTCGCCGTGCGCCGCCGCGGCCCGCCGCAGCGCGCTCGCAAGGTCCTCGGCCGAGGCGAACGAGGTGGTCGCGGGGTCCAGCCGTCCCGGAAGCCGTGTGGTGATCTCCTGCAGGATCCAGCCGTTGCCGTCCGGGTCGCTGAACGACAGGAAGGAGCCGTAACTGCCGCGTTGAGGATCGGGGCCGGGCACCCGGGCATCAGTGCCGGCGTGGTGGAAGACGCCGCCGGCGTCGTGAAACACATCGCTCGGGTCGGCTCCGCCCCGGCTCAGCTCGTCGCGGGCGGCCTTGATGTCGTCAACGACGAGGTGCAGTCCGCGAGCGGATCCCGAGGGCTGATCGGTGACCGATCTGCCGAAGATGACCGAAGCCGGGGAACCCGGAGGGGTCATCTGCACCACCCGGAAGTCCCCGTCGGTCGCGACGTCCGCGTCGAGTCTCCAGCCCAGCGCCGTGTAGAAGTCCTTGGCCCGGTCGACGTCGGACACCGGCACCACGACAACCTCGAGTTTCATGTCCATGGCTTGTTCCTCTCGTCTCGGACCCCGACGGGATACCGCGACGACGTGATCCGCGAGTGGCGCCGGGCCGCGCCCGAAGGCTTGCTGCGGCTTGGGCCGGGGGCAGTGAACGGGTCAGTGCGCGACGAGCTGCTGGCCGCCGTCGATGTCGTATGTGGCGCCAGTGAGGGCGCTGTTGGCCATGATGTGCAGTGCGAGGGCGGCTACATCCTCAGGTCCGACCACCCGGCCGATGGGCAGTGTCTTCCTCAACTCCTCGCGTCGTGCTTCGAGTTGGTCACCGAGGAGGGAGGCCGACAGCGGTGTGTCCACGAACCCGGCCGCGATGAGGTTGACCCGAACAGGAGCGACCTCCAGTGCCAGGTTGGCGGTCAGGGCCGGCAGCGCCGCGGTGAGAGCGCCCGTCACGGCCATCCCGAGCGCGGGCCGCCGGCCGCCGGTGCCGCCGATGAACAGCAACGTTCCCCCAGCTCTGACCTTGTCCCGGCTCGCCCGCGCCACTGCCAGCATCATCGCGATACGCCCGCCGAAGTCATACCCGGCCTTGGCGAGGTCGAGTTCGGCGATGGGGGTGTACGACGGGCTGCCTGCCGTGACCATCACATGGTCGACCTGCCCAGGCAGCTCTCCGATGAAGCGCTCCAGGCGTTCGACGTCCCGGGCGTCGAACGCGGCCGTGCTCAGCGGGTTCAGTTCGTCCGCGGCCCGCTGGAGGCGTCCGGCGTCGCGCGCCACGAGAACCAGCTCGCCGCCGGCCGCACGTACCTGTCGCGCGGTCTCCAGACCGATGCCCGCGCTGCCTCCCACCACCACGACCGTCTGCCCGGCAAGCCCTCCACGTGCTCCACCGGCTTCTCCATCGGTCCCACTCACAGGGGGTCACCACCCTCAGAACATGGATTCCGCACGTTCCCCGCTCGCGCCTACGAACGCCGGCTTCGGCCCCTGCCGAAGGGAGGTGGTGGAAGGCTCCAGCCTGTTTCGACCAGGTGCGCACCGCGCTCGCCATACCCCTCGGCTGGGGCTTCTTGCGCTGGCCGCGTCATGCCCCATGCCCTCCGGCACAGACCGCCGATTCGACATTCAGTCTGTCACTCGTTCGACTGGACGGCATCCGCGCCGCGGGTCGGGCGGTGGTCGTCGTCGACCGGATTCCAGTCGTGCGACATTGCGTCTCGGGAGGCAGGCCGCGAAGCGCGGATGGCATCGACCTGGCCAGGAGAGTCCACGCAGTCGACAACCGACATGTCGTCAGATCCCGCTGCGTGCGGCAACCGGGATGGGTTCGTCCGTCTCATGAAAGCAGTGGATGCGTTCAGGATGGATGGCGCCGCTGACGATCCTGAAGCTGCCCACAGGCGGTCGACCAAACGATCTCGAACTCATCGGCCGACAACCTTGTTTTCGGGCTCCTGCAACTCGACGTGTCACTGGTTCACCGCGTCGAAGGGCTCGTCGTGCCAGCGCCAGCCGGCGGTGCCGTCGTCGTGGATGTGCAGCATGAACTCAGCGACCGGGCTGCCGTCGGGGAACGTCATGGTGAGCGCACTGCGGATCTGTGTGTGGAAGGCGTCGGCCTGCTCCCAGTCCTCCTCATCGACAGCCCGCTCTTGCTCAGTGAAGAGGAGACGGAACTCTTCAAAGCCAGGAAGGGTCTCCGCTTCGGCATGAGCCCACGGCATGTCGGTGCCGGTCACGGTCAGCCGGGCAATCTCCCGGTCGCCGTGGTGGAGCCGCCAGACGCTGCCGGTTGTCAGGTGCGGGTTGGTCATTTCCCCATGATGGCGATCACCACTGACAGGCGGGGGCGTGAGGGCATCGCACCTTCTCGATCATGGGCACACCTTGGGCACACCATGGGCACGGCCACGGGCACACCATGGGCACGCTCACGGGCACGACCAGCGGGCACCCTGGGCCGGAGGCCGTCCCCCTTGCGCCGGCTGAAACCCCGTGCCAGAAGCTGCCCTCCTGCGTACCGCCTTGTACCGAGCGTTTGACACAAGATTCCGCCCAGGGCATCTTGTACCCACCGCTTGATACAAGATTATCCGGGGGATCTCCATATGCTCGACACCGTCCCGCTCCAGTCCCGGTTCCTCGCCCACGCCGACCACTACGCGCGCTGGTCCGGCCTGGCCATCGGCATCGTGGTCGCTCAGCACTTGGTCACGATGGACAGCGGCGACATCACGATGCCTCTCGTGTTCGCCATCACCGCTTTCGGCCTGTGCGCGGTGGGCGGTGTCCTGCTCGGCGACGCCCTGACCCTGCATCCCCAGGAAGCGGTACGCACAGCGAGCCTCGCCCCGCGGCTGGTCCGAGACCAAGTGCCGCCCCGTATGACGCCCCTGCTTCTTCTGCAGGCGGCGTCCCTCGTCACCATGCTGCTGATGGGGGCGGTCACGGCCTCCTCCGACTTTGACCGCACAGGCAGAGCGGGGCGTGTCATGATCGTCACCTGTGAAGGGATACGCACATCCCTGGGTCCCTGGCCCGGCCTGTACTACAGCGGCCCGATGATCGCCGCCCTCGCGGTCGGAACTCCCGTCTGCGTCTGGGCCCTGCGCCGCATCGCTCACGGCCCGGGCGACGATCAGCAGCGCCGCGATCGCGCGTGGGCGATCACCGGAGCCTGGGGGCTGCTGGTGTCGAGCCAGGTGATGCTCGTCGTCTTGATGCTATTCGTCGCGCTCACGGACAAGGCCTGTGCCGGCCCGCTGGGCGCCGCCACGATCGTGGCGATCTGCCCCCTGGGCCTGCTGAGCATGTTCACCTTCGGATGGTCCCTGGTCACCGTGGTGGCACCCCGGGCGGTCGAAGACGAGGCAGCCGGCGATGGGACGTTCGACGATGAGTGACTCCGCCGTCCGTGTCGACACCACTAGTCAGGTACCGCCGTACGAGCAGATCCGCTCTCAGCTGGCCGCGCTGATCCGCACCGGCCGACTGGCCGAGGGCGAGCGCCTGCCGACCGTGCGCCAGCTCGCGGCTGACCTCGGTCTGGCGCCGGGCACCGTGGCCCGCGCCTACCGCGAGCTGGAGACTACCGAGCTGATCCGCACCCGCCGTGGCGCGGGCACCCGGGTCGCGGCGCTCCCATCAGAATCGCACGCGCACGATGCCAGCCAACTCGCCACTCTGACACGGGACTTCACCTCAGCCGCCCGAGCGCTCGGCGCCGACACCGAGGACATCCTGACCGCCGTCCGCGACGCCCTGGACCCGGGGCCCGCCTCCTCCACGGCCGCCGACGAGAGCGGAGCGGGTGGCCCCAGACGGTAGCCGTCCTCATCGTCGAGTGACCGGAGCTACCACCCCACTCATAGGCTGACCACCGATGCCGCCGCGCGTCGCCGTCGTCAGCGGTGAGGCGAATTGTCCGTGGCCGGAGAGGAGCGGGATGAGTATGGCGACATCAATGCCGTTGTGCGAAGCGGCATTTCGTGACCTGTTCCGGAGGCCCGTACGGTCGGATTCATGGAGTGGAATTTTCAGACGGCCGAAGAACTCGCAGCTGCCTTGCGTGCCGGTGAGGTGACCTCGGCGGAACTGACCGATGAGGCGATCGCCCGTATCGAGCGGGTCGACAAGGCGATCAACGCGATCTGTGTGCCGGACTTCGACCGTGCACGGGCCGCCGCGCGCGGTGCCGACCAGGCGCGCGCCCGCGGTGAGGACCGGCCGCTGCTCGGCATTCCGGTGACGGTCAAAGAGTCCTACAACATCGTCGGGCTGCCCACGACCTGGGGCATGCCGCCGCACCGGAACTACATGCCGGCCGAGGACGCGGTGCAGGTGTCGCGGCTCAAGGCCGCAGGCGCGGTGGTGCTCGGTAAGACCAATGTGCCCTTGGGGCTGCAAGATCTGCAGAGCTTCAACGAGATCCACGGCACCACCAACAACCCGTGGGATCACGTTCGCACGCCCGGTGGATCCTCCGGCGGATCAGCCGCGGCCCTGGCGTCCGGATTCGGCGCGCTGTCCATCGGTTCCGACCTGGCCGGTTCGTTGCGCACCCCAGCACATTTCTGTGGTGTCTACGCACACAAGCCGACGCTCGGGCTGGCGGCGACCCGCGGTATGGTCCCGCCGCCCGGCCCAGCATTGCCGGCCGAACTTGACCTCGCCGTCGTCGGTCCGATGGCGCGCACTGCCCGCGATCTCACGCTCCTGCTCGACGTCATGGCCGGACCGGACCCGCTGACGCTCGGTGTGGCGCACGCCTTGACGCTGCCGCCCGCGCGCCACGAGCGGCTCTGCGAATTCCGGGTTCTGGTGCTCGACAAGCATCCACTCATTCCGACCGGGGCCGCTGTGCGGGCGGGCGTGAACCGGGTGGCGGACGCGCTCGCCGACAGTGGCGCCCGCGTCGAACGGCACACTCCGGTACTGCCCGATCTGACCGAAGCCGCGATGCTCTACACGCAGTTGCTGTTTTCGGGCTCCGTTGCACGTTTTCCCGTCGAAGCGTACGAGCAGCTGCAGACTCGCGCCGCCGGACTGAGCGCGGACGACCAGAGTCTCGATGCGGCGCGGCTGCGCGGCATGGTGTTCAGCCACCGCGACTGGATCGAGGCGAACAGCCGTCGCGAGCTCCACCGCCACGGCTGGCGGCAGCTCTTCGCCGAGTTCGACGCCGTGGTGTGTCCCATCACGCCCACCCCCGCGTTCCCGCACGACCACAACCCCGACCTGATGAAACGCCGGATCGACATCGACGGCGTCGAGTACCCGTACTTCGACCAGCTCGTCTGGGCCGGCCTGGCCTCCATGCCAGGCCTACCCGCCACCGCCATACCCGCGGGCCGGTCCGCCGAGGGTCTGCCGGTGGGAGTGCAGCTCATCGGTCCGATGTTCGAGGACCGCACCCCGCTGCGGCTGGCCGAACTGCTCGAGCAGGAGATCGGCGGCTTCCAGGCGCCGAGGTAGGGCGCACCACGAAGGCGACGAAGTGCGTCGGCCACTCGCTCGCAGATCAGGCCGCACCGGCGCCGCACCGCTGCTGGAGAGAAAGCTGCGGCACAACACGGTTCGGTCAGGAACGGTGCGGCTCGGCGGCTACGGTGTGGCCGTAGCGTGCGCCACAGGTGTGGTGCTGTCGCTGGATCTGGTGAGTGGGCGGCGGGGCAGCTTCGCGTAAGTCCAAAGTTCCGGCAGGTCAGCGGATATTGGACGGGATGTCAGGCACCGCAACGGGACGGAGCACCGTCAGAGAGTGTTCCTGGCGAGCCATCATCGCAAAGGGGAACCTGTCGATCTCCAAGCAGAGATCGACATCGTCTGGGTGGTATCCGCTCCGCAGCCCACCGGCGAGGTCTGCCGCGGCACGAGAAGTCCTCGCGCGGTGGAGATACGGGGCCGCCTCGACATCGCCTCCGGCCATGGATCGAGCAATGAATTCGGCGCAGGCCAGGTCCTCGTCGGCCTGGCCACCCTCGCCGGTGACAACGAACGTCACCGGACCGGAATCCTTGGTCTGCAGGAACCGCGCGGTCGGGCCGGCCACCACGAAGCTCGCGCACAAGACCAGCGGCGCGTTCGCGACGGCCAGCGCGCCCACGGTCCCGGCCGTCGTCTTCTGCACCAGCGTGCGGCCGGTGAAATCGCATGACCTGAGCAAGCCGGGTGAGTTCACCGCGTCGAATCCCGCTGCTGGAGCCCCGTCCTTCAAAGCCAGCCAACCCGAGTGGCTCTCCTTCAAGGCAAGTGCCTCACGCTCGGTTGAGGCCAGGACGATCCTCTCGACGCCACGCGAGAAGGCCCAGGCAGCCACAGTGAAGGCGCGCATGACGTCGATGACGACTGCGACACGGGGAACGCCCGTCAACTCCGGGATGCCAACGAAGTGATGGTCCATCGCGCCATTCTGACGCCCCTGGATCATCCGAAGGGCACGATTGATCTGGCCGCGGTCGGGATGACGGTCAGCGAAGCGATTCCGGTGCCCGTCGGATCCCGTCGGAGCAGTGGGGCGATCAAGCAGGCGGTCTCCGCGGCCCTGATCGTGCAAGGCGCCGGCATCACCCACCACCATACGGTGGGCCGGGGGACCGCCGGCCTTGGTGCGACCGGCAGCGCCCCGACCCCTTCGCCGCCGCCCTGCGGGCGGGCAAGGCCGTGCTGGACCCGTCCGGGATCCTCAATCCCGGCGTCGTGATCGATCTCCTTTGCTGACACGACGGTGACGAGGCGTCGTGGCCCCCGTGGGCCCCATGGCCCCCGCGGTCCCGGACGCGGCTACCAGCCGACGGCGACCAGCAGCCACTGCGGGTTGCCGTGGGAGATGAACGAGGACTGACCCGCGACGTCGTCGTAGGGGAAGCCGTAGGCCAGGTGGTTGATGGCGTTGTCGTGCCAGAACTTGGCGTAGTAGTTTCCGGGCGCCGCCTTGTAGTACTGGGCTGGGTCGCCCTGTTGGGAGGCCGGCAGGGTGGCCACATGGCGGTTGAGGGCAGCGCACATGTCGGGGTTGCTCGCGAGAGCCGCCGCGCAGCCGAAGATGTCGGAAGTGGCGGCGTTGACGCCCACGGACTGGGCGTAGGCGGTGAAGTAGTTCGCGTTGGCCCCGCCCGCCCGGAAGCTCGGGTCGCTGCCGGGTGCGGTGATCCGGTACGGGGCCTGGCTCTGGGCCAGCACCTTGAACTGGTCGGGAACGGCGGCGGTGAACCGCTGGAAGGTGGTCGCGCGGTCCTCGGCGAAGGTCCCCCGGTCCTCACCGACCTCGACGTCGTACCCGTCCTTGGTGTGCAGGCGCATGGCCAGTTTCAGGCCGAAGGCGTCGACCCTGGTCGTGTTGCCGTTGAAGACGTTGTTGCCGACGGTGAACTCGATGAAGTCGTAGTAGGCACCGCCCGGAGAACCGAGGTAGAAGTACATGCGGCCCGCGGAGTTCGCCGGCATGTCGAGGTACGGCTGCTCGGCTATGGAGTGGACCTGGCCATTGAAGCTCCAGTACACCTGGCTGTCGGGGTACTTGCCGTTGGTGCGGTTGAGGATCTTCACTTCGACGGCGTTGTTCGCGGCGGGTATGTCACTGGTCGTGCCCCAGAAGGCGTCCGGTGGGGTGGTGCTTCCGGGCCCGTACACCTGGAACTCCCACAGGGAGTAGCCGTAAGGGGTGGCTCGCGCCGTTCCGAGGATGCGCACGTATCTGGCGCTGCCGGAGATGGCGATGTTCTGGGTGCCACCGGTGCCGGTTGTCGTGGAGAACGTTGTGGCCCAGGTGTTCGCGTCGGTGGAGGTCTGGATCTGGAAGGCCGTGGCGTAGGCGGCCTCCCAGTTCAGGGTGACGCGGGTGAGCTGCTGGACGGAACCGAGGTCGACACGCAGCCATTGCGGGTCGGAGAAGGCCGAGGACCACCGGGTCCCGGTATTGCCGTCGACCGCGGCCCCTGCCGGGAAGGAGCCGTTCTCGACCGACGACGCCGTGGCGGGGCGCCCCTGGGAGAGCAGTTGGTCGGCGGCTTGCGCGGGTGACGGGGTCAGGACGGCGACGCAGGCGGCGAGCAGGACGACGACCAGACCGAGAGCCGTACGGGCCCGTGCGGTCATGCCCGACGGTGCGGTCATGCCCGACGGTCCCTGGGGAGGGGCGCTGGTTAAGGACTGCATGCGGAGTCTCCTCGTGCCGAGTCGGCGTGTGTGGGGGCGGAGCAACAGCAGACGGAGAGCGCTCTCTCCGGGTTGTATCCCCACACGTTCCAGACGTCAACAACTGAAGCCGAAATGAAGGAAGTTCGGGTGTCCGGCACAGCAGAGCACCATCTGGCGCCTCCTGTGCCGCGTCCGACCGCCCGACGTCTTCGGACCCCGACGGCTCGACCGGCCTGTGGTCGTGCCACGCATTCAAGACTTGGCTTCTCGCGCAGAAGGGCGCCCGCGAGGCAGCGGGACCTCGGGTGCGGGTCATGCTCCCCACCCGCGAGGCATGGCCCTAGGCGGCTATGGGGCGCCGGTCAGCTGCGCCGTCGGCGGGATTCGACGACGATGGGCGCCTTCTCCTGGAACGGGCTCCGACCTGGAGAAATTCAGGTGGCAGGCAAGGCTGGGCCGCTTTAGGATCGGGCGCTTCGCCTTCTGTCCCCTTGCCTCCGATCGGCCCTCACGTGAAGTTCTTGATTCCTGGCGTGCTGCGCGATGAGCCTCAGTTCGCCCGCCTGTTCATCGGGCAGTCGCTTTCGGTGCTGGGCGACCGTGTTTCGTTCGTAGCCGTCCCCTTTGCCGTGCTCTCGGTCGGCGGGTCCGCTTCCGACGTCGGGCTGGTAGCGGCCGCCGGGCTGTTTCCCATGCTGCTCTTCGCCCTGGTGGGTGGTGTGTGGGCGGACCGTTTCCGGCGGCACCGCGTCATGCTGGTCTCCGACGTGGTGCGGTGTGCTGTGCAGGGGCTCATCGCCGCACTGCTGATCACCGGTGCTGCCAAGATTTCGCACCTTGTGCTGCTCATGCTGGTGTTCGGCACAGCAGACGCGTTCTTCATGCCCGCTGCCACGGGGCTCATGCCGCTGGTGGTCGGGCCTGACCGGCTGCGGGAGGCGAATGCCCTGCGTGGGTTCACCCAGTCGTCCGCGCTGGTGCTCGGTCCGGCCCTGGCCGGCGGCGTGGTCGCGTTGCTCGGCCCCGGCGGAGCTCTGGCACTGGACGCGTTGACCTTCGCGGTCAGCGCCGCGTTCCTTGCCCGACTGAGACCTCGTAGTACGGCTCAGGAGGCAGCGGAGCCCACCGCAGGGGGATCGTTCCTGAAGGAAGTGCGCGCTGGTTGGGTGCAGGTGCGCAGCCGGACATGGGTGTGGTCGGGCATGGCCGCCATAGCGGTCTATCACGTTGTCGTGCTGCCGTCGGTGTTCGTGCTGGGGCCTGTCCTGGCCGAACAGGAGTGGGGCGGTGCGGCAAGCTGGTCGACAGTGACCGCAGGCTTCGGTATCGGCTCCATCGTCGGAGATGTGTGTGCCTACCGGCTGAAGGTCCCGCGTCCCATGGCCCTCGCCGCCGCAGGGCTCGCCGTGGGCTCCTGCCAGGCCATCATTATCGGATCCGGCACCTCACTCGCCATGATCACGATCCTCGAAGCGGTCACCGGTGTCGGCGTCTCGCTCTTCTTCGTGCTGTGGGAGACCGCGCTGCAGACGCACGTGCCCGAAGCCGCCCTGTCCCGCGTGAGCTCGTACGACTACCTGCTGTCGGCCGGACTCATGCCTCTGGGCCTTGCGCTGGCCGGTCCGGTGTCCGAATCTCTCGGCGTGCGACCCACCCTTTACGCGATGACAGCCCTCGCGGTCCCCGCTGCCCTCGCGCTGCTCTGCGTCCCAGCCGTACGACGCCTCCCCGCGCATGCCTTGGGCGCGGCAAACGGCAGTGGCAGCGTCCTCGCTGTCTCACCGCAGGCCTGACAGCCTGGCTCAGGGGCGCCTGACGGCGGGCCGCCCGCCGCGGGGGGTCCGACGGCGGGCGGCCGGCCGCGGTGAGTCGCCGGATCTGCTCTGCGGCGCCGACGGGCGGGGGAGTCGACGCGCGGGCTGAGTGATCCGTCAGGATTCCCGTCGAGCGACGCGTGAACCGACCCATCCCCACGCCCCGCCGGAACCGCCCGCCCCCTGTGGTCGTCTTGTGCGCTGACTGTGTACGAAGCAGGGATATGGGGGATGTTGTGACGCGGAACGTGACGAAGGCCGGTCTCCTGATGGTGGCCATGGCGACGGTGCTCGGGGCCTCGGCCTGCGGCGGGGACGCCGGCGCGGCGGCCGCGGGGAACGGCGGGACGCTTCCCGCGCACGGGAAGGGGGAGTCCGTGGCGCCCTTCGAGGACGGGGCGTCGTCCGGCTCGGCGCCGACGTCTCCCGGCAGCGTGGGGAAGTTGTCGGGGGTCGCGCGGACCACGGCGTCGCCCATCACCCGGCACGTGCCATGGAACCTGGACATTCTGGACCAGCGGTCGCGGCCGCTGAACGGGAAGTTCACCACCACCGCCACGGGCAAGGGCGTTCACGTCTATGTGATCGACACCGGGATGGACATCGCGCACAAGGAGTTCGGCGGACGCGCCCACCTCGGCGCCGACTTCGTGGGCCCGAAGGACTCCGGTGACTGCTTCAGCGAGGCGGGCATTGGCCACGGCACGTTCGTCGCGGGCATTATCGGCGGAACGAAGTACGGGGTGGCGCCCAAGGCGGAGCTCGTACGGGTCCAGGGTGTCCTGTGCGAGAGCGAGGGCAGCGGTTCCCCGGCGGCGGCCGAGGCGGCCGTGGTGAAGTCGGTCAAGTGGGTGACCGCGCACGCGCAGAAGCCTGCGGTGGTGAACATGTCGCTCAACTTCGACCACCGGTCGGCGGCCGTGGAGTCCGCCGTGAAGAAGATGGTGGACGCGGGGATCCCGACGGTGGTGTCGGCCGGTAACTTCCATGACGACGCCTGCAAGCACTCCCCGGCCGGTGTCCCCGGCACGATCGTCGTCGCGGCCTCCACCTCGAACGACCGCGCGTGGAGCGACGGCGGCTCCTACGGATCGGGTTACGGACGGTGCGTGGACCTGTACGCCCCCGGCCAGAAGTTGACCGCCGCCCTCTCCGGCGGCGGTACGACCACGGAGAACGACGGCGCGACGTCCTGGGCCGCGCCGCATGCGACCGGCGTGATCGCGCTGTACCTGTCGGCACACCCCCACGCCACGGCTCACGAGGTCCACGTCTGGCTGGACCGCACCGCCACCCGTGGTGTCGTGCGCGGCGTCCGCTCCGACACTCCCAACCGGCTGCTCAACACCGGCGGCCTCTGACCCGCCCCGGCCGCCCCGGCCGCACGGTCACCCGGTGAGGGTTTTCGGCGGACCGCACGTCGCGCGGCGCGGTCCGCCTCACTCCTGCCCGGAATGTGGGCGGCACCGGACGGCGGGGGAGTGGTCGGATGGCCCGAACGCTGTTCGGAGTACGTGACGCGGCACACATGTCCCTCCGGGCATCCCGCGCACCAGCCACTTCACCCGGTTCGCGTGTGGTGACCGACTGTCAGAACGCCCAATTCCGCATTTAGTACCTGGGGTTACATCTGCGGGGCCGGTCGGACTTGCTATCGTGTTACTCGTTGGTAGCAATCCGTAGGGGGCCACGGGGAGCCGGCGCGAGCACCGCCGCCGCTTCCCGGGCGGATTGGTCGAGAAGGACGTTCTGGCAAGGGGGCCAGGCGGACCCGGCATCTGCGCGTACCTATGACGCGGCCTCTGAACTCCAGTCTTCTCGCTCACTTATCCGAACAGGTGAGACTCCTCTTATGGCTCGTTCCCTGGTCGATCTACTGACCACGCACGCCTCCCGACAGCCCGACCGGACTGCCTACCGGTACCTCGTCACGGGTGACTGCGACGGAGAGATCCAGGACATCTCCTACGGGCGGCTCGCCGAGCGGTCCCGGGCCGTCGCCGCCTGGCTGCAGGAGCGCGGCCTGGCCGGTTCCCGCGCCATGCTGCTGTACCCGCCCGGCATCGAGTTCATCTGCGGTTACCTCGGCTGTCTTTCGGCCGGAGTCGTCGCCGTGCCGGGCCTGCCCCCGCTGGGTCGGTCGCAGAACCACCGCGCCCTGCTCCGGATGAAGCGCCTGATCGCCGACGCGGACGCCAAGGTGATCCTGGGCAGCCGCGAGGTGATCGCGGCCCTCGCCACCATGTCGGAACACCTGCCCGAACTGGCCGAGATCACCTGCGTCGCCACCGAGGACATCCCCGACGAGGCGGCCGGTTCCTGGCGCGAACCCGACCTCACCGCCGACTCGGTCGCCTTCCTCCAGTACACCTCCGGGTCCACCTCTGCCCCGCGCGGGGTGATGGTGACCCACGGGAATCTGCTGGACAACGAGCGGGTCATCACGGAGCGGATGGGCCACACTCCCGATGTGATCGAGGAGTACGACCATGAACTCTTCGTCAGCTGGCTGCCCGTCTACCACGACATGGGCCTCATCGGCCCGGTCCTGAACGCGGCCTACCTCGGCGTGACCGCCACTCTCTTCTCTCCGCTGCACTTCCTGCAGCGGCCCGAGCGCTGGCTGACCGCCATCAGCCGGTACCGCCCGCACACCAGCGGCGGCCCCAACTTCGCGTACGAATTGTGCCTGAAGCACGCCACTCCCGACCTTCTCGACGGCCTCGACCTGAGTCGGTGGAAGGTCGCCTTCAACGGCGCCGAACCGGTGCGGGCCGCGACCCTGCGCCGGTTCACCGAGACCTTCGGCGCGGCCGGCTTCCGCCGTGAGGCCCTGTATCCGTGCTACGGCCTGGCCGAGGCCACGCTCATCGTCACCGGCAGCTCGGTGCACGCCCCGCCCACCCTGGCCACTGCCACTGCCACTGCCACTGCCACTGCCACCTCCACCGACGGGACCGGGCCGCACGCCGACGCGGCGGAGTCCAGGTCGGCGGACGCGGCAGCGGTCGGCTCCGGCCGGCCCGGCCCCGGCATCACCGTGGTGATCGCCGACCCCGAACGGCAGGAGGAGCTGCCCGAGGGCGAGGTCGGCGAGATCTGGGTCTCCGGCGCGAGTGTCGCCAAGGGCTACTGGCGCAACGCGCTCGCCACCCGGCAGACCTTCCGGGCCACCCTCAGGGGTCGCGAGGGCCGTTTCCTGCGCACCGGCGACCTCGGATTCCTGCGGGACGGCGAACTCTTCGTCACCGGCCGTCTGAAGGACCTGATGGTCATCGACGGACGCAACCACTACCCGCAGGACCTGGAACTGTCCGCCGAGATGTCCCACTGGGCGCTGCGGCCCGGCTGCACCGCCGCCTTCTCCGTGGACGGCGGAAGGGAGGGCGAGCAGCCCGTCGTCGTCGCCGAGACGGCACCGGAGGCGGCGGGCGAGGCCGAGAAGATCATCGATCAGATCCGCGGCGCGATCGGCGAGGCGCACGGCCTGCCGCTCCGCGACGTCGTGCTCGTCCACCCCGGCACCATCCCCAAGACGTCCAGCGGGAAGATCCAGCGCCGTGCCTCCCGGGCGGCGTATCTCGACGGCACTCTCTCCCTGGTCGGCGGACCCGCGACGAGATGACCTCCCCCGCCGGCGGCGTGCCCACGCGCCGTCGGCGGCTCAACGGCGGCCTCGCGTAGGCCTGTTGCTCGGACGCAGGTCGTCGCTACGTCGGTCGTGCGTCGGTGCCATGGGGGTCGTACCGCGCGTACAGCCGCCGGAATCCGCCGCACGCCACCCGAATTCACGGTTTGCCGTCTGCCATCTCCCGTCTCCCGTCTGCCATCCGCCGTGCGTCGGCGGCATCAGTCGTACGCCGTACGCACCCGTGCGTCGGCCGTACGGAACCCACCTGAGCCCAAGTTCACGAGGACACCAGCCCAGATGCCTGCGAACGAGTCCCCGAAGCAGTTCCCCGACACGTCCCCGACGACCCCCGAGGGGGTGCGGGCCTGGTTGACGTCGGCCGTCGCCGAAGCGGCCGGGCTTGCCCCGTCGGCCGTCGCACCGGAGCGCCCGATCGCCGAATTCGGTCTGGGATCACGGCAGTTGGTGGCGTTGGCCGCGGGTCTGTCCGAGTGGACCGGGCGGCCCCTTGAACCGTCCCTCGTCTTCAACCACCCCACGATCGCGGGCATCGCCGACGCTGTCTTCGACGAACAGCCCCTGGGCACGGCCGATCCGGCCCCGGCCTCCGCGCCCGCTGGCCCGTCCGTGCGGAGGGACGACGACATCGCGATCATCTCCATGGCCTGCCGGTTCCCCGGCGGCGCCGACGACCCGGAGGCCCTCTGGCGGCTGCTGGCCGCGGGCGAGGACGCCGTCGGCGAGGTGCCCGCGGGCCGCTGGGACACCCAAGGGCTCTACGACCCCGACCCGGAGGCCACCGGCAAGGCGTACACGCTGCGCGGCGGCTTCCTGACCGGCATCGATCGTTTCGACGCGGCCTTCTTCGGGATCTCGCCGCGCGAGGCCGCGGCCATGGACCCGCAGCAACGGCTGCTGCTGCAGACCGGCTGGGAGGCGATCGAGCGCGCCGGGATCGTCCCGGAGACGCTGAACGGCAGTTCGACGGGCGTCTACGTCGGCCTGTACGACAGCGGATACCTCGCCTCGGCCCCGCTGGACCGGCTCGACGGGCACGTCGGCACGGGCTCGGCGTCCAGCGTGGCGTCCGGGCGCATCGCCTACACCCTCGGACTCCAGGGGCCGGCCGTCACGGTCGACACCGCCTGCTCCTCCTCTCTCGTGTCCCTGCACCTGGCGGCGCGGGCACTGGCGAGCGGCGAGTGCGACCTCGCGCTGGCCGGTGGCGCGACGCTCCTCGTGACACCGCGCGGGCACGTCGAGTTCAGCAGGCTGCGCGGGCTGTCGCCGTCCGGGCGGTGCAGCCCGTTCTCCACCGAGGCGGACGGGGTGGTGTGGGCCGAGGGCTGCGGTCTGGTGCTCCTCAAGCGGCTCGCGGACGCGCGCCGGGACGGCGACCGGGTCCTCGCGGTCGTCAAGGGGTCGGCGATCAACCAGGACGGCCGCAGCCAGGGCCTGAGCGCGCCGAACGGTCCGGCGCAGGAACGGGTGCTGCGCGCCGCCCTCGACGACGCCGGGCTCCGGCCGGACGACCTGGACTACGTCGAGGCGCACGGTACCGGCACGCCGCTGGGCGACCCCATCGAGGGCAGGGCGCTCGCGTCGGTCTTCGGACCGGGCCGCCCGGCGGACCGGCCCCTGGGCGTCGGCTCCCTGAAGTCCAACATCGGTCACACACAGGCCGCGGCGGGCATCGGCGGCGTCATCAAGACGGTCCTGTCCCTCGGCCACGAACGGCTCCCGGCGTCCCTGCACGCCGAGACCCCGACCGAGCACGTCGGCTGGGAGGACGGCGGCCTGCGCGTGCGCAGCGACGCCGAGGCGTGGCCACGGCGCGCTGACCGAGTGCGGCGGGCCGGGGTGAGCGCGTTCGGGATCAGCGGCACCAACGCGCATGTGGTGCTGGAGGAGTCACCGGAGGACCTGACACGCCCGACACCGACATCGGCTCCCACTCCCACTCCGACACCGGCTCCCGCTCCGACATCGACGTCGGCTCCCACTCCGACATCGACACCGACTCCCGTTTCGACGCCCGCCCGGCGCCCCCGTTCCGGCGGCGCGACCCCGACGCCGGCTCCCACTACGGCGCCCGCCCGGCATCCTCGTACCGCGGAGCCCGTCCTCTTCCCGCTGTCCGCCCGCACCCTCCCGGCCCTCCAGGGACAAGCGGCCCGCCTGCTCGACGCGCTCGCCGCACCACCGCGGCCGGCCCTGACCGACGTGGCCGCAACGCTGACGCACCACCGCACACACTTCGAGCACCGCGCCGTCGTCCGGGCGGGCGACCACGACGAACTGCTCGCCGCGCTCCGCGGCCTCGCCGAGGGGAACCCGGACCCCGACCTGGTCGTGGGCCCGCAACAGAGCCTCCCACCGGGCAAGTTGGCATTCGTCTTCCCCGGCCAGGGTGCCCAGTGGTCCGGCATGGCCCGCGAACTCCTCCACCGCTCACCGGTGTTCGCCGACGAACTCGACCGCTGCGACGCCGCGCTGCGCCCGTTCACCGACTGGTCGGTGGCGGCCGTCCTGCGCGGCGACGAGGGCGCCCCTGCCCTGGAACGGGTGGACGTGGTCCAGCCGGTCCTCTTCGCCGTGATGGTCTCCCTGGCGGCGGTGTGGCGGGCCCGTGGCGTACGCCCGGACGCGGTGATCGGGCACAGCCAGGGCGAGGTCGCAGCGGCCTGCGTCGCCGGGGCGCTGAGCCTCAACGACGCCGCGGCGGTGGTCGCGCTGCGCAGCCAGGCCCTGACCGAGGTGTCCGGCACCGGGACCATGGCCGTCGTCGCCCTGCCGCACACCGAGGTCGAGGCGCGCCTCGCCGACCTCGGCGGCCGGGTGTCCGTCGCCGCCGTGAACAGCGGGCGCTCGACGGTGATCGCCGGCGAGGTGGAGCCGCTCGACGCCCTGCTCGCCGACCTCGACCGGGAGCAGGTGTTCGTCCGCCGTCTCGACGTCGACTACGCCTCCCACAGCGCCCGGGTCGAGCCACTGCGCGCGACGATCCTCGACGAACTCGACGGCGTCACCACCTCCCCGACCACCGTCGCCTGGTACTCCACGGTCACCGGCGAGCCGGTCACGCAGGAGCTGGAGGCCGACTACTGGTACACGAATCTGCGTGAACCCGTGCGCTTCGCGCCCACCGTGGAACGCATGGCGGCCGACGGCTACCGCCACTTCGTCGAACTCAGCCCCCACCCCTCCCTCGTCACCGCCGTGCGCACGGTCGCCGAGGACCGCGGCCACGAGGACCTGGTCGCCGTCGGATCGCTGCGCCGCGACGAGGACGGGCCCGCCTGTCTGGACCGGGCGGCCGCCGAACTCCACGTCCACGGACGGCGGATCGACTGGCGGCGCGTCGTTCCCGACGCGGAGGCGGCCGACCTGCCCACGTACGCCTGGGATCCGCAGTCCTACTGGATCGAGCCCGAACCCGGGTCCGGGGCCGTGGCCTCCGGTCTCTTCGACCGTGCCGCGCACCCGTTGCTGGGCGTTCAGCTGCAGTCGGCGGACGAGACCCGCTGGACCTTCCGCAACGAATGGTCCCCGGCCACCGCCGACTGGCTGCCCGACCACGCCGTGTTCGGGCGGACCGTGGTGTCGGGCACGACCGTGATGGAGCTGTGCCGTGCCGCGCTCGCCGTGGCCCGCCCGGACACTCCCGGCGACGTGACCGATCTGCTGCTGCTCGCGCCCCTCGTGCTGCCGGAGACCGGCACGGTCGAGGTGTCGGTCGAGGTGGTCACCACGGGATCCGCGCCCGAGGTCACGGTGCACAGCCGTCCGTGCGGCCGGGAGGCCCCAGGCTGGACCCTGCACGCCACCGCGTCGGCGGCCGCCCCCGCCCCGGTGACGGCGGCACGGCCGCCGGTGTGGCCGGAGGCCGCCGAGTCCGCCTGGAGCGCAGACACGTACGAACGGCTGGCCGCGCTCGGTCTCGGCTACGGTCCCTCTTTCCAGGGCGTCCGGTCGGCGGTCACGACGACCGCCGACGGCGAGTTGCTGGCCCGGCTGTCGCTGCCGGCCGTGGCCCGCGACGCGAGTGAGCCCTACCCTGTCCACCCGGCGCTGCTGGACGCCGCACTGCACGTGGCCGCCGCGCTGGACGCGTCCGACCGGCGGGTGCTGCTGCCGGTCGCGGTGGGCCGCTGCGTCCTGCCGCCCGGCGGCGCGAGCGACCTCACGGCGCTGATACGGCGGTCGGGCGGCTCGGGGACGGACCTCACCCTCGACGTGACCCTGTGGGACACCGACGGCCTCCCGGCGGGCCGGCTGGAGGACGTACGGCTGCGGGCCGCCGACCAGGCGGACCTGAACGGCGCCTCGGAGAACGGCCGTCACCTGTACGAAGTGGCGTGGACGGCCGTGACCGAACAGCCCGTAGCGGTACCGGGCGCCGCGTGGGCCGTCCACGGCGACCGCTCGGACCCGGAGGTCGCGGCCGTCCTGCGCGGCCTGGCGGCGGCAGGCATCCAGATGCGCGAGACGGGCGCCGACATCGTCGTACGATTCTGGCCGCGTCCGGCAGCTGATGCCGAACCGGCCGCCGCAGCACAGGAGTTGGCCGCTGCGGCGCTGGCCGAACTGCGCGACCTGATCGCGCTTGAGGACGACCGGCCGCCCGCCCGGACCGTCTGGGTGACCCGTGGCGCGGTCGCGACCGGTGCCGGGGACACCGTGCCCGGCCTGGCCCAGTCAGTCCTGTGGGGCCTCGCCCGCAGCGCCCGGGCCGAACACCCGCACCTCGGGCTGACCCTGCTCGACCTCGGGGGCTCCGATCCCGCCGACGTCCTGCCGACGGCCGTCGCCCAGGCCGGCGAGCCCGAACTCGCCTTCCGGGAAGGCTCCTTGCTCGTGCCAAGGCTGGTGCGTGCCCGCGCGGCCGACGCGCTGCGGATCCCGGCCGGTGACTGCTACGAACTGGCCGGTCCCGAGAGCGACCCGACCCTGCGCGCGGTGGAGTCCCCGGCCCTGGCTCCGGGCCGGGTCAGGATTCAGGTGCACGCGCTGGCGGTTCCCGGGCCCGGCGGGGAGCGGCCGCGTACCGCCTGCGCCGGTGTGGTCACCGAGACCGCCGCCGACGTGAGCGACCTGAGCCCCGGCCTGCGGGTCGTCGCCCTCGCCGACACCCCGCCCGCCTCCATGGCGGTCGCCGACGCACGGCTGGTCGCGGTGCTCCCGGACGACATGCCGTTCACCACCGCGGCCGCCCTGCCCCCCACGCCCAGCGGCGACACCGGTACCGAAGACGCGGCCCGGACGCTGCACGAGACCGTCGCCGGGCGGGCGCGTCCGGCCCGCCCCCAGGTCCTGCCCGTCACCGCCGCACGCGAGGCGATACGGCGGCGCAGGGTGTCCGGTGCCCCTGTCGTCCTCGACCTCGTCGGCCGCGACACTCTGGCGCCCACCGACGGCACGGTGCTGATCACCGGCGGGCTCGGTGCCGTCGGGCGGCACATCGCCCGGCTTCTCGCCGAACACGGCGTCCCCCGGCTTCTTCTGACCTCACGTCAGGGCGCGGCGGATCCACGTGCCGCCGAGGTCACCGCCGAACTGACCGCACTCGGAACCGTGGTCGAGATCGCGGAGTGCGACGTGGCGGACGCGACCGCCCTGGCCGGCGTACTCGCAGGCGTCGGGGCCGAGTTGCCGCTGCGCGGTGTCGTGCACTGCGCCGGAATCCTGGACGACGGGGTGGTCGCCGAGCTGACGCCCGAACGCCTCGCGCGGGTGCTGCGCCCCAAGGTGGACGGCGCCGCCCATCTGCACCGGCTCACCGCCGACACACCGCTCGACCTGTTCCTGCTGATCTCCTCGGCGGCCGGCGTGCTCGGAAACCCGGGCCAGGGCAACTACGCCGCGGCCAACGTCTTCCTCGACCAACTGGCCCACCACCGGCGGGCCCTGGGCCTGCCCGGAGCCTCGGTCTCCTTCGGCGCCTGGGCGGGCGAAGGCCTCGCCGCCGAACACGCCGACCTGGACCGGATGGCCCGGCTGGGCCACCGCGCCCTCACCCCCGACCAGGGCCGCGAACTCGTCGAACTCGCCCTGCGCCGGGGCGCACCGCACCTGATCGCCTGGTCCCTGGACCTGCCCCGCCTGCGCGAGACCACGGCTGCCACGGACGACGGAACGGCGGCCCTCTGGCGCTCCCTGCTGCCCGCGCCCCGCACCGGTCAGGACGGCGGTACCCATCTGGCGGACCGGCTGGCCCGGCTCCCGGAGGCCGACCGCGCCGCACGCGTCCTGGCCCTGGTCCGTGAGGAGGCGTCCCGGGCGCTCGGCCTGCGCTCGGCGGAGTCCGTCCGTCCCGACCAGCCGCTGCGTGAGCTCGGCATGGACTCGGTGACGGCGGTCGAACTCCGCAACCGCATCGGCACCCGGATCGGCGCCAGACTCCCCGCCACCCTGCTGTTCGACCACCCCACCGCGGCCCGGCTCTCCGCCCACCTGCTGACCACCGCACTCGCCACCGACGGCCGCACCACCCGGCGCGGCGCACCCGATCCGCGGTCCCCCCGCACACTGGCGTCGGCGTCGACGCCGGACGAGCCGCTGGCCCTGGTGGGCATGGCCTGCCGTCTGCCGGGCGGCGTGAGCGACCCCGAGGGACTGTGGCATCTCGTCGCCGAGGGCCGTGACGCGGTGAGCCCGTTCCCGGCGGACCGCTGGGACGTGGAGTCGCTGCACGACCCCGACCCGGAGGCCCTGGGCACGTCGTACGCCAAGGAGGGCGGCTTCCTCGACGACCTGGAGTCCTTCGACGCGGGCTTCTTCGGCATCACCGCGAAGGAAGCGGACGCCATGGACCCGCAGCAGCGGATGCTGCTGGAGACGGCGTGGGAGGCACTGGAGCGCGCCGGGATCGTGCCGGCCGAGCTGGCGGGCAGCACCACCGGTGTGTACGTCGGCATGTTCGGCAGCGACTACCTCGCGGGCTCCCGGCTCGACCAGCTGGACGGGTACGTCGGCACGGGATCGGCGCCGAGCGTGGCCTCGGGCCGGCTCGCGTACACGCTGGGCCTGAACGGACCGGCGCTGACGGTGGACACCGCGTGCTCGTCGTCCCTGGTGGCGCTGCACCTGGCGGCGCAGGCGCTGCGGTCGGGCGAGTGCGACCTGGCGCTCGCCGGTGGTGTGACGCTGATGGTGACGCCGGGAACCTTCGTCGAGTTCAGCCGTCTGCGGGGGCTGTCCCCGACCGGCCGCTGCCGCTCCTTCTCCGACGACGCCGACGGTGCCATCTGGGCCGAGGGCGCGGGCATGGTCGTACTGAAGCGGCTCGGCGACGCGCGGCGCGACGGCGACGAGGTGCTGGCCGTGCTGCGCGGTACGGCCGTCAACCAGGACGGCCGCAGCCAGGGCCTCTCCGCGCCGAACGGTCCGGCCCAGGAACAGGTGATCCGGCGGGCATTGGAGCTGTCCGGTCTTGAACCCGCCGACATCGACTACGTCGAGGCGCACGGGACCGGCACCACCCTCGGCGACCCGATCGAAGCGAACGCCCTCGCGGAGGTCTTCGGCACCTCGCGCCCCCAGGGCCGCCCCCTGTATCTCGGCTCGCTCAAGTCCAACATCGGTCACGCGCAGGCTGCTTCGGGCGTGGCCGGTCTGATCAAGGTCGTGCAGTCCCTGCGGCACCAGTCCCTGCCGCGCACCCTGCACGCCGGAACGCCCAGTCGCCACGTCGACTGGGACGACAGCGGGCTGCACCTGCTGGGGGAGACGGTCGCCTGGCCGTCGTCGGGCGAACGCGTACGGCGAGCCGGTGTGAGCGCCTTCGGGATCAGCGGAACCAACGCGCACCTGATCGTGGAGGAAGCCGATCCCGCGGAGGTCCTGCCGCTGGACGAAACCGCCCCGGGCACAAGGCTGTTCACGCTGTCCGGGCGCGGTGAGGCCGCCGTGCGGGGGCAGGCCGCACGGCTGGCCCGGTACCTGGACCAGGATGTCGCCCTGCCCGACGTCGCCCACACCCTGGCGCGACACCGCAGCCACTTCGAACGGCGCGCGGGGATAGTGGCCGGCGACCGGGACGAACTGCGCTCACGGCTCGACGCGTTGGCGACCGGACGGACGCCGCTGGCCCCGCCCCGCGCGGAGCACTCGGGCAAGGTGGCCTTCGTCTTCGCCGGGCACGGCGGCCAGTGGCCCGGCATGGGCGTGGAGTTGGCGGCCGAGTCGGAGGCCTTCCACGAGGAACTGGCCCGTATCGACGAGGCGGTGCACCGTCACGTCGGCTGGTCGGTGCTCAACGCGCTGGCGGCACCCGAGGAGTTCGCCCCGTTCGACCGCACCGAGTACCTGCAGCCGGTGCTGTTCGCCGTCAACGCGGCCATGGCCGCCGCCTGGCGTGCGCTCGGCGTCCGACCGGACGCCGTGATCGGGCACAGCCTGGGCGAGATCGCCGCCGCGTACAGCGCGGGCGCCCTCACCCTGGACGACGCCGTGTCCGTCGTGACCGGGCGCGCCCGAGCGGTCGCCCCACTGGTCGGAAAGGGCGGCATGCTGGCCCTGGAACTGCCGCCCACGGAGGCCGAGAAGCTGCTCGCGGCCCACCCGGACCGGCTGTTCGTCGCGGCGGTCAACAGTGCTCACTCCACGGCCGTCTCCGGCGACACCGAAGCGCTGGCCGAACTGCGCGGGCACCTCGAAGCGCGGGACATCCGGGTACGGCGGCTGTCGACGCCGTTCGCCTCCCACACCCCCTTGATGGACCCGGTTCGCGCGGATCTGCTGGACCGGCTCTCCGGCATCCGGGGCACGCGCACGACGACCCCGCTGTACTCGACGGTGCTGGCCGAACCGGTGCCCGGCGACCGGCTGGACGCCGACCACTGGTACGCGAACCTCGGGCGCCCCGTCCGTTTCGCGGACACGATCCGGCGGATGCTGGACGACGGCTACCGCTACTTCGTCGAGCTGAGCCCGCACCCCTCGCTCACCGCGTCGATCGAGGCGGTGGCCGCCGAGGCGGGGATCGACGCGGTCGCGGTCGGCTCACTGAGCCGTGAGCGGGACGGACGGGGTGTACTGCTGGGCCGGCTGGGGGAGTTGTACGAGGCCGGGTACACGCCCGACTGGCCGGTGCTGCTCCCACAGGGCCGCCGGATCGACCTGCCCACGTACGCCTTCGCCCGCGAACGCCACTGGCGCGCACCCGCCCCGGCCACCGGGACGGCCGGGGGCTCACCGCTCCTCGGCACGCATGTCGAGGCCAGCGACACACCCGGCCGGCACATCTTCCAGAGCGACATCGACCTGCGCGACAGCCGCTTCGCCTACCTCACCGACCACCAGGTCACCGGCGAGGTCTGGCTGCCCGGCGCAGCCTTCCTCGACCTGGCACTGGAGGCCGCGTCCGCACTGCGGGACGGCGGCGAGGTACGACTGGCCGACGTGAGGTTCGTGCGGCCCCTGGCTCTGGACGCGGACAAGCCCGTACGGCTGCAACTGGTTCTGCAGCCCGCCGGGGAGGACGGCTCACGGGACTTCACCATCGCCTCGGCGGCCACCGGGGAGCGGCGCGTGCCGTGGGAGCGGCACGTCACCGGACGCGTCGTCGACACCGCCGTCGAACCCGCGCCCGCCGCGCCCGACGCGGGCGAGGAGCCCGCCGTGCTGCGCGAGCGGTGCGACGAAGCGGCCGACCTGCCCGCCGTCTACGCGGGGCTCACGGCCCTGGGCATCGACTACGGCCCGGCCTTCCGGGTCCTGGAGCAGGGTCACCGCACGGATGCCGCGGCGATCGGCCGACTCGCCCGCCGGCCCGCCGCAGGGCATCTGCTGCACCCCGCGGTCCTCGACGCCGCCTTCCACACGGCGGCCCTGCCCGCCGACGCGCCCGCGGGCCGGGCCTTCGTGCCCGCCGGTGTCGGACGGCTGCGCTTCACCGGCCTGCGCTCCGCGCCCGCGTGGGCGACCTGCCGACTGCGCTCCGTGGACGGCGACACCGCACTCCTGGATCTGCGGCTCTGGGACGAGAAGGAGCAACTGCTCCTGGAAGCGACGGAGTTCGAACTCGCCGCGCTCTCGCCGCTGGACGCCGCGCTCTTCGAGACCCGCTGGCAGCCGCGCCCGGCCGCACAGGAGCAGCCCGGCGACGGCAGCTGGCTCGTCCTGGCCGACGAGACCGGGGCGGCCGACGCGCTCGCAGAACGGTTGGCCTCGGCCGCCGTGCCCCATGTGATCGTGCGCAGGGGCGCGGAGTTCGGCGCCGAGGGCCCCGGCCGCTATGTCCTCGACCCGTCCGATCCAGCGCAGTTGACCCGTCTGCTCGACGAGGCCTTCGTCGACGGGCCGCCGGAGCGGGTGGTGCAACTGTCCGCACTGGACGCGCCGGCCGTCGAGGACGCCGCCACGGCCGAAGAGGCCGCGCGGTGCTGCTGCTTGAGCACCCTGCACCTGGTACGGGCGTTCGCCGACCGTCCCCGGGGCCGCGCCCCGCGCCTGTTCGTGGTCGTACGGGGCAGCCAGGCCGCCGGTGACAGCACGCAGGTGACGCACCCTCAGCAGGCGCTCGCCTGGGGCTTCGGACTCTCGGTGGCCCAGGAGTACCCGGAACTGCTCACCACGCTGATCGACCTGCCGGCCACGGACGGCGCCGACGACCTGTGGACGCAGCTGCGGCACGCGGACGACGAACGGCTCGTCGCGCTGCGGGAATCGGGCCGGCTGGTGCCACGGCTGGCCCGCACCCGCCCGGACGACGGCGGGCACGGCGGGATCACCGCGGACGGCGTGCACCTGATCACGGGCGGTCTGGGCGGCCTCGGCCGGGTGGCCGCCGAGCGGCTGGTCCGCCGGGGTGCCCGCCGACTGGCCCTGCTGAGCCGGGGCGGGCCCGACGCGGCCGCGGAGAGCTGGATCAAGGGGATCGAAGCACGCGGTGTCACCGTGCACCTCGCCCGCGCGGACGTCGCCGACCGTACAGCGCTGACGGCCGCCCTGGACGCCGTACGACGTGCGGCCGGACCGATCGCCACCGTCGTCCACGCGGCAGGTGTCCTCGACGACGCCACGGTGGCGAACCTGACCGACGAACGCGTCCTGCGCGTGCTCGCCCCCAAGGTCCTGGGCACCACCCTGCTCACCGAACTGGCCCCGGAGGCCGAGAGGTTCGTCCTCTTCGCCTCGGTGGCGGGCATCCTCGGCTCGGCCGGCCAGAGTCCCTACGCGGCGGCGAACGCCTTCCTCGACGCCTGGGCCCACCACCTCTCCCGCACCGATCGCCGGGCGCTGAGCCTGGACTGGGGCGCCTGGACGGAGGTCGGCATGGTCGCAGGTTCCGGCACCCGGGCCGCCGAGACCAGCCGTTCGGGTCTAATCGCCTTCACCCCGGCGGAAGGCGGCGACCTGTTCGAGCGGGTGCTCGCCACCTCCCGCCGCCAGCTCGCCCCCCTCGCCCTTGACCGGGAGGCACTGGAACTCGACCCGGACGCGGCGCGCACTCGCCCCATCCTGGGCGACCTGATCACCGCCACCGCGGACCCGGCGGGCACGGACGACCTCGTCGCACGAGTGTTCGCGGCGACGACGGACCAGGACCGGACCGCACGGCTCGAAGCGTATGTACGGGCCAAGGTCGACCAGGTCTCCGGCGGTGCCGCGGAGCTGTCCGCGACCACGGCCCTCAAGGAACTGGGCCTTGACTCGCTCATGCTGGTCCGGCTGCGCAACGCCTTCACCCGCGAACTGGGCGCCGAACTCCCGGCCGCCGCCGTCTTCTCGGCGTCCGACATCCGGGGCCTGGCACGGGCCCTGGGCGAGGTGCTGCCCGAACGCGCCGCCGGGGCACGGAGTGCGGAGCCCCAGCCCGACGTCACCTCCGAGGTGCCCGAGAGCGAGCTGCGGCCCGCGACCCGCGACGTCGTACGGCTGTTGCGCAGCGCCCAGCCGGGCATGCCGGACGCGGCGCACGCCGTCGGCCTGGCCGTCCGGCTCACCGCGCCGACCACCCGCAAGGCGCTCACCGACATCGTCACCCGGCTCGCCGGACGGCACGCGGCCCTGCGCACGGCGATGGCCGCAGGCGCCGGACGGGGCCGACAGCTGAGTGTGGAGCGCGAGTTGACCGTGCCGTTGCTGCGCTGGACGGACGTGCCCGCCGATGCCGTACTCGACGCCGACGACCGGTTGTCCCGGCTCCTTGAGCCGGCGTTCGACCTGGCGAAGGCGCCGCTGTGGCGGTTCGAACTGCTCGACGCCGACGCGCGTGGCCAGCTCCTGGTGTTCGGCGCGCACCACGCGGTGAGCGATCTGCAGTCGCTGCTGCTCGTCGCGGGGGAGATCGACGCCGAACTGTCCGGTACCTCACTCGGCGACGCCGTCACCAACCGTGACATCGACCTGCTGATCGAGGCCCAGCGGACCGGCGACGCCTCCGGCGGCGCCGGCGCCGAATGGCGCGAGGCCTTCCAGGGCAGCGAGCGTCTCGACCTGACGCTCGCCCGGCCGCGCCCGGGGACGCGTTCGTACCGGGCCGGGAGTGTGACCGTGGCGATACCCGACGGGCTGATGGAGCGGGTGTCGGCGGCCGCGAGCAGGCTCGCCGTCACCCCGGCCGCCTTCTGTCTCGGCACCCTGACCGTCCTGCTCGCCAGGATGCGGGAGCGGGAGCGCTTCGTGCTCGCCGTGCCCGTCGACACGCGCATCCACGCCGACGCGTACGACGCGGTGGGCTTCTTCGGCGTACCGGTGCCATTCCCCGCACAGGCGGCGGCGGGGGAGCGGATCGAGGAGGTACTGCGCCGGACGGACGCGCGCCTGGACCGGGTCCTGGCGAAGGGCGCCATGTTCTCGGACGTGCTGTCGACCCTGGCCGGGCAGGGGCTGCACCGGGCGAACGCCCCGCTGGTCGAGGTGTACTTCAACTACGTACGCTCCTCGGCGGCCCGCCTCGGCCGCCTGGAGGTGCTCCCGGCCGGAACGGGATACTCCGACCTCGACCTCATGGTCACCATGACCCCGGACGCGGGCCGCGTACGGCTCGACCACAACCTCGACATCCTGGACGCGACGACCTCCACCGAACTGGCGGAGGTGTTCCTGCGGCTGCTCGCCGTGACGGCCGACGACCCGACGGCGGCGGTCCGGGCGAGGGGTGCGACGGCAACTGTCGCGACGGCGACGCCGATCGACACGGGCACGACGGCGACGCCGATCGCGACGGGGTCGACGGCAGCTCCGATCGCGACGGGTACGACGGCAGCTCCGGCCGCGAAGAGCGCGACGGCAACTCCGACCGAGACGGGTACGACGGCAACTCCGACCGAGACGGCAACTCCGGTCGCGCGGGAGCCCGCTGCCCACCTGCGCCGCACGCTCGCCCTCGCCGCCACCTTCGCGCTCGGCAATCTGCCGCTGCTCTGCGAGGCGGCGGTCGAGGAGGGCACCGGGGAGGGAACCCGGGAGCGGGCACGGGACCAGGGGCTCACGGTCGCGGAAGCGCCGTACCACCAGGTGCTCTCCGCCCTGCGCGATCCCTCGGGCGTCTTCACCGATCCCACGACAGCGGTGGGCGTGGTGCTGCTGCGGGCGGCGGACCTGGAACGTTTCGGCCCGGTGACCGACACGGTGCTGACCGAACTGCAGACCGCCTACCCGGCCGCGCTGCGGGCCCTGTCCGAGCGGACCCGCAGACCACTCATCGTCGGCATCCTGCCCTCGGCGCGGCAGGACGACCGCTTCGCGCGATGGGAGAGCAGTCTCGTCGCCGAGCTGACCGATTCGCCCGGCATCGCGGTGCTGGGCCCGGACGACTGGACGCGCCACCACGCCGTCGCGGAACGCTTCGACGAACGGACCGAACGGCTGGCCCATCTCCCCTTCACCCCGCACTTCCAGGCGGCGGCGGCCCTGCGGCTGGCCCAGGTGGTACGAGCGGTACTGCGTCCCGCGCCGAAGGTGATCGCGGTGGACGGCGACGAGACCCTGTGGGGCGGGATCGCCGGGGAGATCGGCGCCGAGTCGGTGGACCTGACCGGACCGCGCGCCCTGCTGGCACGGAGGCTGTTGCGGTGGCGTGCCGCGGGCGCGCTGCTCGCGCTGGTCAGCAACAACGACGAGGACACCGTACGGGCCGTCCTGGACCGTCCGGACAGCACGCTGAAGGCGGAGCACTTCAGCGTGCTGTCCGCCGGCTGGGGCCCGAAGCCGGGCCGTCTCACGGAGGCGGCGCGCACCCTCAACCTGGGGTTGGACAGCTTCCTGTTCCTCGACGACAACCCGGTCGAGATCGCGGGAGTGCGGTCGGCGCTGCCGGAGGTGCTGTCGGTGACCTGCCCTCCGGCGGCCGAACTGGAGGACTTCCTCGGCCGGTTGTGGCCGCTGGTCCCGGCGGCGGCGACGGCGGAGGACGGACTGCGGGCAGGGTTCTACGCGCAGGAGCGGGAGCGGGACGCGGTGCGCGAGCAGGCCGGTTTCGAGGAGTTCCTCGCCCAGTTGGAACTGGAGGTCGACATCCGGGCCGTGTCCGGGGCCGACGTCGAGCGGGCCGAGCAACTCGTCCGCCGCACCAATCAGTTCACCCTCCACCCCCGGTCCGCCGACGGCGGCGATCTGGCGAGGTGGCGGGAGCACGGCGAGGTGTGGACGGCTGCGGCACGGGACCGCTTCGGCGACTACGGCCAGATCGGCCTGCTCGCCCTCCGCGCGGACGGCGATCGACTCGACGTCCTCGCCTGGATGCTGAGCTGCCGCGCGCTCGGCCGAGGCGTCGAGGAACGGCTGTTGGGATGGCTTGCGGACCACGCCGACCGACTGGGCTGCGTGAAGGTCCGGCTGACGGCGGAGCGCACCGACCGTAACGTACCGGCCCGGCGTCTGCTGGCCGCGCTCGGTGGCGGCGACCAGGACGACGAGCACCTGGAGAGCGTGGTCACGCCGGAACAGCTGCGGGCCTTCCGCTCCTGGCGGCGGCAGTGAGCGGGCCGGCGGCTCGGCCCGCGGAAGCAGTGCGGAAAAGGACAGTGCACAGGGTGAAGGGCTCTCATGCGTGAAATGAACGAGGACGCGTCGGTGTACGCCGGACAGCGGGCGACCGGTGAGGCGATCGAGCGGGGTGACGGCGGGCCGAGCGTGGAGGCCCTGCTGGCCAGGATCAGACAGGCCCCTACACCCACGCCCCCCGCACCCGCACCCCCCGCGCCCACAGCGACCGGAACCGGCGCGGAGTCGGGTGCGGGGACCGGTGCGGGTGCGGAGACCTCCGCGCCCCGTGTCGGTGAAGACGCCGATGCGGATGCGGTGAAGACTGCCGTGTCGTCCGGCGCCGGTGTGGACGTGGGTGCGCCTGCCGTGCCGTCCTGCGCAGTTGCGGCTGTCGCGCCGGCAGGTGCCGGTACGGACCTGTACGCGAATGCGCCCACCGTGCCGTTCGGTGCGGGTGCGGGTGCGGGTGCGGGAGCCGGTGCGGGGGCGGGAGTTGGTGGCGACACCGATACAGGCACGGACCGTGGTGCCGGCGCACTGCCCGCCCTCGCCGTTTCGGCCGCACCGGCCGCCCCCGTACCCGACGCGGACGCCCTGGCTGCCGTCGTCGCCGCGGCCGCCGGTCCCTTCGTACCCGGAGGGCATCTGTCGCCCGACACCGACTTCTTCGACGCCGGAGGTACCTCCGTAGGCGCCGTGGAACTCGTCGCGGCGCTGGAGGA
Source organism: Streptomyces sp. NPDC002935 (assembly GCF_040611295.1). Lineage (NCBI taxonomy): Bacteria > Bacillati > Actinomycetota > Actinomycetes > Kitasatosporales > Streptomycetaceae > Streptomyces > Streptomyces sp. NPDC002935. The sequence continues at coordinate 342,882 of NZ_JBEXNW010000006.1, forward strand.
CGAGCTGGGCATGGAGATCGACCTCGACGAGGTGTTCGCCGACGCCCGGCCGCGCAGCCTCGCCCTGCGCTGGCTGGCGACCGCGGGTGCCACGGCGACCCTCTCGGCCCCGGGAGGCCTCTCGGCGTCACGTGTACCGGCAACCCCGACGACCGCACGGACCCCGGCCCCGGCGACCGACACGATCGGCACCACACAGTCCCCGGAGGAGACTGTCCCGGACAGTTTCCTACTCCCTGCCCCTGCTCCCGCCCCGGCCCCCGCTCCGGACACCCCATCCAACCCATCACCCCGCATCGCGCCCGGGGCGACGGTCACCGCCCGGACCACCGGTGGCGGCACCCCGTACACCACGGCCCGTCCCGAAGACCTCGACCAGATCCTGGCCGACCTCTCGCTGGCCGACCGCCTGCCCTGGACCGGCTCGCCCGAGCCCCTGCCGCCCCGCCGGATCCTGCTCACCGGCGCCACCGGCTTCCTCGGCAGCCATCTGCTCCTCGATCTGCTCAGGCACAGTGACGCGCATGTCCACTGCCTCGTTCGGGCGGCCGACGAGGAGGCGGCCACGGCCCGCCTCGGCGAGGCGCTGAAGAGCCACCGACTGCCCTGGTCGTCGGAGATCCGACGCCGGGTGACGGTGCTCCCCGGCGACATCAGGCGTCCGCACCTCGGCCTGTCCGACGACGTCTGGAACAAGCTCGCCCACGAACTGGACAGCGTCGTGGGCGTGGCGGCGGCCGTGGACTTCCTGCGCGGCTACCAGTCGCTGCGGCAGAGCAATGTCATCGGCGCCCTGACCCTGGCCGAACTGGCGGCGACCGGCCCGCCCAAGCCGCTGCACCACATCTCCTCGATCGCGGTCTTCAACGAGGTCGGCATCGCCTCCATGGGCGAGGACGACCCGCTCGCCCACGTCGACCGCCTCGTCGCGGGCTACGACCAGACGAAATGGGCCGCCGAGGTCGCCCTGCGGCGGGCCCGAGACCACGGCCTGATCGTCACCGCGATGCGCCCGGGAGGCATCGGAGGCCACACCCGGACGGGAGCCCACAACCCGCAGGACCTCAGCAGCGGCCTCATCTCGGCCTTCGGCCGCTTCCGTACCGTGCCCGCCTTCCACCGGCTGAACGCGGCCCCGGTGGACTGGGTGAGCCGGGTCGCGGCAGGCGTCATCTGCGAACCCGACGCCTGGGGATTCGACTACAACCTGACCGGAGTACCCAACACCCTCGACGACGTCGTACGGGACATGTCGTTCGGCGGGATGCACGTGCGCGTACAGGACTGGGACGAGTGGCGCACCGACGCCCTGGCCCGTCTGGAAGCCGACCCTGTTCCCGAACTCGGCTTCCTCACCAGGGTGTTGCAAAGTCCCACCGCCCTCAAGCTGTGCGAGGCGACCCTGAAGGGGCCGGCGGCCACCGACGAACGCACCGCCGCGCTCGTCGAGGCGCTCGGACTCCCTCCCGCGGCCCGCTACGACGCCCAGGCCCAGCTGAGGACGTTCGAGCGGCTCGCCCAGGACGGCCTGGCCCGGCTGCCGCACAAGGACGACCAGCCCTACCTGTGGTTCTCCGAGACGACCGAGGGTGCTGTGGGCCCGGTCGGCGCCGACGCCGACACCCCCTGCTCCATGGCGCTCACCCTCTCCATCGCGAGCATGTACCAACTGGTGAAGGAGCGCCGGGTGGACGTCGGCGGCGAGCTCGTGTGCGCCGCGGCCCATCCCGCGCCGCTGCTCGTGGAACGCGGCGACATCTGGATCCGCCCCGAGGAGGGCATCCCGCAGCGGCACGGGATGCGTCACCAACTCCTGCGCTACCGACTGACGTTGTGTGACGCCGACGGAGGGCGCTGGTGGCTGGAGGGCCACAAGTACGCCCGCGCCCGCCGTGACGTATGGCGGCAGACCCGCGCGCTGAGCGTCGAGATCGGCCGCGAGGGCGAACCGGCGAGCCTCGCCGGCGAGCTCGTCGTGCCCGCGGACAGCTATGTACGCGACCAGATCGACGGCATCAAGGTGGACCCGCGTCTGACCGGCCAGGAGAAGCGCGCCGCCAAGCTGACCTGGCTCGCCTGGTTCGGCGCGGAGATGGGCCGCGGACTGCTCGGCCCCTTCGCCCGCGCCGCCGCGGACCTCCTCGACCTGCGCCGCACCAAGACCCCCTCGGAGCGCCACCGATGATCTTCAGAACCACCAACTCCCGTACCAGGCCGACGATCCGCAAGGTCAGGACAGGCACGGCCCTGCGGCCGCTGCGCCACCGCCTCGACCCGGCACGGGTCGAGGAGATCCCCTTCAGCGCCGGAGACGGCGTACGCCTCGGTCTCACCCGCATCGACAGCGGAGACCAGGACCGGCCCGCCGTGCTGCTCCTGCACGGGCACACCGCGTCCGCCGACATGTTCCTGCTCCCCGAGACCCGCAACCTGGTCGACGTCCTGCTCGACGACGGCTACGAGCCCTGGCTGCTCGACTGGCGGGGCAGCTGCCGGCTTCCCTACAACGAGACCGGCCGGCGATACACCTACGACGACGTCGCCCTCCACGACATACCCGAAGCCGTCTCCCACATCCGCGAACGCATCGGCGACCGGCCGCTGTTCGTGGTCGCCCACTGCATCGGCTCCCTCACCCTGTCACTGAGCATGACGGCGGGACTGGTGCCCGGGCTCGCGGGCGTCGTCTCCCAGGGCGTGTTCCTGACGCCGAAGCTCGCGGGACGCACCTCGCTGCGGATGACGGTGGCGGGCGAGCTGCTGAAGAACCGGATCGACCACATCCCGGTCGACTTCCGCAAGGTGGGTCTCCGGTCGAAGTACACGCCCCTGTTCGCGCTGGCCTCCCGCGGAGCGGGCTGCCCGGACCCGACGTGCCAGATCCTCCACAACTCGGCCTGGGGTTCGGGCGCCTCACTGTTCCTGCACGCGAACCTGTCCGACGCCACCCACGACCGGCTCGCCGAACTCCTCGGGCCGGCACCCCTGTGGATCCTGCCGCACCTGCGCCGTATCGAACTGGCCCGCAGCGTCGTCCGCTGGCACGACACCGACCACCGCTACCGGGCGCTGCCGCCCAACGCGCTGGACGCGGCCGCCCGCATCGACACCCCGGTGCTGCTGCTCGCGGGCAGTGAGAACGGACTGTGGCTGGACTCGCAGAAGCTCTGCCACGAGGTGCTCGCACACCGCCAGCCCCAGCTGGACGTGTCGTACACCGAGATCCCCGGCTACGGCCACCTGGACACGTTCCTGGGCCGGGGCGCCGCCCTCGACGTGTTCGGGCACATCCTCGAATTCCTCGGCGAACGACGGTGACGGCGGCCCCCGCGGCCGGTTACCGTACCGATCAGTAACCAGACCGCAGACCGCACTCCAGGAGGCCCCATGCCGCAGCTCGAAGTCGACGGCGCCGCTCTGACGTACGACGACGAGGGCCCCCGCGACGGTGACGGCGTGCCCCTGGTGTTCATCCACGGCTGGACGGCCAACCGGCACCGCTGGGACCACCAGATGAACCACTTCACCCAGAAGCGGCGGGTCGTACGGCTGGACCTGCGCGGGCACGGGGAGAGCGACGGGTCGGGGCGGCGGACCGTGGCGGAGCTGGCCGGTGACGTCCTTGCCGTCCTCGACCACCTGGAGATCGACCGGTTCGTCCTCGTCGGCCACTCGATGGGCGGGATGATCGCGCAGACCCTGACGCTCGACCACCCCGAGCGGGTCGAGCGGCTGGTGCTGGTGAACTCGATCAGCAGGATGGCCTACAGCCGGGGGAGGGGTCTGCTGATGGCGGTCTCGACCCTGGTGCCGTTCAAGCTGTTCGTGGCCGCCAACATCCAGCGGGCCTTCGCCCCCGGCTACCCACGCGAGAAGATCCGTGAGTACGTCCGGGCCTCGGCGGGCACGTCCCAGGAGGTGGTCATGACGTGCTACGGCGCCATGCGGTCCTTCGACGTCTTCGACCGGCTGGGGGAGATCCGCACACCCACCCTCCTGGTCCACGGCTACCACGACATCCAGCTGCCCCTCTCGCAGATGCTGCGGATGGCGAAGGCCTACCCGGACGCCGTGGTGCGGATCGTGGACGCCGGCCACGAACTGCCCGTGGAGAAGCCGGCGGAACTCACCGCCGCGGTCGACCGGTTCGTGACCGACCAGCGGTAGCTGCATGTCAGCGGGTGCTGGGAAGCGTGGGCCGACCAGGCGGTGTCCGGGCGATGCGGGGCCTCCAGCGCAGCGGCAGCTGATGCCAAGCTGGCAGCGCGGCCCGGGTGACGCGTACGACCGGGGCGTTGCGGATCCCCCACCACCCGCAACACCCCGGCTGCCCCTGCGAATTCAGTCAGAGTGCGGGGGCCTCGTTCACCGCCGGTACCACCGAACGGGACTCCGAGCCGTCCGCGGTGAAACTCGGCAGTCCGTCGCGGAGGACGGCCATGGCGCAGGCCGCGAAGCCGGCCAGCAGCAGCGCGTTGGCCACGGCGAAGGGGACGGAGCCGGCGTCCGCGGTCAGGACGTTGGCGGGCCCGTACGCGATGAGCGCCACCGCCGCCCAGCGCGGGACGGCGCGGGTGCGCCACAGGGCGATGCCCAGGCACACCATGGCCACGACGCCGCCGAGCAGTCCGAGGACCAGGAACGGCACGAACTGCGGGGTGTTGGTGATGTTTTCCAGCATCTTGCTCGCGGCCTTGTGATCGACGCCCACGGCTGCGTTCGCGGCGAAGTCGAGGGTGATCAGGAAGATCATGGCGCTGCCGGAGATCACGCCCAGCCAACCGGCGACCCCTGCCAGTTTTGGCGAGTGCCGCCAGGCGAGCAGTGCGGCGAGCATGGTGGCCGCGCCGAGGAGGACGACGAAGATGTCAGCGGTGAGCGCCGCGTCGAGGCGTCCCGCATGCGCGGCGAAGGCGTCGATCCTGGCCCCGGTCGAACTGCTGGTGTTCGGGGTCAGGGCACTCGAGAGGACGGCGGCGATGCCGGTAGCCACCAGGCAGGCCGCGGCAAGACCGCGAGCGATGAAGGATGTGGACACGGGTAACTCCCCTTCTTCCGTTCATTTGGTGAAGCAACGGACCACAACGGCAGGGGAATCGTGCGGGCGCAGCCGTCCCGTCGGCATGAGTGCGGGTTCCCGGTCGGGCCGGGATTTCCTCCCGGGTTCTGCGGGAGCGGGTCGCGGGCACAATGTGAGGCGTGAACCGCCCAGCCGGCAACGGCTCTTCCGCAGCGGGACGGCCGGCTCGTCGACGGATCGCGCACACCGTGGTGCTGTTGGCGGTGGCACTGGCCGTACTCGGAGGAGTGCTGGCCGTCCTCAACCGCCACACCCCGACGCCGAACGGCGACAGCGCCACCGGATCACACGCCTGGGGCCAACTCCTGCTGACGCTGGCGTTCGCCGCCGCAGGCTGGCTGCTGGCCTCCCGACGCCCCGACGTCATCTTCGGCTGGCTGGCGCTGGCGGCCGCGATCGGCCACGGGCTGGCGGTCGCGGGCCTCGGCTGGCTGGTGTTCACGGTCGGCGGCGGCCACCAACTGCCGGGGGCCACGGTCGCGGCCGTGGCCGCCCTGTGGGGGGAGCCGCTGGAGAACCCCGTGATGGTGGTGGTCTGGGCCACGTTCCCGTACGGCAGGCTGCCGCGAGGGTGGATCAGGTGGCTGGCCCTCGCCAGCATCGCGATGTGTACGGGCGGTTGGCTCTACGGGCTGCTGTCGCCCTTCCCCATCGACGACGTCGCGGCTCCCTACAGCGAGCTCCGCAACCCGCTGGACTTCGGCCTACTGCCCAGCTGGCAGCCGGTCGCGCTGTTCGCCGGCGGGATGCTCCTCGGCTCGGTCGTGATGGTCGTGCGCTGGCTGCGCGCCCAGGGTGAAGAGCGGCAGGTGCTGCGCTGGCTGGCGGTGACGAACATCGTCGCGATCCTGGTGACCCCGTTCGTGGTCGCCCTGCCCGCCGGTGAACTGATCACCACCGTGGGCGCGCTGATCGAGCTAGTCGTCATCGCCGCGGTCGTGCTCGCCCACCAGGTCTACGGCCTTGACCTGGTGCTCAACCGCGCGCTCGTCTACACGCTGCTCACCGCCTTCGTCGCCGGCGTCTACGCAGCCAGCGTCTCTGTACTGGCGCTGCTGGGCGCCGCGGTCGGCGGGCCGTGGACGGCCCTCGCCGCGCTCGGAGCCGCCTTCACACTCGCCCCGGCTCGGGGACGCGTGCAGCGGATCGTCAACCGCTTCCTGTACGGCGAGCGCGACGAGCCGTACACCGTGATCGGCCGCATCGCCTCCCGCCTTGAGGCGGCCGGGAGCATCCAGCAGCTGCTGCCGAGCCTCCTCGAAGCTGTCGCCGCGGCGCTGCAACTGCCGTGGACCGCCGTGGAGATGCGCATCGAGGACGGCACGACGCGGCGCATCGCCCACGGCGCCCCCGCGCCCGACGGGGCCGGGGCCCGCTTCGCTCTGGTCCACCAGGGCGTCGCCATCGGCGAGTTGGTGGCCGGGCTGCGTGCCGGGCAGAGCAGCCTCGACCCCCGGGAGGCGCGGCTGATGGAGGACATCGCTCGGCAGATCGCCGTGGCCGCAAGCAACGTGCTGCTCACCGAGGCGCTGATGCTCTCCCGGGAGCGGATCGTCGCCGCGGCGGAGGAGGAGCGGCGCCGGTTGCGCCGCGACCTGCACGACGGCCTCGGCCCGGTGCTCACCGCGGCCGCGAACAAGGTCGATGCCGCCCGCAACCTCGCCGAACGGGACCTGCCGCGCGCTCGCGGCCTCCTCGGCGACGTCCGCGGCGACCTGACCGCGGCGCTCTCCGACCTGCGCCGGCTGGTCTATGCGCTGCGCCCACCGATCCTCGACGAGCTGGGGCTGCTCGCCGCGCTGCGCGAACAGGTGCGGCAGTGCGCGGTCCCAGTAACCTTCGCCGCACCCACTGCGTTGCCCGCGCTCCCTGCGGCCGTGGAGATCGCCGCGTACCGCATCGTGACCGAGGCCGTCACCAATGTCACACGGCACTCCGGCGCCTCCGGCTGCACGGTGACGATCGCCTGCGACGGCCGGCTGGCCATCGAGATACACGACGACGGCGCGGGCGGCGCCACCTGGTCTCCAGGGATTGGCCTGTCCTCGATGCGGGAGCGGGCCACCGCGCTCGGTGGCAGCTGGTTTGCGGGACCCACGCCGGACGGCGGCCGGGTCGCCGTTGAGCTGCCCCTCGCTCTGGCCGGTGGCCCGACTACGCAGGACATGCCCGGGAGTCCGGGCCAAGCTGTCACCCGGAGTAACCGATGAGCGAGTCGGATCGGCCCGTACGGGTGGTCATCGTCGACGACCACCGGATCGTCCTGGACGGACTGTCAGCTCTCCTCGACTCGGTGGAAGGCATCGACGTCATCGGCGAGGCCGCGTCCGGCGAGGAGGCCGTCACACTCGTCGGCACGCTCCAGCCCGACGTCATCCTCATGGACGTCGAGATGCCCGGCATCGGCGGCGTCGAGGCCACCCGCCGGATCACCGCCGCGCACCCGGGCATCGCCGTGGTGATGCTGACGATGTACGGCGAGGACGAGTTCCTCTTCTCCGCCCTGCGCGCCGGCGCCCACGGCTACCTCCTCAAGGGCGCCCAGCAGGAGGACGTGGTACGCACCCTCGGCGCCGTCGCGCGCGGCGGCGCGGTCTTCGGGGCCGACGTCGCCCGCCGCGTGCTGGAAACTTTCAGCGACCCGCGGCCCGCCGCGGTCCCCTTCCCCCAGCTCACCGAGCGGGAACGGGAGGTCCTCGCCCTGCTGGCCAATGGCTGGCCCAACAGCCGGATAGCCCGCCACCTGGCCCTCACGTCGAAGACGGTCGCCAACCACGTCTCGAACATCCTCACCAAGCTCCAGATGCCGGACCGCGCCGCCGCCATGTTGCGCGCCCGCCGGGCAGGTCTGGGAGAGCCTTAGACCGTGTCCTACGTGGTGAGGCGGACGAGTTGCCTGTCAACGGACATCCGGTGCCACGGTCGGCACATATCAGCTGGTCCCGGGGCCGCTGCCGCGTGGTCGGGGAGCGTCTGCATACTGCTCGTCATGAACGTCTCGCCCGGCACCCGCATGCACGTGTTGCTCACCATGGTGATGGTGGTGTGCGTGGTGGCCGGCGGGGCCTGCTTCGGCTTCGCTTGCGGCGGCTGGACGGGAGCCGCGGTGGGAGCGGGTACGACGGGCGTCGGCGTCGGGCTCGGGGGCTTCTTCCACAGCCAGATTGCGATGGATTCCCTCCCGGACGTCCAGACCGACGGGGCTTTGGAGGGCATCGCGGACGTGGTTGTCCTGGGTGTCGCGTTGTACGAGGCCGCAGTCTTCCCCCTCATCCCTGGCGGGGTGAGCGACAGGGAACAGAAGGCCCGCCGGACCGTGGCGTATCGGCTCGCCGCCTACGACGGTCTTCCCCGCGTCGTTCGGATTTCGGCAGCCGGCGCGCTGGAGGTCATCGATGAGGGCCTGGACAAACAGCGCGCCCGGACCGCGGTGAAGGAACTGTCGCTCGCGGTCTACGACAGCCGCAGCGGTCGTTGACGAGGGAGCGGATCCCCTCCCGCGCAGTCGACGGACGGTTGCAGGGTCGCACCCGGGTGAGCGAGTGATGTGTCCGGGCTGTCATCCCGATGGACCAGGTCCGCAAGGGGATGCGACATGGTCTGCATGATGTTCGGCTCTTGCGGCGACGCATGGAAGCGCAAAAATTTGCGTAACTTTCGTTGGCTTGCGTTGCAGGGCGCAAGGCCTGGATCGGCGCGCGCGGGCGTTGACGCCGAGTGATGCCGACGCGGGTGACACCTGCCTCTCAAGGGGCGGCGCGAGGCTTTCGGTAGGCGGCATAAGAAGATTGACCCCGGAGAAGGGTCGCTCCGGGGGAGTCCCGCTCACTTGCCTTGGTCCTTCGAGCCTCGCGCGTGGACCGGTTCATCGGTGTGCTCATCGGTCTGCCGACTTTGCACGCCATGCCCTCGGCGCTGAGACGCGGGTGTTGATGGTGAAACTTGTGGCGTCCTGACCGTAGACGCACTCGCACTGCTCTGCAATATTGCGATGAAACAATGCAAGAACCTGCGTGCGATCCCTTTTCGGGGATCGCGCATGTCGTACAGACAGCTCTTGCCGTTCAGTCCGTTCAGTCCGTTCAGTCCGTTCAGTCCGTTCTGTCGTACCGCGCCACCGCTCTGCCCAGGAACGAGCCGACCTCGCCGCCCCTCCGGCGCGCGAACCTCCGCAGGGAGTGAACCCCGTATGACTCCACACAAGCCGAGATCCTGGAGACGCCGCGCGGTGACCGCCGCGCTCGCCTCCGCCGTCATGGTTCTGGGCCTTCCCGCCGTCGGCGCCCACGCCTCAGGCGGTCCCAACGCCGCCGCGGACGCCGCCACCAAGGCCGGCAGCGTCCGCGGCGCACATACGGCCGCCAAGGTCACGGACGGCGACGCCGACACCTATTGGCAGGCCGGAAAGAAGTCGGCCCAGTGGGTGCAGACCGACCTCGGGCGGACCGAGCGCGTCCGCCAGGTCGTGCTGCGACTGCCCGAGCACTGGCAGACCCGCACGCAGTCGCTGGCGCTTCAGGGCAGCGCAGACGGAAAGAGCTTCGCCACACTCAAGTCGTCGGCGCGGTACGTCTTCAGCCCCGGCAACGGCAACACGGTGAAGATCTCCTTCCCCGCGACCCTCGCCCGGTACGTGCGGGCGGACTTCAGCGACAACTCGGTCGCCTCCACCGCCCAGCTCGCCGAGATGCAGGTCCTCACGACAGCCGCCTCGACCCCCAACCTCGCCCAGGGCAAGCCCTTCACCGAGAGCGGGCACGCCGACGTGTACGGCGCGGCCAACGCCGGCGACGGCAACCGGGCCACCTACTGGGAGAGCAAGAACAACGCCTTCCCGCAGTGGCTCCAGGTCGACCTCGGATCATCGGTCAAGGTGAACCAGGTGGTGCTGCGGCTGCCCAGCGGATGGCCGAGCCGCAGCCAGACGCTGAAGATCCAGGGCTCGACCGACAACCAGAACTTCACGGACCTGACGGCCTCGAAGGCGTACGCCTTCGACAGCGGCAACGACCAGGCGGCGACCATCGCCCTCGACACCACCACGACGCGGTACGTGCGGGTGCTGGTCACCGCCAACACCGGCTGGCCCGCCGGGCAGGTGTCCGAGCTGGAGGTCTACGGACCGGCCACCGGCGACACCCAGGCGCCGACCGCGCCGTCCAACCTGGCCTTCACCGAGCCGGCCACCGGGCAGATCAAGCTGACCTGGAACGCGGCGAGCGACGACACGGCCGTGACCGGTTACGACATCTACGCCAACGGCCAACTGCGGGCGAGCGTCGCCGGAAGCGTCCTGACCTACACCGACACGCAGCCGGCCGGCAGCGACATCACGTACTTCGTGCGGGCCAAGGACGCGGCGGGCAACGTCTCCTCCAACAGCAACAGCGTCACCCGCCAGGGATCGGGCGGGGACACCCAGGCCCCCACCGCGCCCGGCAACCTCGCCTACACGCAGTCCGGCAGCGACGTGAAGCTCACCTGGCAGGCGTCCGGCGACAACGTGAAGGTCACCGGCTACGACGTCTACGCCAACGACCAACTCGTCAAGTCCGTGGCGGGTGACGTCACGACGTACACCGACACCCCGTCGGCGACGGCCACGGTCACCTACTACGTGAAGGCGAAGGACGCCGCAGGCAACGTGTCGGCGGCGAGCAACAGTGTCACCCGGACGGGCTCGACCGGTTCCAACCTCGCCGAGGGCAAGCCCGTCGAGGCGTCCTCCTACACCTTCACCTACGTCGCAGCCAACGCCAACGACGGCCAGATCGGCACCTATTGGGAGAGCGCGGGTGGCGCCTACCCGGCCACCCTCACCACCAAGCTGGGTGCCAACGCCGACCTCAGCCAGGTCGTCGTCAAGCTCAACCCGGACGCCGCCTGGTCGACGCGCACCCAGAACATCCAGGTGCTCGGCCGCGACCAGGACGCGACGGCCTTCACCAGTCTCGTCGCGGCGAAGGACTACACGTTCAACCCGGCCGGCGGCAACAGCGTGACCATCCCGGTCCCCGGCACCGCGGCCGACATCCAGCTCAAGTTCACTTCCAACTCCGGCGCCCCGGGCGCGCAGGTCGCCGAGTTCCAGGTGATCGGCACCCCGGCCGCCAACCCCGACCTCAAGGTCACCGGCATCACCAACACGCCTGCGGCCCCGGTCGAGTCGGACGCCATCAGCCTGACCGCGACCGTCACCAACAGCGGGAGCAGGGCGGTCAAGGCCACCGACCTCAACTTCACCCTCGGCGGTACCAAGGCCGCCACGGCGGACGTCCCGGCGATGGCGGCCGGTGAGACGAAGACGGTCACCGCGAGCATCGGAACCCGGGACGCGGGCAGTTACCCGGTCGGGGCCGAGGTGGACCCGTCGAACAAGGTGATCGAGCAGAACGAGGCGAACAACACCTTCACCCGCTCCGACGCCCTCGTCGTCAAGCCTGTCTCCAGCTCCGACCTCCTGGCCGCACCGGTCTCCTGGACCCCCTCCAGCGCCTCGGCGGGCGACGAGGTCAGGTTCACCGTCGCGATCAAGAACCAGGGCACGGTGGCCTCCGCCTCCGGCACCCACGGTGTCACCCTCACGATCCAGGACTCCAAGGGCGCCACGGTCAAGACGCTCAGCGGCTCCTACGACGGTGCCATCGCCGCGGGCCAGACGACCGCTCCGGTCAGCCTCGGTTCGTGGACGGCCGTCAACGGCAAGTACACCGTCAAGACGGTCATCGCCGACGACACCAACGAACTGCCGGTCAAGCGGGCCAACAACACCACCACGCAAGCCCTGTTCGTCGGCCGCGGCGCCGACATGCCGTACGACATGTACGAGGCCGAGGACGGCACCCTCGGCGCCGGCGCCAAGGTCGTCGGCCCGAACCGGACCATCGGCGACTTCGCCGGCGAGGCGAGCGGCCGCAAGGCGGTGACCCTCAACGGAACCGGCCAGTACGTCGAATGGACCACCCGCGCCGCGACCAACACCCTGGTGACCCGCTTCTCGATCCCGGACGGCACCGACACGACGCTCGACGTGTACGTGGACGGCCAGTTCCTCAAGGCGATCGACCTCACCTCGAAGTACGCCTGGCTCTACGGCAACGAGACCGCGCCCGGAAACTCGCCCGGCTCCGGTGCCCCCCGTCACATCTACGACGAGGCGAACCTCCTGCTCGGCAGGACGGTCCCGGCCGGATCCAAGATCCGACTCCAGAAGGACGCGGCCAACTCCTCCACCTATGCCATCGACTTCATCAACACCGAGCAGGCGACGGCACTTCCGAACCCGGACCCGGCCGCCTACACGGTACCGACGGGCTTCGGTCACCAGGACGTGCAGAACGCCCTGGACAAGGTCCGCATGGACACCACGGGCCAACTCGTCGGCGTCTACCTGCCCGCGGGTGACTACGAGACCTCGAGCAAGTTCCAGGTCTACGGCAAGGCGGTCAAGGTGGTCGGAGCAGGGCCTTGGTTCACCCGCTTCCGCGCCCCCGCCTCGCAGGAGAACACCGACGTCGGCTTCCGGGCCGAGGCCAGCGCCAAGGGCTCGACGTTCGCCGGGTTCACGTACCTCGGCAACTACACGTCCCGGATCGACGGACCGGGCAAGGTGTTCAACTTCTCCAACGTCTCCGACATCACCATCGACAACATCTGGGTCGAGCACATGGTGTGCCTCTACTGGGGCGCCAACACCGACAACATGACCATCAAGAACGCCCGCATCCGTGACACCTTCGCCGACGGCATCAACATGACGAACGGCTCCACGGACAACCATGTCGTCAACAACGACGCCCGTGCCACCGGAGACGACAGCTTCGCCCTCTTCTCGGCGATCGACGCCGGCGGCGCCGACGAGAAGAACAACCTCTACGAGAACCTGACATCGACGCTCACCTGGCGAGCGGCCGGGATCGCCGTCTACGGCGGCTACAACAACACCTTCCGCAACCTCCGCGTCGCCGACACCCTGGTCTACTCCGGCGTCACCATCTCCTCGCTGGACTTCGGCTACCCGATGAACGGCTTCGGGACCGAGCCCACGACGATCGAGAACGTGTCCCTGGAGAGGACGGGCGGACACTTCTGGGGCTCGCAGGTCTTCCCCGCCATCTGGGCGTTCTCCGCCTCCAAGGTCTTCCAGGGCATACGGGTGAACGACGTCGACATCGACGACTCCACCTACGGAGGCGTCATGTTCCAGACCAACTACTCCGGTGGCCAGCCCCAGTTCCCGGTGAAGGACACGATCTTCACCGACATCTCCATCACCAACTCCAAGAAGAGCGGAGACGCCTTCGACGCCAAGTCGGGATTCGGCATCTGGGCCAACGAGTTGCCGGAGCCCGGTCAGGGCCCCGCTGTCGGCGAAGCCGCCTTCCGCAACCTGCGGATGAGCGGCAACGCCCAGGACATCCGCAACACGACCAGTACCTTCAAGATCAATATCGAGTAGGTCCCGGACGCGCACGGAACGGCACGGGCACTGAACGGCACGGGGGCCGCCCTCGCGGAGGGCGGCCCCCGTGCTGTCATGTCCGATGGTCCCCCGGTTCCTAGTCCCGACACCTCACCGAGCCACGCCCGCTCCCGAGGGGGTTCGGTCGTAGTGGATCAGGACGCGTGGATCGGACAGCGGCGCGGTCGCCGCGGCGGCGGGCCGATCGCGAACGCCGTCATGGCAGCCGCCGCAACGGTGGCCGCGGCAGCGGTGAAACCCCGCTTGTCGTGCGTGCGGGCTCCCCTTGTCCGTCGGGCTTTCACGCTTCCGCCACCCTGGCGTGCTCGTCGCTGAGCCACCGGGCGACTGTCGCGCCGTATGCGGCGGCGGCCTGCTCCCAGGGGAAATGACCGGAGTCGAAGGAGACGAGGCGGCTGTGCGGGAGCAGGTTGTGCAGGTAGACGCCGTTGGACGGCGGTACCAGTTCGTCGTGCTCGGCGTTCATCACCAGCACCGGCGTCATGATCGACGGCAACAGGTCCCCGAGGGCCGGGAGTTCCGCGGGGTACGCGCGGACATAACGCGCCGACTCGGCGAAGCGTCCGCCCTCGTAGGCGGACACGTAGTCCTCCCACACTTCGGGCTCCTCGCCCTTGGGCGCCCCCGCTTCCACCGCCGCGCCGACCGACGCGCGGGCGTCGAAGTCCTGGAGGAAGCCGAGGTCCGGTGCCGCGATGATGTCCGCGAGCGCGCCGGACACGTCGAGCGGATACGCCGCCCCGCCGCTGCCGACAATGACCGACGCCACCGACTCCGGGTGGCGGGCAGCCAGGAACAGCGCCGCGCCGGTGCCGACGTCCGGGCCCAGCACGTGCGGGGTGCCCAGGCCCCATTCGCCGATCAGGGCGTACAGGAACTCGCTCATCGCCGAGGGGGCGAAGAGCTCGGTGCGCCCCTCGGAGTGGCCGAATCCGGGCAGGTCGACGGCCACCAGCCGACCCAGTGGCGCCAGGCGCGGCCAGATGCGGCGGAACGCGAGGAGGCTCTCCGGCCACGGGCTCGTCATGAGGAGCGTCGGCCCCGGCTGTTCGCCGGTGTCCACGTGGCGGATCGCCAGGCCGTCGACGGTTCGCGTCCGCAGGGCACTCCCGGTCAGCGCTGCGCTGGTCATGATCTCTCCATTCGGGCGAACGTCAGCAGGTGTCCGCCGCCGTCGGCGACGGCGATGTTCATCGGGACGCCGATCGCCGTCGCGCGGGCGCGGGCGCTCTCGACCATGGTTCGGGCCGTATCCAGGTTGATGCTCATGGCGTTTGGCCACTGTCGTCAGCGGTGCGAGTTCGTGGTGCCTCCGGCGGGAGCGTCGATCTGTTCGGCGATCCAGGAGACTGCGAACTCGGTCCAGGCCGTCGCGTCGCCGGCCCCTTGGGCGAGCCCGAGACTGTGGGGGCCGTGCGCGAAGACATGGACTGTGTGCGGGACGTCGTGCGCGGCCAGGGCCGCGGCGAGGCGGTAGGTGTGCTCCGGAGGGACGTAGATGTCCTCGGCGGTGTGCCACAGGAAGAACGGTGGTGATTGGGCGGTCACGAGCTTGTCCAGCGATGTCTCACGCCGCAGGTCCGGTGAGGCGTCTTCGCCGAGCAGGATGATCCGCGAGGGCCGGTAGGTCTCGGTCTCCATCGACGTGATCGCGTAGCCGAGTACGGCGAACTGGACCGACTCGCGCGGGTCGGTGGTCGGTGCGAGCGCGGCGTGCCCGGCCAGGTGCCCTCCTGCGGAGAACCCGATCAGACCGATGCGCTCGGCGCCCTGTTCGCGGCAGTGCCGGATCTCGGTTCGCAGCGCCAGCAGGGGCTCTGGATGGCGCGCATGGAGCGGGTACCGGAACACGCTCGCCGAGATGCCGAGCCCACCGAGCCAGTCGGCGATCGGCTCCGCTTCGTGTGCCGAGTGCGCCGCGTACCCGCCGCCGGGGAGCACGATCATGTGGATTGTCGCAGCCCGGGCCGCGCCGACGTCTGCGCGGAGCGATCCCGTCGGTTCGTGCTGACTCCTCACCGCTGACCTCCGTATTCGTCCATGGACGGCGTCGCCGGCCTGCTCCCGTGAGACCGTACCCAGGTCATCGGCCAGCCGGATGCCCCGACACCACGCGAAGATGTGAGCGCGCGGATCTGGTGCACGGCGGCCCGTCGGGAGTGCCCGGTGCTGGCGCTCACCCCTGCGGCGCGGCGTCGGCGTCAGGAGCCCCAGCGGGCGGCCCGAGCCGCGACTTCGAGGGCGGTGACGGCGCCGGGTTCGCCGCGCTCGCGGAGGAATTCGCCTGGGACGGTGTAGCGGGCGCCGGCCTGCGGGGAGCGGGCGGCCTGCCGCACGACGTCGTCGACCAGCACGGTGGCCATGTCCAGCCGCGGGTAGCGGCCGTGGAGCGCCTCGCCCTGAGCGTCGGTGACGAACTCGGTTCCGAAGCCGATGTCGACTCCGATGCCCCGGCGGGTGAGGTAGGCCAGCACGCCACGGCGTTCGGCGATGCCGTCCGAGGTGTGCAGGGCGATCGCCTCCCACACCGGGTCGGTCTTGTCGGCTCCGTAGCCGTACTCGGTAAGGAACCGGGCGGCCATGTCGGCGCCTTCGACCTCGAAACGCGCCTGGCCCGGGGCCGACGGCGAGGCCCCGAGGTCGTGCAGGACGCAGGCATGGAAGAGGAGTTCGGCATCGAAGTCGATGCCGGGCTTCAGCCCTTCGTGTTCGGCCAGCAGCGCGGCGAACACGTAGCTGCGGATGCTGTGGTTGGCGACGGGCTCGCTCTCGCACGACCGAACAAGCTCGACGGCGGCACGGGCGACCGGGGTGCCCGGGAGTGCCGGCAGGAGGCGGGCTTCAGTGTCCATGAGGCGACCGTAGGCGCGTACCGAACCCACCTGTCAGTGGCACTCGTGCCATGAAGCGATAGGATCGTGCCATGGCGGATCGGCCATCAAGCGGGGCACATCACGTGGTCGTGATGGCTCTCGAAAACGTCCTCGCGCTGGACATCGGGATCCCCTGGCAGGTCTTCGGCAGCTGGCGGAACAGCCCGTACACGCTCACGGTCTGCGCCGAACGCCCCGGCCCCGTCCCGATGCACGGCGGCCCTGCGCTGTCCGTCGCGCACGGTCTGGATGCCCTGGCAACCGCCGACACCGTGATCGTCCCGGGCTACCTGGAGCCGGACGCGCCCGGCGCCGAGGTGACCGCCGCACTGGCGGGGGCGGCAGAGCGCGGCACTCGCATGGCGTCCATCTGCACCGGCGCGTTCGCCCTCGCCGCCGCCGGTCTGCTCGACGGCCGCCGCGCCACCACGCACTGGCTGTACGCGCAGGCACTGGCCAAGCAGTACCTCCGGGTGACAGTCGTGTCCGAGGATCTGTACATCGACGAGGGCCAAGTGCTCACTTCAGGCGGAGTGTCCTCCGGCCTCGACCTGTGCCTCCACCTCATCCGCCGCGACCTCGGCCCACGCCTGGCGAACCAGCAGGCCCGCCTGCTGGTAGCCGCCCCACACCGCATCGGTGGCCAGGCCCCGTTCATCGACCTGCCAGTGCGACCCGAGCCGTCCGAGAGCTCCGCACTCTGCGGCTGGGCCCTGCGCAACCTGCACCAGCCGCTCACCGTCGACCAGTTGGCGCACCGGGCCGGCATGTCCCGCCGGACCCTGATCCGCCGCTTCCACACCGACACCGGCCTGCCGCCCATGCGGTGGCTGCTCGACGCCCGGCTTGCCCGCGCACGCGAACTCCTCGAATCCGGCGACCTCACGATCGAAGCCATCGCACGCCACTGCGGCCTGGGCACCCCCGCCAACTTCCGGACGCTGTTCAAGGCACACGTCGGAGTGCCGCCCAGTGTCTACCGCGAGACGTTCGTCGGCTGACGGGCACCCGGGCGCCGTGTCCTCCTCGGCCACGACCGCTCCCCACTCCCGCATCGACTCTCGAAATCATGCACGTGCGTCAGCACTCGGTAGTACGGGGCATGGCGTGAGGAGTGCTAAGGCCTGGTGGCCGCTCGCGTGCGGCGGAAGGCCGAGGACGGAGCGTGAAGGACGAGCCGCCAAGAACCGCGGGACTCCGGTTCCGGAGCGAGGGTCACCAGAGCACGCGTGCCGATGACGCGGAGGTGGTGTCAGCCCCTCGTCGCGGCGGACGGCACCGGCGTCAGCAGGCCTCGCGCCTGGACGGCGGGGAGGGACTGCGTGCGCACACCGGGCAGATTGCCCGCAACCCGTCATCCCTCCAACGGGCCCCCGGCCGAACGTAATTGATCTTCATCGAGCCGCACACCATACCGACCTGTCGCGGGCCCTGCGAGGACGAGGGCCGTGCCCGAACACCGTCACTCCGGCAGTTGTCCACGGCGGGTGGGCCTGGCCTCTCGCGTATCTGATGCTGGGTCAAGTCCGTCTGATGTCGCTGGTCCGGGAAGCTCGGATGCGTCGGACGGACGGTATGGCCCATACTCTGTGCCCCGCCCGCATTCTACCTGGGAGCGTCATGACAAGTAGGTTCACCGAGTTGGTCGTTGACTGCCGCGATCCGGAGAGGCTTGCGGCTTTCTGGTGCGAGGTCCTGGACTTCAAGGTGATCGACCGGAGTGACGGCAAGGTCGAGATCGGCTCCTGGGTGCCGACCGTCGAGGATGTTCGGGCCCGCCAGATGCCGCCCACCCTGCTGTTCATCCAGGTGCCCGAGGGCAAGACCGTGAAGAACCGGCTTCACCTCGATGTCAGCCCGATCGACGCCGGCACCGAGGACGAGGTGACCAGATTGCTCGGCCTCGGCGCCACCAAGACGGATGTTGGCCAAGGCTCGGACCGAAACTGGGTGGTCATGGCCGACCCGGAGGGCAACGAGTTCGACGTCCTGCGCACGCTGGCACCGCAGAACTAGGCCGCGAACAAGCAGCCCGCACCCCGACACACACCGCAACTATCAGGCGGGACTGATTTCGACCAGATGCTGGGGGCGGAGCCGAGGCCGGTCCGAGCGGTTGACCACTCGGCGTCCCAGGGGATGAAGAACCGGCAGGAGAGCTGGGGTTGGAGAGTTCGTGCTTCGGCCAGTGACCCCGGCACGCTCGGGCCGAGTGCGGCAGAACGCGAAACGGTCCGACTCGCCGAGCGGCCGGATGCCGGTGGCCAAGAAGTGCGTCCCCTGCGGCCGGCAGACCGCGGAATCCGCCTCGATGAGTCAGTGGAGCCAGGGGGTGAGCTCGTGTGCGAGGACGGCGTATGCGGGAAGCCAGAGGAATTTGTGCTGGGTTCCGTCCTGCATGTGCACGGTGAGTCGATCGGCGGTGATGCCGCGGCGCAGGCGGGCGGAGGCGATGCCGGCCAGAGGTATCACTTTGTTGGTCCGGTGTTCCGCTTCGATCAGCGCGGTGGCACCCGCGGTCACGTCGGCCTCCGGCAACGGCATGACCACCGTCGGTCCCTTGCTGTTCGCCACGGTGGCGGTGAACCCGAGTCGTCGCCGGACCAAGGAGGACGGGAGCAGCCACAGTTCCCCATGGATCCAGTCGCCCCACCCGGTCGTGCAGCTTCGTGTCAGCAGCCGCGCCCGTTCGTCCATCGCGCCACCGTAGTTCGTGTGTCACCCACGCGCCACCATGCGAGTCAGCACGACGGGCGCGTACCGGCCGGGAGTCGAGCGAGCACTGCTGCCCCGTAACCGGGCAGTGCTGCTCCGGCCCGTCGGCTGCTCCGGCGCTCTGGCGCTCCGCCGGTCGGGCGCTCCGGGTCACGGTGCCGGGAAGGCGAGACGCACGCCGTAGCGTTTCCCGGCGCGGTGGAGGGCCGGGACGAGGGCGGCGCGCAGGTCACGGATCTCCTCGGCGTGGTCGGCGAGGAAGCGTTCCCGCACGCGCCTCCAGGCTCTCGGTGCGACGCCCGCCCACGTGGGCCAGGGCAACGTGCCGTGGACGGTCCTCGCCGACCCGGAGGGCAACGAGTTCTGCGTGCTGGAGCCTCGGGAGATCTACCGGGACACCGGGCCGATCGCCGCCGTGGTGGTCGACTGCGCGGATCCGCGGGCCATGGCCCGGTTCTGGGACGAGACGATCGACTGGACCCTGCACGAGGTGACCGATGATCATGCGGCGTTGCGCTCTGCCAAGGGTGTCGGCCCGTATCTCGAGTTCATTCGCACTCCCGATGCGAAGACCGTGCCAGACCGCGTCCATCTTGACCTCCTGCCGTACCCGGGTGACGACAAAGCAGCGGAGGTGGCCCGACTGCGGGCTCTCGGCGCCCTCGACCTCGACCTCGGCCAGGGCGACGTTCCCTGGACGTGCCTGACCGACCCGGAGGGCCACGAGTTCTGCGTCCTCTCCCTGTCCTGACGCGGAGCCTTGACGACACCCCGACACGTGAGTCTCGTGTGCTCATGCGCCGCGACCCCGGGGGTGCTGAGCTGCGGCGCCTCGGTCGATTCGGGCGGCGAGAACTTGCGTGTAGGGGGCGGGACTCATTCACCCACCCGGCGGCCGCAGCGAAACCGGCCGCCGCGGCCAGGCCCGAACGCCTAGCGGAAATGGTGCGCCGCGTCAGTAATCCGCTCTCCGGAGCAGGTCGTCGCCGACGCCTTCGCCCAGGCCATGGCCCGCGACCCGCAGCATCTGCGGGACTGGATCGTGGTTGCCGACGGCGCCCGCCACCAACGGCAGCTGTGCAAGGCCGTCCGGATCCTGCGGCGTCGGGAACACGTCCGATGCGGCCAATGCTCGGGCAACGTCACTCAAAGCGCCTCCTCGGTCGCGGCGTGCCACGACTCGACGGGAAAGGGGAGCGAACACGCACCCGGCAATGGTGGGTGACGGGTGCCTGCTGGCCTGCGCAGCTACGAGGAGAGGCGCATGCTTGAAGACGGGGCGGACTGCTTCGCTCGCGGAAAGGGGTGGGCTGGGTTCCCCGAGGACGGCAGAGCGACGTAGCGTCCTCAACCGTGCGGCCGCGGCCGCATGAACCGTCCATCTTGATAGAGGGAGCAGGTCATGGCAGTCCTGCGATTTCATATGGACTCCTCATTGAGCCCGTCGGAGGTGATGGGGGTCCTGACCGACTTCAGCCCGGCGCGGGCGCAGGAGTGGCCCACGATCGACGCGGAACACTTCAAGGTCCACGAACGAGGGGACACCTGGGCCGAGGTGACCGAGGGAACGGAGAGCGGGTGGGAGCGTGCACGCTACGAATGGGATCCGTCGGGTAACAAGGTCACCGTCACCACGCTCGACTCGAAGGTATTCGGGCCAGGCGGGGGGTGGGTGTTCGAGATGACCCCCGAGGGTAAAGGCACCCGCGTCGACATCGAGCTGGACCGGGAGCATCCCAGCACCCTCAAGGGCAAGGCCCTGGCCGCCATTCTCCCCTTCGCCGGGCCGGTGTTCCGCAAGTCCTTCAAGGGGCCACTGAAGAGCACATAGCCCTTGTAGTGGTGGCGGATTGGCCGGGTCGCGTGTCACTGCCCCCTTCGGCTACTGAGCCCTTTTTCATGCGGGCTGTCGAGCCCGGCTCCTACGATGCCGGTCATGGCACGCTTTGAGGATCACCAGTCCCGCTTCTGGGACACCAGCAGCGACTATGGGGTGCAACCAACTCTGACGGACCGTGCGATCGGGGAGGCCGAGAGGCTGTTGAACGTGAGACTTCCCGACGCATTGTTGGACCTGCTCGGCAACCGTTCCTTCATCAAGGGACTCACCTCCGCCGAGGAGTTCGAGAGCGAGCGGAGCGAAGGTTCAACCGACTGACCTCGCCCCGTACGTGACAACCTTCAGGTGTTCACGGTCCGGGTCAGATGTGCGGGCGTGACGGCGAGCTCGTCCTGGATGCTCGGCAGTGCGGTGCGATGTTCACGGACGAGTCGTCCAGCATCTGCAGTAGCTGGGCTGTCGCGCTCACCAGCGGCGGGGGACCATCTCACTGCCAGCTTGTGCCAGTTCCTTGATGCCGGAATTCCGCGTATCGCGGGCGTATGGAAAATCGCATACGCCACCGCGACGGCCCTCCGTCTCCAATGGGGGCATGAACCACAAGGCATCCCTGTCAGCACCGCCCCGCCGTACGCGCAGGGTCGTGCTTCTCGGCCTGGCGATCCTCGGCATGGCGAGCGCCGTGTCCGTCGTGCGGCGGCCGCTCATGATGTCCGCTCCGATGTGCATGGCCGGGCGGTGGCACGGCTGCTTCGACACGTTCAATGGTGTGGTGCTCATGACGCTGGTCACGCTGCCGTTGGCCGCGCTGGTGGTGTGGGTTCTGGCGCGCCGTCGACGTGCCGCCGGCGTCACATCGCCCTGGCGGATGTCGCTGGCCGAGGTGGGCATGGTCCACGGGACGGTGCCGTTCCTGTGGCTGACAATGATGCCGGGCGGCGGGGCCGGCACCGCCCCCGAACGGGTGAGCCTGGTACCGCTGCGGGACCTGGTCACGATGGGGTCGCTCGGGATCGTCGGCAACCTGCTGGTCTTCGCGTCGCTGGGGTTCTTCGCCCCGATGCGGTTCGCGGCGCTGGCGTCCGCGCCGCGCATCCTGGCCCTCGGGGCGGGCTGCTCGGCCCTGGTCGAGACCGCGCAGTACGTCCTGCGGCTGGACCGGGTGTCCTCCGTGGACGACGTACTGGTCAACGCCGTCGGCGCCGTGCTGGCCGCGCTGGCGTCGCGCCGCTGGTGGCGCACTACGGCGGAAGCGCCTTCGGACCAGCCGCGCCCCGCACCGGCGCCGGCGGGCTGAGTCGCGTGTCCGGTGTGCACCCGTCCTGCATACGTCGGCGATATGACGTGCTGCTTAGTCTTGCGACATGCGTGTACTGATCGTGGAGGACGAGCCCTACCTGGCGGAAGCAGTACGTGACGGTCTGCGGCTGGAGGCGATCGCCGCCGACATCGCGGGCGACGGCGACTCCGCCCTGGAACTGCTCAGCGTCAACTCCTACGACCTCGCCGTCCTCGACCGCGACATCCCCGGCCCCTCCGGCGACGAGGTCGCCCGGCGCATCGTCGCCTCCGGCAGCGGCATCCCGATCCTGATGCTCACCGCTGCCGACCGGATCGACGACAAGGCTTCCGGGTTCGAGCTCGGCGCCGACGACTACCTCACCAAACCGTTCGAGCTGCGGGAGCTCGTCCTGCGGCTGAGGGCGCTCGACCGCAGACGCGCGTACGCCCGGCCCCCGGTCCGTGAGATCGCGGGTCTGCGGCTCGACCCGTTCCGCCGGGAGGTCTTCCGCGACGGACGCTACGTCGCGCTGACCCGTAAGCAGTTCGCCGTCCTTGAAGTCCTCGTCGCCGCCGAGGGCGGGGTCGTCAGCGCCGAAGACCTGCTGGAACGGGCCTGGGACGAGAACGCCGACCCCCTCACCAACGCCGTGCGCATCACCGTCTCCGCACTGCGCAAACGCCTCGGCGAACCATGGATCATCGCCACGGTGCCCGGAGTCGGCTACCGGATCGACACCGGTACGGACACCACCGACCCCGGCGGCACTCATGAATAGACGCCCAGGGCGCAGTGCCCGGCTGAAGCTCACCCTCAGCTATGCCGGATTCCTCTTCGTCGCGGGAACTCTCCTGCTGGCCGTCGTGTGGGTATTCGCGCTGCGCTGGCTACCGACCAGCGACCCCAGATCCCTCCAGGACAAGTTCGGCGCCGTGATCATCGTCGGGCCCAGCCGCTCCGACCTCCTGCGCGGCGTCGCCCCCGCAGCGGCCGTGGCGATGGTCTTCCTGCTCGTGTTCGGCCTCCTGGGGGGATGGATCCTCGCCGGCCGGATGCTCGCACCGCTCACACAGATCACAGATGCGGCACGGATGGCCGGGAGCGGGTCGCTGTCCCACCGGATCCGCATGAAGGGCCGCCAAGACGAATTCCGTGAACTCTCCGACGCGTTCGACTCGATGCTCGAACAACTCGAGTCCCACGTCGCCGAGCAGCAGCGGTTCGCCGCGAACGCCTCCCACGAACTGCGCACCCCCCTGGCGATCTCGCGGACGCTCCTCGACGTCGCCCGCAAGGACCCCACACGGGACCGGGACGAACTCATCGAACGCCTGCACGCTGTCAATACGCGGGCGATCGACCTCACCGAGGCCCTCCTGCTGCTCAGCCGCGGCGACCGCGGAAACTTCACCCGCGAGAGCGTCGACCTCTCCCTCATCGCCGAAGAAGCCGCCGAGATGCTGCTTCCCCTCGCCGAACAGCGCGGGATCACGCTCGATGTCACGGGCGGGGCGGCTCAGACCAGCGGCTCCGCGGAGCTCCTGCTGCGGATGGTGACGAACCTCCTCCAGAACGCCATCGTCCACAACCTCCCCGCAGGTGGCACCGTGACGGTCCACACCGAGGCGCACGGCGACACGAGCGTGCTGCGGGTCGAGAACACGGGGAGTCGGCTTCCACCGGAACTGGTACCGACTCTCACCGAACCCTTCCAGCGCGGAACGGAACGCGTACGCACCGACGAGCACGTCGGCGTCGGCCTCGGCCTGGCCATCGTGCACAGCATCGTCCGCGCCCACGACGGAACCCTCAGCCTCGTTCCCCGCCCCGCCGGCGGTCTCCTCGTCACGGTCCGGCTTCCCGGCACGCCGTAGGCATCGTCCCCGAGCGGGGCCTACTTGGACTTGTCCTGGCGATCATGCGATCCGTTGACAGCTTCTAAGCTGCGCGGAAGTGAAAGGTGGGGCGGAATGTCCTTAAACTGCCCCACCCGCGTCGCGGCTGTTCATCCGTCATGCCGGATCGGACTGTCACTTCATTGGCCTGGGAATCATAGCGAGGTGCCCCACTCTCATGGCCTGCCCCTCGCAGTCGACGGTCGCGGCAATCACCTGGTCTCCTTCGCACGCGGGACCGAAGGCGCGCCACCGTGTGACGCGCCGCTGCCGGCGGCGCTGGTGGCCATCTGGCACGCCGACCGTGTCCTCATGGTCTTCGATCGATTCCGCCAGGCGTGGGAACTGCCCGGCGGCCGCATAGAGGAAGGCGAATCCCCTCGTCAGGCGGCCGCGCGCGAGTTGCTGGAGGAGAGCGGGCAGGTATCCGACGGACCGTTACGGTTGATCGGCTACGCGGGCTTTGTACTCGCACCCGACCAGCGAGCTGAGAACGCGGCGTTGTTCGCAGGCCGCACCACCGGTATTCGGGACTTCCAGGCCACCGAGGAGATCGCGGCCATCCGCTGGTGGGACCTCCGGGAAGTCCTCCCGGGACGTGTTCAATCCCTGGACGTCTACCTCGCCCGACTCACGCGAGAGTCGGGCTCTGGTGCCTCCCACGATCCACGGTGACGTCAGGACTCACGTTGGTGGTGGCAGAGCTGCTACCGAGGTCGACGCCCTGTGGAGTCAGGCACCGCGCCGCTTCTGTGCCGTCGGCTTGCGGGCCATCCCTCTGAGGACATGCAGTACGACGAGTACGGCCCGGCGTCCACCGGACAGTCCTCTGGAGACATCACCGCTCATGACCGCGACCAGCACCACTTCGTTGCGGTACGGCCGTGACGACCCGTGGGGCTCCGTCTCCGTGAACTCAGTCTTGAACGTGTTCAAATTCTGTGTCAGGCTGCGGAACGCGTCCTTGATCGCCCAGGTCGCGCACGCGACCTGTAGAAACCGCTGGAGGTGGAGTGTGTTGCGTTCCTGCCGGACCGCGCTGGTCCTCCTTGCCATGGCTCTCGCCCTCACGGCCTGCGGCAAGATCTGGAACCGGCCGCCGCCCGAGGGTGAATCCGTCGTGCTGAAGCCGGCCGAACTCACGACCACATGGACCGACGCCGACGGCGGCACCCTGACGCTGAAGCCAGATGGCACCTTCACCGCCGACAACGTATGCGGCGACTGGATGGGCGCCTCGGACTGGAACTGGACAGAACCCCGGTCAGGACCGGGCACCTGGAAAGACGACTCCAACAAGACAGGGACCGCGGTCTCGTTGTCGTTCGACACCAAAGGCCCCGAGGGGGATGACGTGGGAGACGTCCTCAACGCACGGCGGCATGGAAAGACTCTGATGCTCTGGACCCGTGTGGGCGACGAAGACAACGACGATCCCCACTGCATTCTGACTAGAGATTTTTGACGGCTGACGGCGGTGGAAAGTCGAGCCCGGTCTTGGTGATGAGACCCTCGATGAGGCGGGGGCGGTACTGCATCAGTTTCAACCGTGTCTTTACCAGCGCAGTGAGCTGGTCGAGGCTGTGTTTGGTGAGATTGGCCAGCGATCTCTTCAAGTGCGACCACATGCCGTCGACGGGGTTGAGCTCAACAACCAACGGATGCAGTAGTGAGCACTGAAGAGGGTCCCGTTGAGCACGAGGACCGGTGGAGCCCTTCGTATGGTTGGCCCACCCAGGGCGCCGGGTGCAACTGGGGCCTGTCCAGCGGATCATGTGACTACTGGGCTGCGGCGATGGAACGCGTAACCGACCTGATCCGATGATCTGAAGGAAACAGCCTAGAGGCGGAGCATCTCCGTCATGGGCGACTGGGGCGGGATCAGGCCCGGCAGCAGCCAGGGCTGGAAGAGGCTCAGTACCGCGAGTACGAGGAAGGCGGCCCCGACGACCTGCGAGAAGACGGGGCCCAGCCGCCAGAGCTTCTCCACGAAGATCACCACGGCCACCGCTGCCATCGCCAGGACGTTCATGACGCCCAGCGGGACGAGCACGACCATCAGCCCCCAGCAGCAGCCCACGCAGTACGCCCCGTGGTGCGCCCCGACCCGCAGATCGCGGGCCCGGGGCCGGAAGCCCGCGTAGCGCACGAGCTGGCCCATCGGGCTCCGGCAGTGCCGCAGGCACAGGTCCTTCCACGGGCCGAACTGGTACAGCCCGGCGACCAGGAAGACCCCGGCGCCGATCCAGCGCCCGGCGCCCGGGTGCTCGTCCACCAGGGCCCCGGTCCCGGCGAGGAGCCCGTAGGCGATCAGGCCGAACGCCGTCCAGGCCAGCAGATACCCGCCGACGAACTGGGCGGTACGAGCCACCCGCACGACCCCCGTGGGCGACTGGCGCCCGATGGCCCGCGCCCAGGTGAGGGCGACCGGAGCCACCGACGGGAACATCATGGCGATCATCATGACCAGCCACAGCAGCAGGAACAGCGGGACGCCCATCCCCATGGTTCCCGGCTCGACCCCCATGTCACGGGCCTGGTCGACCACCAGCACCCAGGCGAGGAGGGCGATCGACGCCATCACGGACCAGGCGAACGCAAGCTGCGGGGCCGACAGCAGATTTGCCGGACGCAGAGGGGGTGACAGGGCCTTCCGGTCGAGGCGCACCTCTCCAGCACATCACGGCGGACCTGCGCGTGCGCGCGGGAACGCGTGTACCCGGACACACCTCCTCCGGGTGACCCCTGCGGTGGGATAATGGGGTGGTACCCGCACGATCCGGGCGTGGGCCGACGATGGCTCCCAAGGGCTCTGCCGTCCTCCCGAGACCGACGTCCCGGCACGGTCACGAGGAGGCAGGGAGATGTCCGAGACGACGGCGACCGTTCCCCGGTGGCACGCGGCGGGCGACTGGTTCGACACCTGCAAGTGCAACGTGCCCTGCCCCTGCTCGTTCGCACAGTTGCCGACCCACGGCGATTGCGACGGCATCCTGGCCTGGCACATCCGCGAGGGCCGTTACGGTGACGTACGGCTGGACGGCCTGAACGTGCTGATGGTGGCCTCGTTCGTCGGCAACATCTGGGCCGAGCACACGGACACGTACGCCGCGGTCTTCGTCGACGAGCGCGCCGACGAACCCCAGCGCCAGGCGCTTCAGATGATCTTCGGTGGGCAGGCGGGCAGTTGGCCGGCCCAGATGGTGAGCATGATGGGCGCCGAGATGCGCGGCATGGAGTTCGCCCCCATCGAGGTCGAGGTCGCCGACGACCTCGCGAGCTGGCGGGCCGTGGTACCGGGCCGGGTCGAGGCGAGCGCGGTCGCGCTCACGGGACCCACGACCCCGGAGGGTGCGCGCGTCCAGTCGACCAACCTGCCGGGTGCGGAGACCGGACCGGGCCAGGTCGCGACCTGGGGCCGCTCGACGGTGGACCGCGCCGATGCCCACGGCTTCCTTTGGGGCCGCGAAGGCCGGTCCAGCAAGCACATCACCTTCGACTGGGCCGGGCCCGACTAGCCAGGTCGTCTCTTTCCTTGTCGGATGCTGGCCGGGTACCCCGTGGGTACCTGAGTGGTGGGGTCTGAGCTGGGATGATTGAGCTCGGGGTACCTCGGCGGTACCCTGAACCTCATGGCAGCACTCAACGTGGAATTCTCTGACGCGGAACTCGCGGACCTCCGGGCGATCGCCCAGGAGCGGGGCGTGCCGATGAAGGCGTTCGTGAGGGCCTCCACCGCCGACGCGATCGCCCAACACCGGGCACTCGTGGAGGGCGCGGCAGTGTTCCAGCGTGTCTTCAACGATCCTGGGCTGGCCGAGGCCATCGCCGCCGCGGGCATCGATGACGGCCCCGTCAACCGCGCGACGGGTAGGGCTGCCTGAACCCGATGGCACCCGTCGTGCACATTGACGTGCGCTGGCTCCTGCAGCAGCACGAGGCAGCCCTGCCTGATCAGCCGCATATCTCAGACTTCTCCGCGCTCGTCGCTGCGGTGGCGCGGCATCGCGTGGACCCGCCCCGCCTCGGCGTCGACCCCGATGCGTCCTGGCGCGCAGCCGCGCTGTTGCACACTCTGCTCCAGCTGCGGCCCCTTCCCTCCCTCAACGTCCGCTTCGCGTGCGCCGTCACCATCGCCTACATGCACGCCAGCGGCGAAGGACTCGACGCGCCTTACGGGGAACTCGTCGAGCTGTGCAAAGACCTCATCGCCGGCAAGAGCGATGTGTTCGGCGCCGCCGACATGATCCGGGCCTGGCGCATCTGACGGGCCCAGCGCCCTGTATCTGGCTGCCGTGGTGAGACTGTTCCGCTTTGACGGACACCATTGCTGTGGTGGTCACGCTGCGAGTGTTGTCCCAGCACTGGCCTGTGCGGGCGACCGACAGTCGGATGCGCGCGCCGAATTCACCCGACTGCTGTGGAATCCGCGCTGGGAGGCATACGGCAGCGGGACGGGATCGGACTACTGGGCGTATGCGGGCGCACGCGTGCTGGGACTCGGTATGACGGAGCTGTATGCCGAGCTGGTCGCGCAATTGAATTCCGATGAGGGCTCCGACAACAAGCGGCACTGCATCGAGACATTTACCGCCCTTCTGAGCCATTGGACGGACCGAGGATGGGTCGGTCTGCGCCTGGCGCCGGATCCGGATGAGAGCAGTGACGCCCTTCGCAGCCTTCTCTTCGAGTGGTCGTCCCCTCATGAGGACGACTCGTTGATCGGCCTGGCCGGCCGCGTGCTCGGCCACGACGACCGGCTTGTCACCGAGTTGCACCACCTGGAGGAGATCCTGCGGAGTCAGGCGAGACACGAGCTGGAGCTTCGAGTGGTCGCATCACATTGACGTGACAGGTGGTCATGCCGACTCCGCAGGTTGGACACCTGGCATGCCGAGGTTGACCGGCGCGATGTCTGAGTCTTCGCCAACTTCGAACATGCGGGTCGGAGGCTCTGGCGTGGCGCTCGCTCGGGATTACTCGTGCTGATCTCGGGCGGGAGTCTGCGGTCTTGATCATCCGTCATGTCATCGGTCGAGGCTGTCACATCTGGGTCATTGAACCCAGCCCAGCCAGCCGGGTTGTTCATGTGAAACAGCCGCTCGCGGGGGCGCGGCCCGAAGGGCACATCAGCCCCCAGCGTCATCTCCCGGTGCGGTACGCTCTCGCGGCCCACGGCCGGCGACG